>CBJMMB010000440.1:0-1519 GCA_966430775.1 uncultured Dyella sp. | reverse complement strand
ATTCCGGCCTTCGCCGGAATGACGAGCAAAAACTAATAGCGCTGCCGAATCAACCTTCGACAAACAACGGCGGTCCCCGCGGGTGCGCACTCAACAATGGCTCGGCCGGCACGCCGCGCGGCATCGTTGTGCGCAAGAAGAACGATGGATGCTGCACGCTCGGCAAGACAAGGGCAGCGCCCAATCCCACCACCGGCGTATGCGAAAGCAGTACGCAATAACCGCATCGCGCGGTGGGATCATCCGGATGATCCGGCATGCCCGCATGGCGGTGATCCGCATGCGCCGAATGCACCGGGCATCCATCGTCCGGCGCGGACGACGTGCCCATCGCCATGCCATCCATGGGCATCGAGCGGGACACCACCGGCATCAGCACGATCAGGGCCATGGCGGCCAAGGCCAGCCATGCCACGAAGCGTTGCTGTGCTGCGCGTTTCAACACGCGAAGATCCCTTGATGCAGCCTAGCCTGGAGCAGGCGCCGGACATGATGACAGCAAGCGCGGGGAACGTCATGTGGCAGGCTGCCGCGTATGCATGTTGCCCAGCACCACGCTGGTGGATAATGCCGTCGGTTTTCTCGATGAAGGCAATGCGGCGATGAAGATACTCGTAGTCGGTGCAGGCGCGACGGGCGGTTACTTCGGCGGCCGCTTGCTGGAAAGCGGCGAGGACGTCACCTTCCTGGTGCGCAAGACGCGCGCGGAAACGCTGGCGCGCAACGGCCTGCAGATCCGCAGCCCGGCCGGCGACGTCACGCTGCCTTCGCCGCCCACGGTGCAGGCATCGTCGCTGAAGGACAGCTACGACCTGATCGTCGTGAGTTGCAAGGCCTATCACTTGCCGCAGGTGATCGAGGACATGGCGCCCGCGGTCGGCGCGCAGACGGCGATCCTGCCGTTGCTCAACGGCATGCGGCACCTGGATCTGCTCGATGCGCGATTCGGCGCGACGCACGTGCTCGGCGGCCAGTGCATCATCGCCGCCACGCTGGATGCCGAAGGCGTGGTGCGTCATCTCAATCAATCGCACAGCCTTACCTTCGGCGAACGCGACGGCAGCCGCTCGCCGCGCGTGGAACGCATCGCGCAGGCGATGTCGAACGCCCGCTTCGAGCCGCGCCTGAGCACCGCCGTCCTGCAGGACATGTGGGACAAATGGGTGTTCCTCGCCTCGCTGGCAGGTATCACTTGTTTGATGCGCGCATCGGTCGGCGACATCGTCGCGGCGCCGGGCGGCGAGCGGGCCACGCTGGATCTGTTCAAGGATTGCCGCCGCGTGGCGCAAGCGCATGGGCATGCACCCAGCGACGTCGTGCTGGAACGCGGCCGCTCCGTGCTGACCGAACCGGGCTCGGCGCTGAGCGCATCGATGATGCGTGACCTGGAACGCGGCGGCGCGGTGGAGGCCGATCACGTCATCGGCGACCTGTTGATGCGTGGCGAAGCGGCAGGGCTGGAACTGCCGATGCTGCGGCTGGCGTATACGCATTTGAAGGCGTACGAGGCGCGTCGCGG
>CBJMMB010000439.1:0-1521 GCA_966430775.1 uncultured Dyella sp. | reverse complement strand
CAGAGTAAGGAGCGCAAAGCAAAACGTGGGGATATATCAGGGTGCAAACCCCAACGTTGCCATGCCGACAGGAATAAAAATGTTGGGGTTTGCACCCCAACCTACGTGGCCCTACGCGTCCTCAGGCCGCGGCGTTGCCACCATCGCCGCACGCCGTCCCTTCCATGCATACGCCACCGCCAAGATGGCGAACCAGACCGGGCTGGCCAGCAGCGCCTCGCGCGTATCCGACTGCAAGGTCAGCAGCCACAGCACGAACACGAAGAACACCAGGCACGCCCAGCACATAAATACGCCGCCCGGCATCTTGTAGGTGGATGCAGCATGCAACTGCGGCCGCTTGCGCCGGTAGGCCATGTACGCGATCAGGATCAGCGACCACACGAACATGAAAAGCACGGCCGATAGCGTGGTGACCAAGGTGAACGCCGTCACCAGGTTCGGCACCACATAGACCAGCATCGCGCCGCCCAGCAGGCACACGCAGGAAAACATCAGGCCGCGCGATGGCACCGCCGCACGCGACAGGCGCGCAAACAATCCCGGCGCGTGATTCTCTTCGGCCAGGCCGTAAAGCATGCGGCTGGTGGAGAAAATGCCGCTGTTGGCCGACGAGGTCGCCGAGGTCAGCACCACGAAGTTGATCAGGCTCGCCGCCGCGGGAATGCCGGCCAGCATGAACAATTCCACGAACGGACTCTTGCCCGGCTGCACCAGGCGCCAGGGCGTGACCGTCATGATCACCACCAGCGCCAGCACGTAGAACAGGATGATGCGTATCGGGATGGAGTTGATCGCCTTGGGCAGGTTGCGCGTCGGGTCGGCCGTTTCCGCCGCCGTGGTGCCTACCAGTTCGATGCCGACGAACGCGAACACCGCAATCTGGAACCCGGCGAAGAAACCGCCCACGCCGGTGGGAAACAGGCCGCCATCGTTCCAAAGATTCGCCAGCGCAGCGTGATGGCCCGACGGCGAGGTAAAGCCGAACACGATCATGCCCAGGCCCATCACGATCAGGGCGATGATCGCCACGATCTTGATCAGCGCAAACCAGAATTCCAGCTCGCCGAACACGCGCACCGCGGTGAGATTCAAGGCCAGCAGCAACAGCACGCACAGCACTGCCGGCACCCATGGCATCAGGCCCGGAAACCAGAACTGCGCATATGAGGCGATCGCGATCACGTCCGCGATGGCGGTGACGATCCAGCAGAACCAATAGGTCCAGCCGCAGAAGAATCCGGCCCATGGCCCGAGCAGATCGGTAGAGAAGTCGATGAACGACTTGTACTCCAGGTTCGACAGCAAGAGCTCGCCCATCGCCCGCATCACGAAGAACAGCATGATGCCGATGATCAGGTACACCAGCAGGATCGACGGCCCGGCCAGGCTGATCGTCTTACCCGACCCCATGAACAGGCCGGTGCCGATCGCACCGCCGATGGCGATCAATTGCAGATGGCGATTGGACAGACTGCGCCGTAGATGATCCGGGTGTTCCTGGGCTGCGGACATGCGGAG
>CBJMMB010000438.1:0-1532 GCA_966430775.1 uncultured Dyella sp. | reverse complement strand
CGCGCGGTTGTGGCAGGCTTTTGACGGTCCACGAGGGTCCATGAGCACCGTGACACTGTCCGTACACGTGAGCGACATCGAGAAGCTGTTCCGCGAGCACAACCGCGCGCTGATCGCTTTTCTGCAATGCCGCCTCAACTCGCTTTCGGATGCGCAGGAAGTGGCGCAGGAAGCGTATTTGCGGATGCTGACCATGGACAACCGCGAGGAAGTCGAATCCCTGCGCGGCTATCTGTTCAAGATCGCGGGCAACCTGGCCATCGACCGCTTGCGCAAACGCAAGGTACGCAGCGATTTCGCCATCGTGCAATCGCACGACGAGCCGGTGGACGAGCAAAGCCCCGACCATCACGCCGTGGCGGTGGAGCAGGTGGCCGGACTTCGCCAGGCGTTGCGCGAACTGCCGGTGAAGGCGAGCCAGGCGTTTGTCATGCACGTGATCGAGGGCCGCGATTTCAACAGCGTCGCGCAAACCATGAAACTCAGCGAGCGCATGGTGCGCTACCACGTCGCCCATGCGCTGGCTCATTGCCGCGCGTACGTCGACGAGAAGGAGATGCCGTGATGGCAAGCCAACAACAGCAAGACACGCTTCTGCGCGCCGCCGCCGATTGGTGGGTGCGCCTGCGCGAACCCGACGATAGCGGCGATACGATCGAACAATGGCTGGCGTGGACCGCCGAGGACGAGCGACATCTGCAGGCGTTCGAACACGTGAGCGCGTTGGCCGAGCGATTCGGCCAGCTCGATCGCGTTTCGCGCCAGGCGCTGATCAACACGTTCTCGCGGCCTGCCGCGCCACCGCGGCGCTGGCTTCCGCTGGCGGCTGCGGCTTCCATCGCGGCGGTCGTGTTGTCCGGCGCGCTTTATGTCGGCTGGACCCGCTTCGGTAACGCCGCGCAGGTTTTGCAGAGCGCGATCGCGCAGAACCGCAACTTCACCTTGCCCGATGGCACCAAGGTGGCGCTGGGTGCCGCCTCCACGCTGACGGTGCAGTACAGCCGCGGCCGGCGCAGCGTGGAACTGGATGGCGGCGAGGCCTTTTTCGATGTGGTGCACGATGCGCGTCGCCCCTTCGTGGTGAAGGCGGGCAAGATCTCCGTACACGACATCGGTACCGCCTTCGACGTGCGCCGCACCGGCGAGCGGGTGATGGTGGCGGTGACGCAGGGACGCGTGGCGATCGCCGACCTGCGCGCGGGCGCGAATCAAAACAATGTGCTGGAAGCCACTGCGGGCCAGCGCGTCTCCTTCGATCCCGACGCCATGGCGATGGCGATCGACACCATCGCGCCCGCACAGGCAACCGCGTGGCGCAGCGATCGTCTGGAGTTCATCGACGAACCGCTGGGCGTGGTCATCGCCAATCTGAATCGCTATGCCAACAAGCCGGTGCATATTCTCGACGCGGATTTGAGCGCGCTGACGTATACCGGCACGGTGCGCGCGGATGCGATCGACAGCTGGGTAAGCGCGTTGCCGGAAGTGTTTCCGTTGCAGGTGAGCAAGGAAGCGGATCGGGTGACGCTGTC
>CBJMMB010000437.1:0-1532 GCA_966430775.1 uncultured Dyella sp. | reverse complement strand
AGGCCGATGGTGTATTGCTCCGGATAGCTCACGCCGTTGTTCGTTATCGTGGTGTTGACCACGCTGGTGATGGTCTGGATGGTGTTGTTCAACTGCTTGTAGAACAGCGTGGCAGAGATCGAACCGGCATGGCCGAAATACCATTCCTGCGTGATATCGAAGTTGTGCGCCGTGATGGGCAGCAGATATGGATTGCTGCCGCTGAAGCCATTACCCACCGTCGGCACGGAGCTGCCGTTGGTGCCGTAGGGAAGTAGGCCGTTGACTGACTGGCCTGCTTGCAGCTGGTTGAGCGTGGGTCGATAAATCGACTTGGAGAACGCGAAGCGCGTGATCAGGTCGCTGGTCCAACCAACCGCAAGGTTGAAGCTGGGTAGCCAGTTGTCATAGGAGTTGCGGGCGGTGATCGGGCTGTACGCGCCATTGGCAAAGGTCATGTATTGCTGTTGCTGCGCCGGTGTCAGCGCGCAGAACGTGCCCGGTGCCGGCGTGCTGCCACCTTGCGTCTGGTTGAGGCAGTACTGCGCGATGCTGATGCCGTTGAGTACCGCCGCCTGGTTCGGCACCGTCAGGTAGCCTGTCGCGTCATCCTGCGTGTGCACGTAACGCATGCCCACGTTGCCGCTGATCTGTAGGCCGCTCAGGAAATCGGTGTTGTCGTTACCGAAGTTCAGGCGTACGTAGGCCGCGTTGGTCTTCTCCTGGTTGGAGGCGACTTCCTGCGGCAGATGGAACGTGCCCGGCACGAATACATCGCCGGTTACGTATTGAGGACGCTGATAGAGCGTGTAGTAATGGCCGACGCTGCCAGGCGGGTTCATCGCGATCGCCTGCTGGTTGATCTGCTGGATGATCGCCGCCGCCTGGTGGAATTGCGTAAGCGGGTTGAGGTTGAAGAAGGGCGCTGTGATGCCGCCGAAATTGCTGCCACTGAAGCCCGGCAGGTTGAGTGTGTACAGCGAGGCGGCGCCTGGCGTATCGGCCGCGGTGACCGCGTTCTGCCCGTACGGCGAGCTGATGCCCTCATAGTTGTAGGCGGAGTTTTGCACCGTTTCACGCTGGTCGGAGTGGCGCACGCCGAACTGGATGTTGTCCAGGAAACTCGCGTCCACATCGAAGGTGCCGTCCAGGCGGAAGGTGCGCTGGTTGCCCCAGGAATTGGCGAAGTGATCCTGCGCCGCCGCCCAATACGCGTTGTTGGGATCGCTGTAATACTGCGCCGCCGTTTGATTGGGATTGGGCGAAAGCAGGCTGACGCTGGGCGCGCTGTTGCCGTGCAGGGTAAGGCCCCAATTGGCCTGCGTCATCTCGCGGATGTAGTAATAGAAATTGTTGAAGGTGGATTTGGTGTCCTGCGCATCGAAGCTCAGATGCAACCGATCGTTGACGTTCCACTTCAGGTTGAAGCTGTAATCGTTGGTGACGTAGCGGTTGCGGTACGCGGTGGTGTCGAACTGCGTCTGCATGCCGCCGTAGGTGATCGGCAGGAAGCTCGACGAGCCCGGCGCGCCGCCGATGATGCCCGACTGGAA
>CBJMMB010000436.1:0-1535 GCA_966430775.1 uncultured Dyella sp. | reverse complement strand
GAAGTGGAGGAGCTTGCCCGATGATCGCTGCCCATCTTCCCGTGCTGCACACGCTGTTTCCCAATATCGACGACTGGGGCGAAATGGGCCAGGCGTGCGTCGATACGCTGCTGATGCTGGGCGGCTCGCTGTTGTTGACGGTGATCATCGGACTGCCGCTCGGCGTGCTGCTGTTTCTCACCGGCAAAGGCCAGTTGCACGCCATGCCCAAGCTGTACGGCGCGCTGTCGCTGGTCGTGAACGTGCTGCGCTCGATTCCTTTCATCATCCTGATGATCGTGCTGATGCCGGTGACCTATGTGCTGGTCGGCACCAAGCTCGGCATTCGCGGCGCGATTCCGCCGCTGGTGATCGGCGCCGCGCCGTTCTTCGCGCGCCTGGTGGAAACCTCGCTGCGCGAAGTGGAACGCGGCGTGATCGAGGCCTCGCAGGCGATGGGCGCCACTACCTGGCAGATCGTGCGCCACGTGCTGCTGCCCGAAGCGCGCGCCAGCCTGTGGGCGGGCGTCACCGTCACCGCCATCGCGCTGGTCGGCTATACCGCCATGGGCGGCGCGATCGGCGCGGGTGGCCTGGGCGACCTGGCCTATCGCTACGGCTACCTCAGCTATAAATCCGATTACATGGTGGTGACGGTGCTGCTGCTGATCGTACTTGTCCAGTTGCTGCAGATGCTCGGCGACCGCATCGTGGCGCACTACAGCCGGCGTTGAGGCCATTGCCGCCGCGTTTTTGCATCCATCCGTATGGACGGCTATTCTGGCCTGCCGCACAAGGATTGCTTCCATGAAAAAGCTGATGGCTCTGCTGGCCGCCGCCCTGCTCCTGGCCGGCTGCTCGTCCTCCGGCTCCGGCGATGCCGGCAGCCAGACCTTGACCGTGGCCGCCACGGCAGTGCCGCATGCGGAAATCCTCAAGGAAGTGAAGCCGATCCTCGCCAAGGAAGGGGTGAACCTGGAGATCAAGGTGTTCGCCGACTACGTGCAGCCGAACGTGCAGGTGGACGAGAAAAGCATCGACGTGAACTACTTCCAGACCAAGCCCTACCTGGATGCCTTCAACCGCGAGCGCAAGACCCATCTGGTCATCATCACCGGCGTGCACATCGAGCCGTTCGGCGCGTACTCGCACAAGCTCAAATCCATCGACCAACTGCCTGACGGCGCCACGGTGGCGATCCCCAACGATCCCAGCAACAACAGCCGCGCCCTGCTGCTTCTGGCCAAGCACAACCTGATCACGTTGAAAGATCCGAACGACGAACTGGCTACGGTCAAGGACATTACCGCCAACCCCAAGAACCTGAAGTTCAAGGAACTGGAAGCGGCGATGCTCCCGCGTACGCTGGACGAAGTGGACCTGGCGCTGATCAACACCAACTACGCGCTCGCCGCGGGCCTCAATCCGACCAAGGATGCGCTGCTGATCGAAAGCAAGGACTCGCCGTACGTGAATTACCTGGTAGGCCGCCCGGACAACAAGGACGATCCGCGCGTGCAGAAACTGGCCAAGGCGCTGACCAGCCCGGAAGTGAA
>CBJMMB010000435.1:0-1551 GCA_966430775.1 uncultured Dyella sp. | reverse complement strand
CAGCACTTCCTGCGTGGTCGGCACATTGTTGATGTAGTACGTGCCCTGCCCGTCGGTAAACACGAACTGGTTGCCGACGACATTGCCGGTAAAGGTACCCTGCGCATCGGTAAACACCAGCGACTGGCTGCGGTACTGGTTCCAGATGGCCTGGATATAGCTGTCCAGATAGGTGGACTGACTACCGCCGGCGCCAAAACTACCGTGCGCCGGCGCCACGATGCGGTACGGCGCCTGCACTTGGGCGAGCGACTGGAACGGCTGCGGCACCTGCGCCACGAATTCCTGGAACAACGCGGCGCGCGTTTCGGTTTCGCCCACGGTCTGGTCGTAGCCGCTGGGATCCTGCAACTCCAGGCGAATCGGCATGCCGAACTGATCGACGCGCGTGGTGTTGCCATAGAAATTCGTGGCGTTGATATTCACTTCCACGAAGTCGAAGGTCACGTTGATATTGGGATCGGTCGGGTTGTCGATGTTCGGGCCGGTATAGCCGTACACCGGATTGCCCACCGCCTGGATATACATCGGGCTGGCTACGCTCAGGTAGATGCGTGCGGAAAGAATCTGCGGCACGGTGAAGGATTTGCACTGCGAGAATGGAATCGAATAGTCCGCGTAACTCTGCCCGTTCTTGCTCAGCGCGCCGTTGTCGCCCGGCGCCATCGGAATCAGGTTGCCCGAGCAATCGACGTGCACGAAGGTGCCGGGGTGCGCCGGATCCTGGCCGACCATGGTCCAGTAGATCTGGTTGTCGGCATAGGCGCCGTTGGTGCCGTTGACCAGGTTGAAGGTGGTGCCTGCGGCCGGGAATGTCGGTCCTGATGGCGAGGGTGTTGGCGTAGGTGTCGGCGTTGCGTACGTCAATGTCTGCGAGGGCGTATCCACCGCCGAGCCGTCGCTCTGGCCGATGGTGAACCAGTAGCTCACCTGCTCGCCATTGGTAAGGCCGGAAACATCATAGGTGTTGTCGGTGCCGCTATTGCTCATGCGCACATTGAGCTGACTGCCGCCGGCGAGCGTGTAATGCAGATCGGCCCACGTACCGCCATCGGCATAGAACTGCACTACCCCGCCCGCTTCGTCGTTGGCGCCGTAACTTCCGGAGGGTGTGGGAGTTGGCGTTGGCGTTGGCGTTGGCGTGGGTGTTGGCGAGCTGCCGCAACTTCCCTGCGAGGTCCAGGGCTGGCCGCTGCCGGCACCGCCATTGTTGGTGGCCGGATCGTTGCCCTGCGTCCACCAGTTGGCCACGTAATTGATGGCGTTCTCGCTGGCGACGTTGCCTTGCGTGTAGACGGTCGAGGCGCTCCATGGCGCCGCGCACGCTGTCTGCGCATGCACCGCCTGTATCGGCATGGCCGTCAGCGCGGTGGTGGAAAGTGCAGCGCAAATCGTGGTGCCCAGCGAACTGAGTGCAAGCGTGGGCCAGGCTGTCGAAGCATTGCTCTTTTGCATGACTGTCTCCTTTGCGATGGGTGAAATTCCGCCAAAACAATGGGGGTTGGCGATTTCACGGCACGCTTCGATACAGCCGTGTGGGGACAGTCGCCG
>CBJMMB010000434.1:0-1560 GCA_966430775.1 uncultured Dyella sp. | reverse complement strand
TGTAGGTCTTGGTGACGTAGCTGCCGTTGTCCATGCCATAGAAGGCATGCGCGAAATCGTCCAGCGAATGCTTGCCGCCGCTGAGCTCGCGCAGCTTGGTATCGACGTCGAGCCACAGCAGCTGGCCTTCGGGATAGAAATCGGTATCGCGGATCCAGTTGATCCAGCTTTCCGAGCCGTAATAGGTGAGCGGCGCGGCGTCGGCGGTATCCTGCAGCGAGCGCCATGCGCGGCCGGTGCGGTAGCTCATCGCGGCGGCGATGTTGGCGATCGAATCGCGATACTGCGCCGGCGTCCACAGGCCGGCGCGCGCGGTGAGCACGCCGCACCAGTAATCGGTGAGGCCTTCGTACACCCACAGCAGATCGTCCTGCATCGGCACGTTGAAGTTGGGCGTCCACAGATCTGCCGGGCGACGGAACTTGCCGTTCCAGGAATGCACGAATTCGTGCGGCATCAGGCTGGCCGCGTACAGGTGCATGTCATCGTCGGTGAAGAAATTGGCCGGCAGGCGATCGTCGCTGGCCTGGTGATGCTCGAGCCCGAAGTGGCCGGTGTGGTCGGACAGCGTAAGCAGGAAATCGTAATGGCTGTAGTGATGCGCGCCGAACAGGAAGTTGGTCTGCGTCACCACGTTGCGCTGTTGTTCGAGCTGCTTGTCGGTGAGCTTCACGTCCTTCGCCGCATCGCCCACCACGTTCAAGTACACCGGCGCACCACCCTTGGGCGTAAGATCGACGCGATTGAAATTCGCGCCGGCGATCAGCGGCGAATCGACGAAGTTGTTGAAGCTCAGCGGCTTGAAATGGATGGTATCGCCCGACTGGCTATCCACTTCCAATGCCGATGCGAACTTCCAGCCCTGCGGCAGTTGCACCGTCGGCTGGATCTGGATCTGCCGCGTGTAATAGCCGGCCGGATAGAACACCACTTGGTTGAATTCCATGTCCACCAGGTTCGGCGCGGTCGACACGCTCGCGCCGAAGTTGCTGCCCTCGCCTTCGCCGGGCGACAGGAACTGGAAATCCAGATCGAGCTGATTCACGCCCTGCGGCACGTCCAGATGCAGCGTGAACATGTCGCGCAGATCGCGGCGCCACGGCAGCTGCTTGCCGTTCGCGCGAATGATCAGGCCTGCCACGTTCGACACCGGACCGGAAGGCGCGTGCTCGCCGGGAATCCATTTCGGATAGAACAGCGTCAGCGCGCCCGGCTTCACCGGAATGGTTTCGTGCGAACGGAAGATGCGCTTGCCGGCATCGCTGAGATCGACGTTGACGGTGAGCGTGCCCGCGTACGCTTGATCGACCGGCGCCGGCACGTCGCCGGAAAATTCCGGTGACGATTGCGCCACGGCGATTCCCGACCAGGAACAGGCCGCCATCACGGCGGCGGCGATCAAGCGCAAATGCAAGGTATGGGATTTCACTCGGCAACTCCGGCGGGCGGCGTCCTGACGGGACAACCCGCAAGGACAACAAAAGGATGACCGCCCCTCGGGCGGATTGCCGGCGATGGTAGAGCCAAGACCCTACCTCGCTTCCCCTGCCAGAGGTCATG
>CBJMMB010000433.1:0-1581 GCA_966430775.1 uncultured Dyella sp. | reverse complement strand
TCGATACGCACGTCTGCCGCCTGCGCAGCAAGATCGAGCGCGAGGTCGGTCCGCGTATTCTTCGTACTGTACGCGGCGAAGGCTACATGCTGTCCGTCAAGCAGGGGCACTGAATGCCCCTGGGCGTGAACGTGCATGTGGGCGCACGGCTGCGCAGCGCAGCGTTCCGCCTGGCGGTGCTGCAGGCGTTGCTGTTCGCATTGATCGCGCTGACATTGTTTCTGGTTTCCTGGTTCGCCGCGCGCCACTACATCGAAAACCAGTTGCGGCAGACCATTGCCGACGAATTTGCGGAAGTGATCGCGCATCCGGCGGCCCAGCGTGCAGGCTCGATACGACGTTCGCTCGCCCAGGTGCCCAGGGGCGCCTATGACTACAGCTTGTTCGACGCGCATCACAACCTGATCGTCGGCGACATCCTGAAACAGCCGACACCCGGCTGGAGCACGATCGAGCAGGACGAAGGACCGCGGGATGGAAAAGATCTGGTGCGCCGTATCCTGGTCTTCGGCGCCGTGCAGGATGACGGCAACATGGTGGTGGTCGGCCGCGACCTGGCCAGCGTCGACCAATTGGATGCATTGCTGAAAAGCGTCTTCACCTGGGCGGGACTGGCCGCCGTGGTGCTCGCCTTGGTAGGCGGCATGGTGACCGCGGGCGGCTATCTGCGCCGCGTGGAAGCGATCGCCGATGCGGCGTCGCGCATTGCGGCGGGCGATCTCGCCGCGCGTGTCGCGGTGACCGGTCGCGGCGACGAATTCGATCGCCTGGCGTTCTCCTTGAACAGCATGCTCGAACGTATCCAGAGCCTGGTGGAAGGCCTGCGCCAGGTATCGAACGACATCGCGCACGATTTGCGCACACCGCTCACGCATATGCGCCAGCGCCTGGAAGCGGCGATGGAAGAAGCTACCAGTGTGGAGGGTTACAGCAAGGCCTGCGAGCGTGCCGTAGCGGACGTCGACAGCGTGCTGGATACGTTTGCCGCCTTGCTGCGCATTGCGAAGATCGAAAGCCGGCAGCGGCGCGAAGGTTTTGCGGACGTGGCCTTGTCTGCGCTGCTCGAACGGCTGGTCGATGATTATCGTCCGGTGATGGAAGACGAGGAGCGCACGTTCACGGTCGAGATCGCCACCGGCGTGCACGTTCACGGCGATGCCCTGCTGCTTACGCAAATGCTGGTGAACCTGCTCGAGAACGCGTTGCACCATACACCGCTGGGAACGCCGGTCAGCGTAAAACTTGCCGCCACCGAGCAGGGTTGCCGATTGATCATCGAAGATGCAGGCGCCGGCATTCCGCCACAGGAACGGAGCAGGGTGCTGAAGCGATTCGTGCGTCTCGATGCCGCGCGCAGTTCACCCGGTAGCGGCCTGGGCCTGTCGCTGGTGGCCGCCGTGGCCGATCTGCATGGCATCGCGCTCGCGCTCGGCGACGCCAACCCGGGCTTGCACGTGCAATTGGATTTTCCCTCACAACAAAGCGCGTAGCCTGCGCCATCGCTACGCCGAATTTATCCATCCGCAAAAACCGTCAAGGGGCAACACTATGAAAAAAATCGCATGGACTTTGATCGTGGCC
>CBJMMB010000432.1:0-1582 GCA_966430775.1 uncultured Dyella sp. | reverse complement strand
TGGTCAACGATGCGCCGAAGGTGGCGCGGTTGAAGCAGGTGTTTCCTGAGATGTATCAGGACGAGCAGATGGTGGTGGATGTGAAGCTTTGAGCGCTTGATTTGCGCCCATGCTCAAACTCTCTGGTCGTCATTCCGGCGAACGCCGGTACGCGGGGAGAGCACATGGATGTGCTCGGCCTTGAGGAGCGAGGAATCCAGTTTGAATATGCTGTGCGAAGCACACGACATCTTGTGTTGAGTGCTTCGCACGATGTATTTGCACTGGATTCCGGCGTTCGCCGGAATGACGGTGAGGCTAGATCAACTCACGCGCGCAAATCACTTTGGCGGCACCAAACGCAACCGCGATGGCTCATGCCTAGGGTTTGGCGACAGCATCCGCTCGATTTCCTGTGGCGGCAGGCCGCGCGAGTAGTAGTAGCCCTGCCCTTCGGCGCATCCGGCGCGCAGCAGGAAATCATGTTGCTCGGCGGTTTCGATACCTTCGGCGATCGTGCACATGCCCAGGCTGCGGGCGATGGCGAGCATGGCTTCGACGATCGCCACGTCGTTCGCGCTATTGGGCAGGTCGGTGATGAAGGAGCGGTCGATCTTCAGATAATCGATGCCCGACAACTTCAGGTACGCCAGCGAGGAATAGCCGGTACCGAAATCGTCGATGGCGATGCCGATGCCCAGCGCGTGCAAGGTGTGCATGGTCTGCTCGGTGGCTTCGCCCAGGCGCAGGATCGCGCTTTCGGTGATTTCGAACAGCAACCGCTTGGGCGAGATCTGGCTGGCCTGCAAAGCCTGCTTCACGCTGTCGATAAAACCGGGGTGCCCGAAGGTGGCGGCCGATGCATTCACCGCCACGCGGATCGGCGGTAATTTGGCTTCGTCCCACAGGCGGATCTGGTTGCATACGGCGCGCATGATCCAGGCGTCCAATCGGCGGATCAGGCCCAGGCTTTCTGCCAGTGGGATGAACTCGTCGGGCATCAGCTCGCCGCGCTCGGGATGGCGCCAGCGCACCAGCGCTTCCACCGCCACGATGCGGCCGCTACGCAGTTCCACGCTGGGCTGGAACACCAGGTGGAATTCGTCGCGGATCAGCGCCTGGCGAAGATCCGCGCCCAGCATCAGGCGCATGCGCGCATCGGCGTGCATCAGCGGCGTGTAGAAGCGGAAGGTGTTGCGTTCCTGCGTCTTGGCCGCGTACATGGCGGCGTCGGCGTTGGCGATCAGGGTGACCGGATCGCTGCCGTCCAGCGGATAGCCGGCCACGCCGATGCTGGCGCTCATCACGATTTCGTAGTCGCCGATCAACATCGGCTCGGACAGGCTTTGCAGCAGACGGCTGGCGAACTGCGCGGCCTGTTCGCGCGTGCGCAAGCCGCCGAGCAGCACGGTGAATTCGTCGCCGCCGATGCGGCTGGCCACGTCGTTTTCGCCCAGCTCGCGACGGATGCGCTGCGCCACTTTCACCAGCAGACGATCGCCGATGGCGTGGCTGTAGCTGTCGTTCACCGCCTTGAAGGCGTCCAGGTCCACGAACAACACCGCCGCGGCGCCGTTCACGCGCGCCGCCGCTTCGATCGCCT
>CBJMMB010000431.1:0-1598 GCA_966430775.1 uncultured Dyella sp. | reverse complement strand
GTTTCAAACATTTGGCATGTTGCGCGGTCCCATTTCACCTGTCCCGTTCCCTGCTATATTCAAACAATCGTTTGAGGTGCTTCCATGAAACGACTGCTCCACGGATTGGCTCTTTTGATACTGGCTGGCGTGCTCACCGCCTGTGGGCCGCAACGCCAGAGCGTGTTCCCGCCCACGATCACCATCCAGCAGATGAAGGTGGAGCCCAGCGGCGCCTGGCAGCTCAGCCTGCGCATCCAGAACAACAGCTACACCGGCATGGATTACCAGTCGATCGAAGGCCGGCTGCAGATTGCGCAAGGCATTCCGGTGCGCGTGCACGCCAAGTTCGAGCTGGATATCCCGACCTTCGCCGGCGACGTGGTGCAAGTCGAGGTGCTGCCCACGCCGGAGATGAGCCAGGCCCTGCAGGCGATCGCCGGCAAGGGCAGCGCCGGCTCCCTGCCCTACACGCTCAACGGCACCGTGCATGCCATGCCCAATCTGGAAGATCACCCGGACAACAAGAATCCGCGCGATTTCCCGTTCACCAGCAACTCTTTCCTTTCGCCGGTCCCCGGCGTGCCCAACACGTATCGCTAACGCTCTACGAAGGATTCCGTCATGACGCTCTACAAGGCCCCGCTCGACGATCAGCGCTTCGCACTCTTCGACGTACTTGGCGCGGAAACGGTACTTACCAAGCTGCAAGGGGGCGAGGGCCACACCCGCGACCTGCTCGATGCGGTGCTGGAAGAAGCCGGCCGCCTGAGCGAGCAGGTGCTGGCGCCCACCAATGCATCGGGCGATGAGGAAGGCTGCCATTTCGACAAGGCCAGCCGTACCGTCACCACGCCCAAGGGTTTCAAGGAAGCCTTCCGGCAATTCGCCGAAGGCGGCTGGGCCGGGCTCACCATGGCGGAGGAATTCGGCGGCCAGGCGCTGCCTTCGGTGCTGGGCACGGCGACCACCGAGCTGTTCCAGTCCGGCAACTTGTCGTGGAGCCTGTATCCGCTCTTGTCCGAAGGCGCCTGTCATGCGCTGGAGCTGCATGGCACGGACGAGCAGAAGCACACGTATCTCAAGCCGATCGTCGCCGGCCAGTGGACGGGAACCATGTGTCTGACCGAACCGCAGGCCGGTTCGGATCTCGGCCTTCTGAAGACGCGCGCCGAACCCGGCGACCACACGTCTTCAAAAAATGGCAGCTACAAAATCACCGGCACCAAGATCTTCATCAGCGCCGGCGATCACGACCTGGCCGAAAACATCATCCACCTGGTGCTCGCGCGCCTGCCCGATGCGCCAGCCGGCAGCCGCGGCATCTCGATGTTCATCGTGCCGAAGTTCAAGCTGAAAGCCGATGGTTCGGTGGGCGAACGCAACAACGTCTACGCCGGCGCGATCGAACACAAGATGGGCATTCGCGGCTCGGCCACCTGCGTGATGAATTTCGATGAGGCCGAGGGTTATCTGATCGGGCAACCGCATAAAGGTTTGCCGGCGATGTTCACCATGATGAATGCGGCGCGCCTTTCGGTGGGCGTGCAAGGTTTGGCATTGGCCGAACGCGCATGGCAGAACAGCGCCAACTACGCGCGCGAACGTTTGCAATCGCG
>CBJMMB010000430.1:0-1611 GCA_966430775.1 uncultured Dyella sp. | reverse complement strand
GCCTGCCAGCAACCGCAGCGATGGATTCAACTGCCAATCCGACGCCACGTCCACCACCGTATAGGCCGGAATGCGCGCCGGCATATAGGTCAAGCCGCTGCCGAAGGCCTGGTTGGAGTCCTGCCAATATTGCGCCGCGGAAGACACGGCAGTCAGGCTCAGCTTGACGCGCTCGTTACGCCAGGTGATGCCGGTCTTCAGCAGGTAATCTGGCGAGAACGCCGGCGTCTTGCCAATTTGCCCGGCGATGCGGCTGGCGGTGAAGCGCGCGTTGAGCAGGCTGGCGTTGAAGAACGCTTCCAGATGCTCACCTTGCGTGGCGTAGTCGGTCGACGCGAAAAAATCGTAGTCGAGCTGCGCTTCCAGGCCACGGCTGCGTGTATCGCCAGTGTTTACGTAAACGGTGTCGATCGCGTTGATGTACTGCGTTTCCAGACGGTTGCGGAAATTGATCCAGAACACGCTCACGTCGTAGTACAAACCGGCAACCGGCGCACCATGCACGCCCGCTTCCCACGACACGGATTTGGAAAGCTGCGCCGCATGCCCTTGCGCGAGATTGCTGAAAGGCGGCGCGATGTCGAAGAAGCGCAACGGGCGCCAGCCTTGCGATACGTTGAAATAGGTTTCGTTGCCGTGGCCGAAATCGTTGCCCAGCCCGAGGCCGAACAGCGGCATATGGCGCGTGTCCGCTTCATGGATCAACGGACGCGAAAGGAACGGCGGGCGCGTCGTTTCGTCCACCGCAACGCGTTCGCGTTCCAGCCGCACCGACGGCACGATATGGATGCGATGCGGCAGGCGGAACACGTTCTCAGCGAACACCGAAGCGTATTGCGTGCTGCGCCGCTGGTTGAGGATCTGCTTGCCGCTGCGGTCATCGCGCGCCACGGTCAGATCCGGGCTGCTCCATTGACGGAACGGATCGCTGCCATGGAACAGCACGGCGCCAACCGTGAACGCATTGCCCTGCCCCCAGTTTTTGCGCAGGCGCACGTCGGAGCCATAGGTGCGGAAGGCTTCGTCCTGCAGCGTGGTGCTGGCCGGTGGCAATTGGCCCGGCAGTTGCGCCTTTGCCGAGCGGCTGACCAGGTCTTGATAGGTGAACCACAGCTTGGCTTCCAGCGACCAGCGATGGCCGAAGTCGTGCGTGTGGCCGAGCACGAGTTGATCGCGATTGGCCCAATCACGGTTGTACGGCGTGGTGACGGTGCGCGGATCGCGTTGCCACAGCGTGTAGCTCAAGCGTCCCGGGTCGCCGGATACCGCGCTGATGGCGTGAAAATCCAGCCACCATTGCTGATGCTCATCCGGTTTGTACGCCAGGTATAGATCGGTTTGCCGATTCTGCGAGCCATCGTTGCCGCGCGTGCCATCGCTATGCACGTAACCGGCGTCCGCGCGAAACGCCCAGGCGCCCTGGTTGCGTTCGATCACGTTGTAGCTGGAAAACAAGCCGCGCTGACCCACGACGTTTTCGGTGCTGACGGTGAGCGGCGTACCCGGCGCGGGGCGCTTGGATACCAGGTTGATCACCGGCGCGGGTTCTGGCCCATACAGCAGGCTGGAGCCGCCGCGGATAAGCTGCACCTGCGACAGGCTCTGCGTCAG
>CBJMMB010000429.1:0-1623 GCA_966430775.1 uncultured Dyella sp. | reverse complement strand
CGCATGACCACGACTGGCACTGCGGGCTGATCTTTAGCTTGTCGTCATTCCGGCGAACGCCGGAATCCAGTCTGAGCAACCTGCGCGGAGCGCACAAAAAATTTTATGTTGTGTGCTTCGCACGCCAGGTTTAACTGGATTCCGGCGTTCGCCGGAATGACGTTGAGGCACCCCAACCTACATCAAGCGGGCAACTGCTTAGTGCCGAAAATCTTGTCGCCCGCATCACCCAGCCCGGGAAGGATGTAGCCGTGCTCGTTGAGCCGCTCATCGATCGCCGCGGTGTAGATCTCCACATCCGGATGCGTTGCCTCGATGCGTTGCAGGCCTTCCGGCGCGGCGACCAGGAACAGGCCCTTGATGCGCTTGCAGCCGGCGGCCTTGAGCATCTCCACCGTGGCGACCAGGGTGCCGGCGGTGGCCAGCATCGGGTCGACGATCAGCGCGATGCGTTCGTCCATGCGGCCGGTGAGTTTTTCGTAGTAGGTGATCGGCTGGAGTGTCTGTTCGTCGCGCTGCAGGCCGACCACGCTCACCTTGGCCGAAGGGATCAATTCCAGCACGCCGGGCAGCATGCCTAGGCCTGCGCGCAGGATCGGCACGATGGTGATCTTCTTGCCCTTGATCTGCTGCACGCGCACCGGACCGGCCCAGCCTTCGATCTGCGCCTCGACGGTTTCCAGATCCTTGGTGGCTTCATAGGTGAGCAGCGAGGCGACCTCGGATGCCAGCTCGCGGAATTCCTTGGTGCTGATGCCGGCGCGGCGCATCAGGCCGAGCTTGTGCTGGATCAACGGATGGCGGACTTCGACGATCTTCATGCGGGCGGTTACGCGAAGGATGTGCCGCAAGCATAGCCGGAAACGAAAAAGGCGCCGCCAACGGATGGCGGCGCCTTGAGCCTCGAAATTCAGCGATCAATGTGCTTTTAGGCAGGCGCTCACGGCGCTCTTGTAGTCAGCGCCCTTCTTGCCAGCGTTTTCCTTGCTGCATGCGGCCATCTTCTGCTGCTGGGTCATTTTGACCGGCGCAGCGGCGGCGGTATCGCCTTTCATGCAACTGCTGACGGAGCTCTTGTAGTCGGCGCCGGTCTTGCCTTTGGCAGCGTGGCTGCAATCGGCCATTTTCTGTTGCGACGACGAAAGGGGTTTGGCTTGCGGTGCGGCGGCGAAGGCGGCGCTGGCGAAAACCAGGGCGGCACCGGCGACGAGCAGGTTCAGACGCATGGACATGATGCTTCCTCCTGTAAGGGTGACCGGTGCGGATACCGGCTGGCGCAGTCTATGCCGTGTGAAGAAGGAGGGGAACGGGGGAGCAGGGAGCGATGGACGCCAACGTTTCGCGGCGCTTTATCTTCCGTAGGTTGGGGTGCAAACCCCAACGTCGTCATCTCGATCGACATGGCGATGCTGGGGTTTGCACCCCAGCCTACGATTCCGTCCTCTCCCGCATGGGGAGAGGAGAGACATCATCACGCTGCCTGCGCTTCGCTCTTGCGCGGCCCTTCCCGCAACGCATGTCGCACATGGTCGATCACCATGTCCACTTCCGCGCTGGTGATCTTGAAATGCGGGGTGAAGCGCAGCGAGTTGGCGCCGCCGTGGATCACGCCGATGCCGCGCT
>CBJMMB010000428.1:0-1638 GCA_966430775.1 uncultured Dyella sp. | reverse complement strand
TTGGGTCGCCGGACAACCAACAGGACCTTCCCGCCATGACCAGCCGTACCGACGACCTTCGCATCCGCGAAATAAAAGAAGTACCCACCCCCGACGACGTAATGCGCGATTGCCCGGCCAGCGAAGCGGCCATCGCCACCGTCGCCGCGTCCCGCCATGCCCTGCACAACATCCTGCATGGCGAAGACGACCGCCTGGCCGTAGTGATCGGTCCCTGTTCCATCCACGATCCCGCCGCCGCGATGGAGTACGCCCGACGCCTTGTCGCCGAGCGCGAGAAGCACGCCGATACCCTGGAAATCGTGATGCGCGTGTATTTCGAAAAGCCGCGCACCACGGTCGGCTGGAAAGGGCTGATCAACGATCCGGACCTGGACGAGAGCTACCACATCGACAAGGGCCTGCACCTGGCGCGTGGCCTGCTGTGCGACATCAACGCCCTGGGCTTGCCGGCCGGTTGCGAATTTCTCGACCTGATCACCCCGCAATACATCGCCGACCTGGTCGCCTGGGGCGCGATCGGCGCACGCACCACGGAAAGCCAGTCGCATCGTGAACTCGCCTCCGGCCTGTCCTGCCCGGTCGGTTTCAAGAACGGCACCGACGGCAATGTGAAGATCGCCGTGGACGCCGTGCTCGCCGCCGCCCGCCCGCATCATTTCATGGCCGTGACCAAGCATGGCCGCACCGCCATCGCCGCCACGGCCGGCAACGAGGACTGCCACGTGATCCTGCGCGGCGGCAAATTGCCCAATTACGATGCCGCCAGCGTCGCCAGCGCCTGCGCCGTGCTGGCCAAGTCCGGCCTGGCCGAGCGCCTGATGATCGACGCCAGCCACGCCAACAGCGCCAAGCAGCCGGAAAACCAGCCGCGCGTGGTGGCCGACATCGCCACCCAGCTCGAGGCCGGCGAAACGCGCATCCACGGCGTGATGGTGGAAAGCCATCTGGTGGCCGGACGCCAGGATCTGGTGCCCGGTTGCGAGCTCACCTATGGGCAGAGCATCACCGACGGCTGCATCGGCTGGGACAGCACCGTCGACGTGCTCGAGCGCCTGGCGAAGGCCGTGCGCGTGCGTCGCGAGCGCACGGCCGAGCAGGTGGCGGCGTAACGGGCGCCGCCTTGCCGGGCTTCGCGGGGACTGCAAAGGCGGTCTATGCTTTGCACCCCGACACCCGCGGAAGACATCATGGCCTTGGACATCCGGCACCTCGCCGCAGCACACCGCTTCGAAGCCACCGTGGATGGCTTCGTCTGCGAACTCGATTACGACCTGCGCGATGGGGTGATGACCATCACCCACACCGGTGTGCCGTCGGAAGTAGGCGGTCGCGGCATTGCCAGCGAACTGGTGCGCACGGCGTTGGAAACCGCGCGCCGCGAAGGATGGAGAGTGGTGCCGGCATGCAGCTACGCGCGGGTGTGGATGGAGCGCCATCCTGAGTTTGCGGATCAGCGCGCATGACGGCTCCGGTTCAATCGCCTGATGAGCACGGCGTCAGCGCCGCCTCGAACGGAAATCATGCCGTCCACGCACGGCGGCGGGTCTGGGCGCCGGTACGTTTCGTGCGCGCGCGGCCCTTGCTGACCGTATCGGCCATCGTGTTCGTGGTGGCGTGTGTGGTGTTGTCGGTGCT
>CBJMMB010000427.1:0-1641 GCA_966430775.1 uncultured Dyella sp. | reverse complement strand
GCCAAGCTGCCGGAACTGCGCGCCATGCTCGACATGGTGGAAGTGGCGCAGCAGAGCGGCCAGCCGATCGCCAAAGTCGCCAACGTGTTCTTCGAACTGGGCCACACGCTGGACCTGGAATGGCTGCGCGGCCAGATCGAAGCGCTGCCGGTGGAAGGCCACTGGCATGCGCAGGCACGCGGCTCGCTGCTGGATGAACTCAACCATCAGCATCGCGCCCTAGCTACCCAGGTGCTGGCGTTCAACGGCGGCAACAGCGAAGTGTCGCCGGTGCAGGCATGGCTCAACCGCGACGACCCCACCTTGAAGTACACCCGCAGCATGCTGTCGGAAATCCTTACCCAGAACGCGGATTACCCGATCGCTTCGGTGGCGGTGCGCCGCCTGGCGCAGTTGGCGCAGGTGCCGGTGTAATTTCGGACTTGCCGAAACAGCTCCCTCCCCTACGTGCAGTAGGGGAGGGTTGGGGTGGGGTGAAGCAAGCTTGCGGCTCGTTCATACAGTGCGGCAATCTCCAGCAACCCCACCTCGGCCCTCCCCTGCAAGCAGGGGAGGGAGCAAAGCGCAACGAATAGTCAGTTTGCTCCACCTGTCGTAAGCTCGATCGACCAACGCTTTCTGATGGATCCCCACCATGCGCCTTGCGTTCGTCGCCAGCGAAACCAACGTTGCCCAGCAAGCGCTCCGAAAACTGGTGGATCGCTATGGCAATGTGCCGGTCACCGATGCGGAAGTGATCGTGGCGCTGGGTGGCGACGGCTTCATGTTGCGCACCTTGCACGCCCATCGCGTGATCGGTGTGCCGGTCTACGGCATGAAGCTGGGCCGCGTCGGTTTCCTGATGAACAAGCACAACCTGGACGAGCTGCCCGAACGCATCGCGCGTGCGCATGCGGCGGAGCTGTTTCCGGTGGAAATGGAAGCGGTCGACGATGACGGCCAGACGCATATCGCGCTGGCCTTCAACGAAGTGTCGCTGCTGCGGCAAACCAACCAGGCCGCGCATCTGGAAGTGAAGCTCAACGGCATCGTCAAGCTGCAGAACCTGACCTGCGACGGCATCCTGGTTTCCACGCCGGCCGGTTCCACCGCCTACAACCTTTCCGCGCACGGCCCGATTCTGCCGCTGGACGCCAACGTGCTGGCGCTCACGCCGATCAGCCCGTTCCGTCCGCGCCGCTGGCGCGGCGCGATCCTGCCACATCGCACCCTGGTGAGCCTGCGCGTGCTCGATCCGGGCAAGCGTCCGGTCAGCGCCACCGCCGATTTCCTGGAAGTACGCAACGTGCGCACGGTGGAAGTGCGCCAGTCCCCCGAGCAAGGCGTGCGATTGCTGTTCGATCCGGAGCACAACCTGGAGCAGCGTATCCTCGACGAACAATTCGCGGCGGACTGACGTAGGTTGGGTTAGCGCAGCGTAACCCAACAATGCTTCGATGGAGATTTGTTGGGTTACGCTGCGCTAACCCAACCTACGCTGATCGCGCTAGATTGACGCCATGACCCGCCCCACCAAAACCGCCCACGATCCCCATGCCAGCAACGACAACCGACTCGTCGTGGCCATCTCTTCGCGGGCATTGTTTGACCTGGGCGACAGCCACGCCTTGTTCGAGCGGGAAGGGCTGGATGCCTACCGCG
>CBJMMB010000426.1:0-1667 GCA_966430775.1 uncultured Dyella sp. | reverse complement strand
CCGGAATCCATCGCCAGTACGAAGCATGGATTCCGGCCTTCGCCGGAATGACGATAAGGAACTATGAACAATGCAGGCCGGGATGCCAAATCCGGCCTGCACAAGTTCCTAAAACATCAGAACTTCGCACTGATATTCACGAAGTACTGCCGCGGCGCTCCCGCCTGCAAGGTCTGGTTGTAACCCTGCGGATCGGACGCCACGTAACCGTTCGTCCCCGTCGTCGCGAAGTAATGCTTGTTGGCGAGGTTGGTGACGTTGAAGGCCACGTTCAGATCCTTGAGGATCGACCACGCACCGATGTCGTAGCTCACGCCGGCGTTGAACAGCAGGTACGCGGGCACCGACGAATCGTTGATATAGGTGATGTAGCGGCGGCCGGTGTACTTGCCGTCGACGTTGAAGCTCCACGCACCGATGTTGTAGTTGAGCGCGCTGGTGAACATCCACACCGGCGTTCCCACCACGTACTTGCCGGCGGTGGCGACCACGCCATTGTTGAGGTAGTCGTCCTGGTACTTGGTGTTGGCGTACGACAAGCTGTTCAACCAGCGCATGTGGTCGATCGGCTTCCAGATCAGCGCCAGGTCCACACCCTTGCTCTGCACCGAGCCCACGTTGTTGATGATGGCCGAGCAGGTCTGCACGGCGCTACACGGGCTGACCGACAGCAGGCGATTGGTGAAGTGCGTGTAGTAGGCGTCGGCCGAGGCTTCAAATCCGGCGCCTTGCACGCGATAGCCGAACTCGAAGGTCTGCGACTCTTCCGGCTTCAGCGCGCTCTTGCCCTGGTCGAACGAGGCTTGCGATTGCGAGAACGGCAGGAAACCGTACGCCGCCATGTTCTTGGTGTACGAGGCGTACACATCCTGGTGCTGATCGATCTTGTAGTCCACGCCGGCCTGCGGCAGGAAGTTCTCGCGGGCGGAAATGCGACCCGCGGACAGCGCGCTCGGCTCCAGCGACTTGGCCGTGGTGGTCACGTCCAGCGCCTTGGTGCCGAAGTTCACCGTCAGGCGATCGTCCATGAAGTGCAGCGTGTCCTGGATGTAGCCCATGCGCGTGGTGGTCTGGTAGTTCTGGAAGAAGCCGCGCGCGAACGGTGCCTCCGAATCGTAGAAATTGCTGAGGAAGGTGTACTGGCCGTTCAAGTAGAAGTAGTTGCGTTCCTGGTTGGTGTTCGCATCTTCCACCCACGCGCCGATCTGGATGTCGTTGTTGGCGATGGTGAGGTTCAACGATGCGGTTCCGCCCGTGCGATCCAGACCGTAGTCGGTGGTGCGCATGGCGAGCGGCACCGTGGCCGACGACGCCACATACGGCGTGGCCCACTGACCCTCACCGCGATCGTTGTGATAGTAGGCGCCGAGGTTCAACGTGGCGTTGCTGCTCAGGCTGAGCTGGCTGCTCAAGCCCACCAGGTTGTCACGACGGATGCCGCCACCCGCGTAGTAGTTCACGTCGCCCTTGTCATAATCCGCGGGCAAGCCGTTCAACGAAGCCGGATACGCGCCCTTGCCCTGGATCGCCAGCGCAGTCTGCACCGCGGAGGTCCAATCCGGCTGCCAGTAGTCGTAGTTCCAGCCGAGCACGCGCTGGCTGGTCAGCGACAGATCCTGATAGTCGTATTCCTTGCGCTTGGAGCTGTCGAAGAACAGGCTGACGCG
>CBJMMB010000425.1:0-1713 GCA_966430775.1 uncultured Dyella sp. | reverse complement strand
TCACGGATGGATAACAGAATGCGTAAGGGGTGATAGCAATCCGGGTATCGCAGGATGGCTCGCAGCCCGTAGGTTGGGTTAGCGCAGCGTAACCCAACGCTTCGAAGCGGCATCGTTGGGTTACGCTGCGCTAACCCAACCTACAAAAACGCCCTCTTCCCGAAGAAAGAAGGCGCCTTTGCCCATCACCCAAGCGTTACATCACTTCATCGGCGAGATGATGTTGTTGGATACCGTCACGTTGGTGGCCGTGCTGGCAATGGAGATGTCGCGCGGGCTCCAGCCTTCGTTGTAAGGCGACTGGTTGTGCTGGTAGAACCACAGGGCGTAGTTCCACTCGATGGTGTTGCCCACGATCTGCACATTGTTGGTGGTGCTGGAGATGCTGATGCCGAACAGGTAGTTCGTGGTGATATTGCTGTTGGTGATCACGACGCCGTTCGGGCCGCCGGTATACACGCCAAAGCCCTGGTTGTTCTGGGCCGTGACATTGTTCAACGTCAGGTCGGACACGTTGTTGTGCACTTCCAGGCCGTTGCCCACGTTGTTGGCCAGCGTGGTGTTTTCCAGGCGCACCTGCTGCGTGGGGCCCTGCGTGGCCGGCTCGATGTCGATGCCGGACTGCGGCGCCGCACCGTTGGAACCGGTGAAGCTGCTGTTCACCACGTACACTTGCACTGCCGGCAGGATCGACAGGCCCTGGCGGCGGTTGTTGTTGGATTTCACGTTGTTCAGCGTCACGCCGGTCGAACGCACCAGCGTGGTGCCCGAACCGGATGCGCCGACCATCAGACCGTCGCCCCAGCAATTGGACACGGAAATGTCGTGCACATAGACCGCACTGGACGCGGAAATGTTGATGCCATAGCCCCACTCGCCGGTGGTGCCCGTGTGCTGCGTGCGCTCACCGACGATGCTGCCGCCGGCGATTTCCACATTGTTCACGCCCCACGCCTTCACCACCCAATAGCGCGAGGCGCTGTTCGGAATGGCCTGCAGCGTCGCGCCGGTGTCGAGCAGCAGGCGCGTGTGCGAGCGCAGGCTGACAGCTTTCAGCGCATTGATCATGTACGTGCCAGCCGGCACTTCGACCGTGCCGCCGGTGGACGGCAAGGCATTGATGGCCGCCTGGATGGCCGCGGTATCGTCCGCCGTGCCGTTGCCCATGGCGCCGAAGTTTTTCACGTTGAGCGCGGTGGCGCCGATCGTCAGCGTCGGCGTCGCGTTCCACCAGGATGTCGCGGCAGCCGGCAAGGCAAAGGCCGAGAGCGCGAGCGAGGCGGCAATCGCGGTGAAAAGCTTGCGACCGCGCGTGAAGTTAAATTTGCGTGTATTGTTTGAACTGGACACAACATCCCCCTGGACGCCTTGCGGCGCTGACTTATTTTTCACTTTGAAAACCCCGGTTAATTCGTCAACAACGGGGCTAACGATGCGGTACACGCGCGTGAAACCGCAAATGTGAAAGGCTGCATTCGCTCGCAGAAAATCAATTTTGCGTGTACGCCGCCTGGTGGCGGCGTAAAGAGTGTGACGAGGGGCAGGTTTTTCGTGAGGGGGAAATTCGTCTTAGCTAGCTTGCACGCGCTGATTCGTCGTGTTCGGCTTCCATCACTTCCTTCGCGCACATCTTGGCCAGGCCCAGCACCAGGCCAAGATTGATTTCGTGTTTGGCCATGATCGAAAGAATCAGCGGACTCTTGCTGCCGGCCA
>CBJMMB010000424.1:0-1734 GCA_966430775.1 uncultured Dyella sp. | reverse complement strand
CGTGGTTCCAGCCCAGCTCGACATAGGGGCCCAGATCCATGCTGTCGTACTGCCAGTGACCCTGCAGGCGCCAGCCCAGCGTGCTGATCACCGCGTTGCGCTGCTGGCGGCCGAACCACATGGCGGTGGCGTCGTTGCCGCTTTCGCTGTAGCCGTCGACCTTGATGTTCTGGTATTCGAAGTTCGCGAACGGACCGGTCTTCAGTGCGCCCACGTCGAACCAGTAACCGCCGTGCAGGCCCAGGCCGACATAGGAGCCATCGGTCTTGCCGCTTTCATGCGTGCGGTAGCTGCCGATCATGAAAACGCGATTGATGTTGGTGAAGCTGGCCTGGCCGAAATCGCCATACACGCCGGCATACGCGCCGCCGGTGTGCCAGGTGAGATAACCCAGACCGGTGAGCGCCTGCAGGCGGTAACCGCCGCCGCCGCTGACATCGGCATAGTGCTCGCCGATGCCCAGCGCCACGCCGGCGGACAGATAATCCGTCGCGTGCACATCGGCACCCACGGTGAGGTCGACGTTGTTGCTGGTGGTCTTGGGCGCACCGGCGCGCTGGTCGAACTGCTGGTTCGAATAATTGATGTTGGCGAAGGCGCGCGTGGTGCTGCCGAAGCTGTCGGCCATCATCTGATTGCGCACCACACCTGTCTGGGTGGTCACGGCAGCCAGCGGTGCTTCCTGCAGCAGCGAGATCTGCTGCGGCGCCGCCAGTTCGGAAAGTACGACCTGCCCGAGCATCACGTCCGCCGCCGTGCTGGGATGCACGCCATCGGCGAACAGGTAGGTCTGGTTGGTGCCGGCCGCATAGGTGTACGGCAGGCCTGAGCCCGCAGGGCCGCATTGCACCGAGCTGGAGCCCACGCCGCATGCGGGCGTGGTGACGTTGGCGAATCCGTATGCCGCAGGATTGGCTATTACCTGGTTGAGCAGGGCATAGGTGTTGACCGGGATGATGCCCTTGCCCAGATGCGCAAGGCCCGCGTTGAGCTGGCTGTTGTAGATCACGCTCAGTGCGGTGAGCGAGGCGGCCGCCGAGCTGCCTTGCTCGAGCGCTTCGGGCGTCAGGCCGATGTTGGGCAGGTTGAACACCACGATGTTCTTCGCGCCGGCCGCCTGCAGTGCGCCGATCAGCTTCACTTCCTGCTGTCCGGCGGCGGCGATGGTGGCCTGGGCCTGGGTCGCGGTCTGCAGCGTGGAAACGCCAGCCGCCGCGGCGACCTGGGTGTTGACCTGCGCGGTGACGGTCGGCGTGATCTGCGCTTCGAAGGCGGCGATCGCCGCCGGATCGTTCGGAATCAGGCCCGCGGAAACCGCCAGTGAAGCCTGGGCAGCCAGCGTCTGCGCGATCAGCTGCTGCGCGGTGGCGCCGGCGACCACCGAGGTCGCCGCATTGAAGATGTCGTTGGCGCCGCCCCAGACCGCATACAGCGCATGTGGATTGACGCTGCTGGTAGCCAGATAGCTCGTCACCTGGCTGGTGATGGTCGGCACCGTCGCGGGCGTACCCGGCGAATTGTTGCTGATGCCTGCGCCGCCCCAGGCGTAGTCGGTGCCGCCCGCCAGCGAGGCGGTCAGCGAATAGCCAAGCCCGCTCGCCACGTTCTGCACGGTCACCGCGCCGGGATTGGTGGTGAATTCCAGCGGCGGCTGGATGCTCGGGTTGGTCGCCAGCGAAATATTGCCTGCATCGCTCAGGCTGTCACCAAAAACCACCACGCTGTTGAACGTCG
>CBJMMB010000423.1:0-1747 GCA_966430775.1 uncultured Dyella sp. | reverse complement strand
GGGGTGTTCACGTCATCGCAAAGCGCCGCTTCCAGGCGCTCCGGCACCGGCAACGGCTGGGTGGTGTCGACCGTGATGTCACCCAGTTCGCGCAGCACGCGATACCAGCCGTCCAGCGTGCTGATGGCCTGCGCCACGGCCGCGTCCGACCAGTCCAGCGGCTGGCGGTAGTGGCCGCGCAGCAGCAGCAGGCGCAGCGCCTCGTGCGGATGGTGCTTGAGCAGTTCATGCACGTGCAGCACGTTGCCCAGCGACTTGGACATCTTGCGCCCGTCGAAGGTGAGCATGCCGTTGTGCAGCCACCAGCGCGCGAACACCTTGCCGCCGTGCGCGCAGGTGGATTGCGCGATTTCGTTCTCGTGATGCGGGAATTGCAGGTCCACGCCGCCGGCATGGATGTCGATGGTTTCGCCCAGGTGCGCCGCGCTCATCGCCGAGCATTCGATATGCCAGCCCGGACGGCCGCGTCCCCACGGGCTGTCCCAGCCGGGCAGCTCCGGCGTGGAGGGTTTCCACAGCACGAAGTCGGTCGGGTTCTTCTTGTAGGGGGCCACTTCCACGCGGGCGCCGGCGATCAGTTCGTCGGTATCGCGACCGGACAGCGCGCCATACGCGGAATAGGAGGCGACGTCGAACAATACGTGGCCTTCGGCCGCATAGGCATGGCCAGCCTCGATCAGGGCCTGGATCATGGCGATGATCTGGCCGATATGCGAGGTGGCATGCGGCTCCACGTCCGGCGGCGCGATGCCCAGCTCGGCCATGTCTTCGCGGTAGGCCTGGGCGAAACGGGTGGTGATGGTGGAGATCGGCACTCCCTGCTCGATGGCGGCGGCGTTGATCTTGTCGTCCACGTCGGTGATGTTGCGGGCGTAGACCACCTGCGGGTAATGCCGGCGCAGCAGCTTGACCAGCACGTCGAACACCACCGGCCCGCGCGCATTGCCGATGTGCACATAGTTGTAGACCGTGGGCCCGCACAGGTACACCGTCACCCGGTTCGGATCGAGCGGCGAGAAGGGCTCGATGCGGCGGCTGAGGCTGTTGTAGAGCGAGATCGGCATGGCGGAGGGCACGGTCGGGTCAATGAGCCCGCCATCTTATCAAGCTCTTGCACGGTTGCCGCTGGAAATCACTTTAAAAGTTTCCAAAAACGACCTAAAAACAGGGCATTAAGTTACGCCCGTTCTAAGCGTGGATTCAGTGTGAATTTGCTGCAATGACGCTATGCGGCCCTAGTGCCCGAATCCCTCTGCCGGAGGCTGTCCATGAACAAGAAAACGCTGTTGATCTCCCTGTTGGCGCTCGCCGCGGTTTCCAGCGGCGCGATGGCGCAGCAAGGAGGGTATCCGCCGCCCCCGGGCGCGGCCGGTCCGGACAACGCGCACTTCGCCTGGGCCGATGTACTGCGCGTCGATCCGGTCTACGGCATCGCCCGCACCTCCGCCCCCTCCACCCAGTGCTACGACCAGCAGGTGGTCCAGCAGACCCCGGGCAACAAGGGCGTGGGCACCGTGCTGGGCGCGGTCGTCGGCGGCGTGCTCGGCAGCACCATCGGCCATGGCCGCGGCAACACGGCCGCCATCGTGGGCGGCGCGGTGGCCGGCGGCGCGGTCGGCAATTCCGTGGCCAGTGGCGGGCAGACCTACAGCTCCACCCAGACCGTCTGCCAGCCGGTCACCCAGGTCAGCGAGCAGCGCCAGATCATCGGCTACGACGTGGAATACCGCTATCACGGCGACGTCTA
>CBJMMB010000422.1:0-1760 GCA_966430775.1 uncultured Dyella sp. | reverse complement strand
TCGAGCTGCCGGTCGGCGCCGCCGATCGGCAGGAACGACAGATCGTCCGCCTTCTTGACCACGAACAACGCCGGACGCTTCTCGCGATCCAGTCCCTTGAAGGTGGGGAAATGCACCACGCCATCGGCGCCGGTATCCTGCGCAAACAACGTTTGGCCGTTCACCGCCAGCACGGAGACGTTCGCGCCCGCCACCGGCTGGCCGGTGCGGATCGATTGCACGAACACGTCCTCGCTGCCATCCAGCACACGCTTCACCAACATGCCGAGGTCAGTGACCACGATCAGGCGGCTGTCCTGCGCGGAAGAACCGCCTTCTTCGCCGTTGCCGTCTTCATCGCTGGGTGTATCGCTGGAGCTTGCCGCCGACGTATCGGGATCCGGATCGGGCTGTGCACCGGGCGGCGGCGGCGCGATGCCCTGCTTCGCGCGCGCTTTCGCCTTGGCCTCCTGCTCGGCCTGCTTCTTGGCCTGCGCCGGATCGAAATCGTACAGATGCAGCAGAAACACGCCACGCTTGCCGGACTGCAGATACTGCCCGAGGTCCACGCCTTCGTAATGCGCATGCGCCGGATCGCCGGCGGGGAACGCGCGCTTGAGTTCGAAGCGGTCGACGATGTGTTCTTCGGTGAAATCGTAGGGCAGTTGCGGATGCTTGTAGTCGCCCTGGTTGAGGCTGACCAGATGCTGCAACTGATCCGGTAGCACGCGGCCGATCTGCAGGCGCATGCCGGCCATGTTGCGCGACACCACTGAGACGCGCTTGCTGCCGCTCAACGAAAGCAGCGAACCGTCGGCCATGAAGCGCAGCAGCTTCGGATAATCCGGCACGGTGACGACCGCGCTGGCCGGTTTGCCGAGCACGTAGCCGCCGAAGGATTTCAGACCTTTCTCCACGCGCACATAGATGCGCTGGCGCGGATTGGCGTGGAACTTGAAGCTCTGCAGCGCCTGGTAGTCGTTTTCGGTCGGCACCACTTCCAGCGGAAGCTTCTGCGATTTGCGCAGCACGTTTTCGCCGACTTCGCCGGGGCTCCAGTCGTAGGCGGCGGGCTCTTCGTTACTGTCGCCATCCTGGCTGCCTTCCTGGTCGCTACGCTCGGCGTTCGGGTTGCGCTCCGGCAATACCCAGGCGTGCACCAGGGAGGCCAGGTCGCTGTCGCGCACGGCGCCGCTCAGGTTGATCACCAGCACCTGCTCGGGCTCGTATTTGTCGTTGTCGACCAGGGTTGGGCTAACGTCGTCCACGGTGAGGCTGTACAAGCCCGGCACGCGCACGCTGGTCTTCAATTCGGCCTCGGTGCCGTTGCCGCCGCGCGCACTGCGCACGCCGCTGTCGAGCGTGAGCGCCACCGCACCGTCGTCGCGCGGCAGGTCCAGCGGCTGCGAATGGATCCACGCGCGCAGCTTGTATTGATCGTAGGTGACGCTGTACTTCAACGGCGTCGAAGAACGATCGCCCTGCCCGGCCAGGCTCAACGCAATGCGCTTTTCCAACTGCGCCGGATCGACCGGATAATTGAAGTCGACCGGAATGATGGTTTTCTTGGCGGTGGGGTCCTGCGGGTCCTGATAGAACTCGCCCTTGCCGAGCACGGCCTTGAACGGCTGTATGTCGAACTCGAAATGGTCATCGGCCATCAATACGTGATGGGCGAAGGCCTTGGGAATGTCGAAGCGAATCTTGTAGTGCTGCCCGATCGGCCAGTCGGCAGCCGGCGTGAAGCGCAGCGTCCTGTCGTCCACCCAGGTCCACTGGCC
>CBJMMB010000421.1:0-1767 GCA_966430775.1 uncultured Dyella sp. | reverse complement strand
TGCAGCGCTACAAGGAACTGAAGGACATCATCGCGATTCTCGGCATGGACGAGCTGTCGGAAGAAGACAAGCAGGTGGTGTACCGCGCGCGCAAGTGCGAGCGCTTCTTCTCGCAGCCGTTCCACGTGGCCGAAGTGTTCACCGGCGCGCCCGGCAAGTACGTGACGCTGAAGGAAACCATCCGCGGTTTCAAGATGATCGTCGAAGGCGAGGTGGACCATATCCCCGAGCAGGCGTTCTACATGGTCGGCGGCATCGACGAGGCCATCAAGAAGGCCGAGGACATGGGCGCCAAGAAGGCGGCCTGAGTAAAGCCGGGAGTCGTCACTCGGGCATAGCAAGCGTCGTCTACGCCGCTATCGATTGACGATTCCCGATTGACGATTCACGCCATCGAGCGAAGCGAGAATTCTATGAGCACCATTCGTTGCGACATCGTCAGTGCCGAAGCCGAGATCTTTCACGGCGATGCAGTGATGGTGGTCGCCACCGGCGAGCTGGGCGAGCTGGGCATCACGCCCCGCCACGCACCGCTGATCACGCGCTTGAAGCCCGGCCATATCGACGTGGTGCTGGAAGGTGGCGAGCGCCAGCAGTTCTACGTGTCCGGCGGCATCCTGGAAGTGCAGCCGCAGGTGGTAACCGTGCTGGCCGATACCGCCGCGCGCGCCGCCGACCTGGACGAAGCCGCCGCCAAGCGCGCCAAGCAGGAAGCCGAGGACGCACTGGCCAATCGCTCCGGCACCGTGGACGTGGCCGAAGCACAGGCCAAGCTGGCCCAGGCATTGGCCCAGCTGCAGGCGCTGGAACGCCTGCGCAAGAACCTCAAGCACTGAGCACGTCTTGTCTCCATGAAAAAACGCCGGCCTCGTGCCGGCGTTTTTGTTTGCACATCGGTTTGACAGCCGGGCGCCTCAAAGTGAGGCCAAGCGAGCGGTATCCTTAGCGCCCGAACGACATCAGGACTCGACCCTCTATGAGCCAGCCTTCCTTGCACGTCATCGTCCTCGCCGCCGGCGAAGGCAAGCGCATGAAGTCCAAAAAGGCCAAGGTATTGATGCCGCTCGCTGGCCGCCCGCTGCTGGCGCACGTGCTGGCGACGGCGCGCGCGCTGCAGCCGGCGGCGATCCATGTCGTCTACGGTTTTTGCGGCGACCAGGTGCTGGCGGCGTTCGAAGGTCAGGCGGATCTGCAATGGACCTTGCAGGCCGAGCAACTGGGCACCGGTCATGCCGTCGGCGAAGCGCTCAAGAAGGTGCCGGATGACGCGCGCGTGCTGGTGCTCTACGGCGACGTGCCGCTGACGCGCGCGGAAACCTTGCAACGCCTGGTGCAAGCCGAAGGCAACCTGTGCATGCTCGCGACGCGCGTCACCCATCCCCATGGTTACGGCCGCGTATTGCGCGATGGCAATGGCTTCGTGCGCGCGGTGATCGAAGAAAAGGACGCCGACGACGCGCAACGCAGCATCAACCTGATCAACACCGGCATCGTCGCCGGGGATGCCGCTTCGCTCAAGCGCTGGATCGGCCAGCTTGGCCGCAATAATGCGCAAAGCGAGTACTACCTCACCGATATTTTCGAGCTGGCTGCCGCAGAAGGCCGCGCGGCGCAGTGCATCGAATGCGACGATGCGATGGAAGCGGCGGGCGCCAATACGCCTGCCCAACTGACCGAACTGGAAGACGCCTATCGCCAGCGCGCCGTGCGTGCGCTGATGGCCGAAGGCGTGCGCGTGGTCGATCCGCGGCGCGTGGAAGTGCGTGG
>CBJMMB010000420.1:0-1774 GCA_966430775.1 uncultured Dyella sp. | reverse complement strand
GCGCGTGTATTCCGGCGGAAGCTTGGCCTTGGCGCTGCCCAGCGGCTTGATCTTGCTCTTGTCGCCGTTGTCGTCGTCGTTGGGGTCACCCCACTGGGTGACGAAGTTGTCCTGCACGCGGATGATCGCGAGTCCATCGAAATAATGTTCGCGCACCAGCGTGCGGATGTTGGCGGCATGCAGCGGCGTGAAGTCGGGCGCCAGTTCGATCACCACGCGCCCTTGCGGCAACTGCATATAAAGCAGGTTCTCCGGATCGGGCGTGCGCCATTCTTCCGATTTGGATTTGGCGATCAGCTCCTTCGCGGTGGGAGTGGCCTTGGGCGTATCGGCGGCCGCGGGCAACGCAAACAGGCCGGCAACGATAAGCGCGGCGGTAAGGCGATACAGGCGCATGGGCTCCCCCTCGATGGGCGTGTAAAGCGTGGACGGTAACAGACGCGTACGCCGGCGTGTAGGCTGTGCCTCGGCCCGGTTCCCGCATACATTGGATTACGCTGGGCCAACCCAATCTACGATGACAGTGCAGCTTACGAACTCACACAAGGAGCATCGTGTTGAACGCAACCGCGCATCGCCATCAAGTGGTCATCGTCGGCGCCGGCTTCGGCGGTCTTGAAGCCGCCAGGCGGCTGGGTGGGCAGAACGTCGACGTCACCATCATCGACCGCAGCAATCATCACGTCTTCCAGCCGCTGCTGTACCAGGTGGCGGGTGCGGCGCTGGATATCTCGCAGATCGCCTGGCCGATCCGCCACGTGCTGCACCGTTTCAAGAACGTCACCACGCTGATGGCCGAAGTGGACGGCGTCGACGCGGCGCACCGGATCGTGCGGCTCACCGACGGTACGCGTATCGCGTACGACACGCTGATCCTCGCCACCGGCGCCACGCACGCCTACTTCGGCCACGACGATTGGGCGCAATATGCGCCCGGCCTGAAAACCCTGGGCGATGCCTTGTCGATACGCCAGCATCTGCTGACCGTGTTCGAGCAGGCCGAGCGCGAGCCCGATGCGGAAAAGCGCCGGCGCCTGCAGACCTTCGTGGTGATCGGCGCAGGGCCTACCGGCGTGGAGCTTGCCTGCACCATTGCGGAACTGGCGCACGAGGAAATCCACGAGGACTTCCGCCACATCGATACGCGCAAGGCGCGCGTGGTGCTGGTGGAGGCCGCGCCGCGCGTGCTATCCGGCTTTCCGAAAAACCTGGCCGATTATGCGCAGCACACCATGCAGCAACTGGGCGTCGAAGTGCTGCTCGATCATCCGGTCACCGAATGCCGTGCCGATGGCGTCGTCTGCAAGGATCAATTCATCGGCGCCGGCGCCGTGTTCTGGGCCGCCGGCGTGCGCGCCTCACCGGTGGCGCAGTGGCTGGATGTGCCGGCGGACAAGGCCGGTCGCGTGAAGGTGGAGCGCGATCTCAGCGTACCCGCGCAACCGGAGATTTTCGTGGTCGGCGACGCCGCCACGCTGCAACAGGAAAACGGCAAGCCGGTGCCTGGCCTTGCACCAGCGGCCAAGCAGGAAGGGCGCTACGTGGCGGACGTGGTCAGGGCGCGCCTGCGTGGCCGCGCGCCGCCAGCGCCGTTCCGCTATCGCGACTACGGCAATCTTTCCACCATCGGCAAGCACACGGCGGTGGTGGATTTCGGCAAAGTGCAATTGCGTGGACGATCGGCGTGGGTGGTATGGGCGGTGGCGCACATCTACTTCTTGATCGGCGTGCGCAACCGCTTGCTGGTGGCGTTGAACTGGTTGTGGCTGTACAT
>CBJMMB010000419.1:0-1777 GCA_966430775.1 uncultured Dyella sp. | reverse complement strand
CAGCACCAGCATCACGTCGATGTAGGGCACGACGTTGATTTCGGATTTGAGTTTCAGACGCTTGTGGCGTGCGGAGCTGAGCATGATCGCCGCCTCTTAGTGGTTTTCGTCGATCTGGATCTGCCGTTGCAGCACCGAGGAAAACTCTTCCTGGAAAACTTCATAGCGCGAAGCGACGCGCTCGACCCGGTTGGCGTAGCGGTTGTAGGCCCACACCGCGGGAATCGCCGCGAACAGACCCATCGCGGTGGCGATCAGCGCTTCGGAAATGTGCGGCGCGACCACGGCGATGGTGACGTCCTTCATTTCGCCCAGGCCCTGGAACGCACCCATGATGCCCCACACGGTGCCGAACAGGCCCACGTACGGGCTGATCGAACCGACGTTGGCGAGGAATTCCAGATTGCGTTCCAGCAAACCGATCTCCTTGGTGCCGGCCACGCGCATCGCGCGCTCGGAGCCCTCGATCACCGTGCGCACGTCGGTGCTGCGGCGCTGGCGCTGGCGCACGAATTCGCGAAAGCCCGACTCGAAGATGTTTTCCATGCCGCCGTTGTTGCCGCCGTTGTTGCTCACTTCGCGGAACAGCTGCGCCAGGTCGGCGCCGGACCAGAAGCGCTCCTCGAAGGATTCGGCGTTCGCCATCGCGGCTTTGAGCTGCGCGTACTTGCGGATGATGATCACCCAGGACAGGAAGGAGAACACCAGCAACGCCAGCATCACCAGCTTCACTGGCCAGCTTGCGTCCGAAACGATCTCGAAAACGTTCAATCCACCGTTCATGGCTTGGGGGTTCTCCACCACATGGGTATGTCGTATGGGTATGTCGTAATTACAGGGGATCAGGCCGGGACGCGATCGATCCGGCCGATGATGTCATCCGGAATCCGCGCGGGCTGCATCCGTGTCAGGTCCACGCATGCCGCACGAACCTGCGCCTGCACCAGCAAGACGCCGTCCTTACGGCTGATCGTTTGGGCGAAAAGAATACTGGCTGAACGCCGCTCTTTGACTTCCACCGTAACCGTCAGTTCATCGTCCAGCAGGGCGGGCTTGAGGAAATCGAGCTCCATCCGGTGCACCATGAAGGCCAGACCGGTGGCCTGCTTGAACGCCATCTGGTCCACGCCCAGGGCGCGCAGCCATTCGCTGCGGGCACGCTCGAGGAAACGCAGGTAGCTGGCGTGATAGACCACGCCGCCGGCGTCGGTGTCTTCCCAGTAGACGCGTACGGGCCAGGTGAAAAGGTTTGCCTGCATCATGGATGGCTACCCGAAATACGGGAAACGGCCCCCTCCCCCCTCTGGGGAGAGGGTTGGGGTGAGGGGTCAATCTTGCGTGGCAGGAACATCAGAGCGTCGTCTCGTGGAAGCATGGGGCAAGCCTTGTCCCCTCACCCTGCCCTCCCCGGAGGGGAGAGGGAATAGATCTCGGCAAGTCACACATCGCCACCACCAAACAGATCGTTCGGCTGTGGTTGCCGCGGCGGCGGCGTAAGGCCCAGGTGACGCCAGGCCTTGGCGCTGGCCATGCGCCCGCGCGCGGTGCGCACCAGGAAACCCTGCTGGATCAGATACGGCTCGACCACGTCTTCCAGCGTGCCACGGTCTTCGCTGAGCGCCGCGGCCAGCGATTCGACCCCGACCGGGCCGCCGTCGAAGTTCTCGATGATGGTGTGGAGCAGCCGGCGGTCGAGCTCGTCGAAACCTTCGGCGTCGACCTTGAGCATGTCCATCGCCGCATTCGCCGCTTCCCGCGTGATATGCCCGTTGGCGCG
>CBJMMB010000418.1:0-1780 GCA_966430775.1 uncultured Dyella sp. | reverse complement strand
AGCACGACGGGGCTATCGTTCTCGATGGTCATGATGCTGTCCTGCCTTTCAATTCGGTAAGCGCCACGCTGGCGGCCGGCGGCGCGGGGCGCAGCATGTCGGCCAGGCTCATCGTGCGCAGTGCGTTGTCGAGTACGTGGTTGATGCGTTGCCAGCTGCCACGCACGCCGCATTGGGCTTCGCGTTCGCACTGGCCTTCGCTGAGCGTGCATTCGGTCATGCCGAGCGGGCCTTCGATCGCTTCCACGATCTCGGCCAGGCTGATCTGCTGTGCCGGCCGAGCGAGGCGGTAACCGCCGTTGACGCCGCGGAAGGATTCCACCAGGCCCGCATGCCCCAGCGACTTCAGCAGCTTGCTGACGGTGGGCAGTTCCAGATGCGCCTGCTCGGCGATCGCGGCCGTGCTGAGCACGTCATCGCCCGGGTGCGCGGCGATGCAGGTCATCACCACGGTGGCGTAGTCCGTTAGTCGGCTGACACGAAACATGGGAAAAGAGGACGCGGGCTAATTAGGACTGAAATGGTACTGATTAGCGGCCGGAGGGTCAAACCCGCGGGCCGTCGCCCCGTGACCACGACTTTGGCGCGCGGCGCCTGCATAGCTTGCGCCGGACGTTTGCTTGCACCATAACAATGCAAGCCGTGCACCAAATCATTCACAACAGCACTCATACCGCTGCACCAAATGGCCCGAAACCGCGCCACGGCGCGGCATCCCGCATCCCGCCCGCGCTTGGCACGCAAGCTGCTGTGTTGCAACAAAACCACCTTCACGGAGCCGTCGCGCATGAAATGGGTTACCGCCATCATCAAACCCTTCACCCTGGACGACGTGCGCGAGGCGCTGGGCGAAGCCGGCGTGCAAGGCATGACGGTCACCGAGGTGAAGGGCTTCGGCCGCCAGCGAGGGCATACCGAGCTCTACCGCGGCGCCGAGTACGTGGTCGACTTCCTGCCCAAGCTGAAGATCGAGATCGCCGTGGCCGACGACCAGGTCGAGCTGGCGGTGGAGGCGATCGTCCGCGCCGCGCGCACCGGCAAAGTGGGCGACGGCAAGATTTTCGTGAGCGACCTGGAACAGGTGATCCGCATCCGCACGCAGGAGGTGGATGCCGATGCGCTTTGAGATACACGCAAGCAAGGGGGAACCGAAGATGGGCAGGCACCGACAACTTTTGCGGCCGATCGCCGCGCTGGCCGCGGCGGGCTTCGCCCTGCCCGCCTTCGCGCAAGCCGCGCCCGCGCCCACCCTCAATGCTGGCGACACCGCCTGGATGCTGGTCGCCAGCGCGTTCGTATTGATGATGACGATCCCCGGCGTGGCGTTGTTCTATGGCGGCATGGTGCGCGCAAAGAACCTGCTGTCGGTGATGATGCAGTGCCTGGCGATCACCGCGCTGGTGACGGTGCAGTGGATCGTCTACGGCTACTCGCTCGCCTTCAGCAGCGAAGGCATGCACGCGGGCGTGACCAACTGGCATTCGTTCCTCGGCGCGTTCGATCGCACCATGCTGGCCGGGCTCACCCCGTCCACGCTGTACCAGACGGTGCCGGAAAGCGTGTTCGTGATGTTCCAGATGACCTTCGCGATCATCACGCCGGCGCTGATCATCGGCGCCTATGCCGAGCGCATGAAGTTCAGCGCCATGCTGTGGTTCAGCGGCCTGTGGCTGACGCTGGTCTATCTGCCGATCGCGCACATGGTGTGGAGCGGACCGGGTTCGCTGCTGGGCGACCTGGGCGTGCTGGATTTCGCCGGCGGCACGGTGGTGCACATCAA
>CBJMMB010000417.1:0-1809 GCA_966430775.1 uncultured Dyella sp. | reverse complement strand
AAGGATGTATTGCAGGAATACCTTGAAAGTCATCCGGCAAGTATAAGGAATCGGGAGCATTCCCAACCGGGCCGAACGCCATGGATAGATGCATGGACCGGCATGAGTCCAGTAGCGCGCAGTCGCTATACTTCCCACCCCTTACGCAGGACCGTGCGCACGTGACCGCCGAACTCGCCACCATCATCGATTTCATCCGCTACGGCGCCAGCCGTTTTTCCGCAGCGGGCCTCACTTTCGGCCACAGCCACGACAACCCGATCGACGAAGCCACCCACCTGGTGCTGGCCAGCCTGCACCTGCCGCCGGACATCCCGCCGGCCTACGGCGCCGGCAAGCTCACTGCCGAAGAACGCGCGCGTGTGCTTGGATTGATCGAGCGGCGTATCAACGAGCGCCTGCCGGTGGCCTACCTGGTGGGCGAAACCTGGTTCGCCGGCCTGAAGTTCAAAAGCGATCGCCGCGCGCTGGTGCCGCGTTCGCCGATCGCCGAGCTGATCGAATCGGGCTTCACGCCCTGGCTGGATGGCCGGCAGGTGGAGCGCGCGCTGGACCTGTGCACCGGCTCGGGCTGCATCGGCATTGCCATGGCCGAATACAACCCGTCCTGGCAAGTGGATGTGGTGGACGTCAGCGAGGATGCGTTGTCGCTCGCGCGCGAGAACGTGGCGTTCCAGCACGTGGACGAGCGCGTGGAGGTGATCCGGTCCGATCTGTTCGCCGGGCTCAAGGGCCGCCAATACGACCTGATCGTCTCCAATCCTCCCTACGTCACCGAAGAAGAGTACGCCGCACTGCCTGGTGAATACAGCCACGAGCCGAAGCTTGGCCTGACTTCCGGTGAAGACGGCCTGGATATCTGCCTGCGCATCCTCGATGAAGCGGCCGACTATCTCACCGAAGATGGCTTGCTGATCGTCGAAGTGGGCGAAAGCGAACACGCACTGGCCGCCTTGCTGCCGGAAGTGCCGTTCGTGTGGATCGAGTTCAAAGTGGGGCCGATGGGCGTGTTCGCGCTGGAGCGGCGCGAGCTGATCGAGCATGCCGACGTGATCCATGCGGTGGCGGCCGAGCGGTTCGGCGGTTGATCAAAATATGTAGGCTGGGATGCAAATCCCAGCGTCGCGATGTATGCGTGCCCGACCATGCTGGGATTGCATCCCAGCCTACGGCTGTTGTCGAACTTGACAACGCAAGATTCGTGCGTTGTCATGATCGACAACAGAAAAAGGGATGCGACTGATGTCATGAGGGCAAACGCATGAACGATCGTACGGTCACCATTTCCGTGTCCTCACGCGCAGCCTCGCGTGCGCGATTCCTCGCGGCGGCAAAGGGGAAAAAGCAGGGGCATTTGATCGTCTTCCAGAAGGCGAGCGAGCTGGCCAAGTTGCTCACGGATAACCGGGTCGGCATTCTGGAGGCGATGGCCGGCAAGGGCACGTTGAGCATTCGCGGCGTGGCCGGGCTGGTCGAGCGTGACGTCAAGGGCGTCTACACCGATGTCCGCGCGCTGGTGGACGCCGGCATCCTTGATCAGAACGATGACGGTGTGGAATTTCCATATAGCGCGGTGCACGTTGACTTCACCATCCAGCCTAAATTGACGCGCGCGGCTGGCTAAAGCGGCGCCTGCCACGGCCCCGTAGGAAGGAGAGCACTCCCGGGCAAGCGCAAAACCCGGGCAAAGCATGGCAAGATGCAAGGCCGTCCCGGCCACGCCCGGGCCTGACTTCGCATCTTCGGTTCCCCAACGTGTCCAGCAATTCCACCGGCAAGCTGTTTACCGTCACCACCTTCGGCGAAAGC
>CBJMMB010000416.1:0-1809 GCA_966430775.1 uncultured Dyella sp. | reverse complement strand
TGACGGCGCTGGTGATTCCCGCGGTGGTGTTGCCGATCCTGATTTTCGGTCGGCGTGTGCAGAAGCTTTCGCGCGCCAGCCAGGATCGTCTCGCCGATGCCGCGGCAGTCGCCAACGAAACGCTCAATGCCGCGCCGGCGGTGAAGGCTTATGCGCGCGAAGACATCGAGAGCGATCGCTATGGCACGGCGATCGAACGTGCCCTGGCCACCGCGCGTCGCCGTATCGGCATGCGCACCGGGCTCACCGCCGCGGTGATCGTGTTGTTCTTCGGTGCGATCACGCTGGTGTTGTGGGTGGGTGCGCGCGACGTGCTCGCCGGCAATCTGGATGCCGGGGTGCTGGCGCAGTTCGTGGTGTACGCGATGCTGTCGGGCGGTTCGATGATGGGCCTGTCGGATGTGTGGGGCGACGTGCTGCGCGCGGCCGGCGCGATGGAGCGCATCGGCGAGCTGTTCAATGAGGAAGCGAGCATCGCCAATCCGCCTCACCCGCAAGCGCTGCCGCACCCGGTGCGCGGCGCGCTACGTTTCGAAGACGTGGAGTTCCACTACCCCACCCGTCCGGATGCGCCGGCGCTGCACAGTTTCAATCTCGATATCCGGCCCGGTGAAACGGTGGCGCTGGTAGGGCCGTCGGGCGCCGGCAAGAGCACGGTGTTCGCCCTGCTGTTGCGCTTCTACGATCCGCAACGCGGGCGCATCCGTTTCGACGGCATCGACCTGCGCGCCATGACGCTGCCCGAACTGCGCGGGGCGATCGCGCTGGTGCCACAGGAGACGGTGATCTTCGGCGGCACCGCGGCCGACAACATCCGCTTCGGCCGGCAGAACGCCACCGACGAGGAAGTGCGCGCCGCCGCCCGCGCGGCCGAAGCGCACGATTTCATCCAGATGCTCCCCGATGGTTACGAGGCGGAACTGGGCGAACGCGGCGTGCGCCTGTCCGGCGGCCAACGCCAGCGCATCGCCATTGCGCGCGCGATCCTGCGCAACGCGCCGCTCTTGCTGCTGGACGAAGCCACCTCGTCGCTGGACGCGCAATCGGAAGCGGCCATCCAGCAGGCGCTGGAACGGCTGGAGAAAGGCCGCACCACCCTGGTGATCGCCCATCGCCTGGCCACCGTGCAGCGCGCGGATCGCATCGTGGTGATGGATGGCGGACGTATCGTGGCGCAGGGCACGCATGAAAGCCTGCTGGCCGAAGGCGGACTTTACGCGGAGCTGGCGCGGCTGCAGTTCGTGGCGTGAGCCGCTCGTTTTGCATCGATCCAAATCGCGCCGAAAAAATCGCGCCAAAAAAAAAGCCTTGCGCTAGGCAAGGCTTTCTTGAAATGACTGAAGCAACGGCAACTTATACAGGCTGGACGTTCGAGGCCTGCTTACCCTTCGGACCGTTGGTTACTTCGAAGGTGACCTTCTGGCCTTCCTGCAAGCTGCGGAAGCCCTTGGAATTGATCGCCGAGAAGTGGACGAATACGTCCTCTTGACCATCGTCCGGCGCAATAAAGCCAAACCCCTTGGCGTCGTTGAACCACTTAACCGTACCGCTAGACATTGCGTGAACCTCTGAATCTTTAAAGGACTGGATGCACCAAGTCTCTGCGAGAACCACCTCTACCCCTAGGTCCGCCGCCCCTGGCACGGCGAAAGTATCTGCATGTTTTTGGTTAAAGCGCAATATGCACTGCGTTTAGTAGGGTCATGGGGGCGCCATCCGTTGCTTAGCTTTTGAGCAGTTCCGCAAGAATCGGCGGCACCGCCGCGGTGGCCGCCGCCAGGTGCGCAAAGATCTCCTCGATGCTGATTT
>CBJMMB010000415.1:0-1816 GCA_966430775.1 uncultured Dyella sp. | reverse complement strand
GGGCGACGAACAGCAAATGCGCGCCCATGCAGTTGCCAACACGCATTGCCTGATCTTTAACCCGGTCATCCAACTCCAGCACATCTTCTTTGCGTTGAAGCCCTCTTCGCAACCGCAACCTGTCAACTCAACGCCACCCTGCTCTTCCTCACATCGAACTGCCTGTATCGCAACTCAACACGCCACCAACCGCTGCGGCGAAAACCAGCCAGACACAACCATTCACTGTAATCAGCGCTTCACAGCCCACATGCGGTTGCAAGCCTAGATTGCCTCGTCCGGCGCGGTTTGGGGTGTCGATCAGCACGGTGCGTCGGCAATCCGAGTCAATGCCATGGCCGCTGTCATGGCCAGGAGGGTGTTATGCAAGTTATCCCGTGTCGCCGCGCCCTATTGGCGCTGGTTTGTTTATCCGCTGCCGCGTTCGCGGCGCAACCGTTGCCCGCTACCGCGCAGACATCGCCCGGCACGGTGCTTTTCTCGCGCACCATCAGTGGCACCGTCGATGGAATCACCACGCCGGTCGCTTCGGCGATCTTCAGCATCGGCGACGATGGCAGCCATGAGCGCCAGTTCACCCCGTATACCCAGGGCATATTCAACATACCGGCCGTCGGCGGCTACGACGACCTCGGCGTGGGCAACGAAGGCATGTGGCTGGAGAACGCCTTCAATCCGAAAGGAACCTACAGCATATACGTGGAGGCGCACTCCACGCTTCCGCATTACAACTTTACGGACTACCACGGCAAGTACTACATCGTGAATGCATATGGCGTGCGCACGCCGCCGATGTTTTTCGGCAGCGATGATCTGGAGGATCCGAGAAATGGCCCGAGCTACGGTTCCGTCGCCTGGGGTCCGGCCACCAACGGCCAGATTGCCTACGCCAATTCCGCCGACGTGCTGTCGCATAAACATCCCCCGTGCATCCATCTGATGCAATCCAACGGCAGCAACAACCATGTGTTGTGGTGCGCCTCCAAATGGTATTACCGCGGCATCGAGGCGATCCGCTGGTCGGGCGATGGCCGCAGCCTGCTGGCCTATGCCGTGCGCACCGACCCCACTCCCAATCCGGAAGCGGATATCTACGTGATCAATACCACCACCGGTGCGGCGACCAAGGTCGAAGTGAACAGCTATGCGCCTTACACCCTGGGGAGTGTCGGAGACATCTCTTACGACGGCCACGAGGTGGTCTATGGCGTGACCTACGACTCAAACGACCCAGGACCGTGTCACGTAGCGAGCAACCAGACATACATCCAGTGGTGTGCCAAGAACCTCGTGACCGGCCAGGCGGTCGCGCTTACCGATCCCAGCAATGCGGTCACGTTCGGGTTTCAGAAACAGGCGCTGATTTCGCCGGACGGCAGCCAGGCTTTCTTCTACGCACGTCCCTCGTCTACGGCTGCGGACTCGGAGATCTACGCCGTGAAAACCGACGGCTCGGGTATCCGCAAGATCACCTCGCCGTGCGTCACCATGGTCTATGGAACAACGCTGTGGTGGGTTCCGGTGCGCTTGTCGCCGGATGGCACGCGGATGCTGGCCAACTGCAACGTCGAGCAATATCCGCCCGCGCCGGTCGTCTACACCAACAAGATCATGGTCGTGAACCTGGCCGACGGCAGCGCGCGCTTCGTCACCAACGGCACGGCGTACGACTGGCATACGCAGTGAATCGTGCGATCGATTGGCAGGAGGTGGTTGGCACACCGCAAAGGTGTGCCGGCCATTTTTTGAGAGAAACATCACGACTTCCTGAGTGAGTCCCTCTCCCTCCGGGAGAGGGTGCCGAGAGGCGGGTGAG
>CBJMMB010000414.1:0-1827 GCA_966430775.1 uncultured Dyella sp. | reverse complement strand
TTCACGGCCAGCTACACGTTCAATCCACACATCAGCGATGTGAAGGACTTCAAGATCGGCGTGCAACTCAACAACCTGTTCAACAACACCACCATCAACGCCCTGGCCGGCACCACCGGCGCCGATGGCACACCGTTGTACTTCACCATCCCGGCGCGTAACTTCAACTTCACCGTGTCGGCGGACCTGTTCTGATGAAACGCTTTGCGTTCGTGTTGTGCATGCTTCTGATCGGCCAGCCCGCACTGGCCGATGGCGACGCGCGATCCCCCGTCGTCGAAGTGTCGAACCTGCTGCCGCCTCCGCCGGCAGCAGGTTCGGCTGCGGCCAGGCAGGATCTGGATGCCGTGCTGGCCGTGCAGAAGTCGCGCACCGCGCAAGAGATGGCCGCGGCCAAGGCGGACGTGGAGCACTCCATGTTCCGCTTTGCCGACGCCATCGGCTTGACCGCGCAACCTTCCACCTTGCCGAAGACGGCGGCGTTTTTCGAGCGCGTGGCCAAGTTTGACAAGGTGCAGGTGAAACAGGCCAAGGCGTATTTCCACCGGCCGCGCCCTTCGGTGGTGTCCAGCGAGGTGCATCCGTTGTCGAAGGACAAGCCGGATGATTGGAGCTACCCCAGCGGACACGCCACCTTCGGCTACACCACGGCGGTGCTGCTGGCGAACATGCTGCCGGAAAAGCGTGCGGAGATTTTTGCGCGTGCCGATCTTTACGCGCAGCATCGCATCGTGATGGGAGCGCATTTTCCTAGCGATCTGGAAGCGGGCAAGCTGGCCGGTACGGTGATTGCGGCGCAGATACTTCGTGATGCACAGTGGCAAGGGGATTACAACGCTGCGCGCGGTGAGTTGAGGAAAGCGTTGGGGTTGCCTTGAGTGGTGGTGCGAATAAGCTGGGTTACGCTGCGCTAACCCAGCCTACGTGCTACGCATTGCGGTAGACCCCAGTAGGTTGGGCTGAGGCGAAGCCGAACCCCAACGTAAAGATGCACATGACTATGTTGGGGTTCGGCTGCGCCTCAGCCCAACCTACTGGCTCAGGAAGAAATGGCGATACGCGGCATACCCAAGACCTACCGTGCCGGTAAGCGCTGCCGGTACGAGCAGCACGCGCTCCTGGATGTGCGTAAAACCCAACGCACCCAGCGTCGCACCGACAATGAAAGCGCTCGCCACCAGCAGGCAAACATGGATGCGCAGCGTATCCACTTTCTCGCCGTGCAGACGCTGGCCGAGGTACATGCCAAGATCCGTGAAAATGCCGGACAGATGCGTGGTGCGCAGCGTCGCGCCGCTATACGTGCTGACCATCGCGTTCTGCAAACCGCACGCGGCCGAGGCGAGATAAAGCCCCAGATCCTTCGCATCGTGAATCAGCGGCGTGGCCGCGAACAGCAACAGCGATTCGATCGTAAGCACCACGCCGTAGCGACGGCCGAGCTGCAAGGTGCGCTGCTGCACGATGAAGCCGCTGAGCATCGCGCCGAGCACGAATGATGTGATGGTTCCCGCCCAATGCAGCAGTTCGGCGCTATCCCCGCGCGCCAGCGCGATGCCCAGCATGGTGCTGGTGCCGGTGAGATGGGTCACCGGTTGATGGCGAAAACACAGATAACCGACCGCGTTGATGCATCCGGCGGCCGAGGCGAGCAAGCCGCCGCCAATCCACGCCCAACGCGGCAGTTGGCGGATCACGACGTGCGCGTTAGTTCTTGAGCGGCTGCGTGGTCAGTTCCGGCAAGTCACCAATCACGTCCGCACCCTTGGGCGGCGTGAAGTTGAAATCCTGCGGCGGGATTTGTGGATTGCGCTGCCAGTTGGAGAA
>CBJMMB010000413.1:0-1835 GCA_966430775.1 uncultured Dyella sp. | reverse complement strand
TGTCGTGCATGCCGGAGTTGTTGATGTGCACGCTGCTAACGTCGATATCCTTGGTAAGCAGTTCCTGCTTGGCCCGATTGATGCCTTTGCGCACTTCCGCCGCGATGAACGACGAAGACGTCTGCTGCTGCACCTCTTTCGTCGCCTGTGCAGCTTCGCTATGGGAATCGCCATCGCCTGATTGGCTGCATGCGGTCAACGGCGGCAGCAGTAGCGAAGCGAGTACGACGATAGCGATCATGTTGATTTTCACGATGTTTCCCTGTTTGTCCGAGAGGAGGGCAGATGCCTCGCGCTTGCTGCTTTGCGCGACCTCAATCGTCTGGTGTGCATTTATCGCCGGCGTGGGCATTGGCGATATGGCTGTACGGCTTGAACGCCGGCAACTGTGCCGCGAGCTGATCCTCTACGTTCGCGATGTTGGCTTGATCCTGGCAAATCTTCAGTCCTAGCGTTTTCAATTGCCCGCTGCCGGCTTTGGCGTGATCGTCCTTTTCGGTTTTCGACTTGCCTGCGACGGTATCTTTCAACGCATTGGCGCCGATGCTTGCACCGACCTTGCCCATCTCCGTACCGGTTTGATGCACGTCCATGACATTCTGAAAATAGAGCATCAACAAGCCGCGCTGTGCGGGTATAACGGAGACGGCCTTGCCGTCGATCTGAAGCGTTCCGTCTGAAGCGATCAGTGCATCGGGCGCATCTTTGGCGTGCAAGGTCAGCACGTTGTCCTTGAGGGTGATGGCGCCGTTCATCATGCTCGTGTCGGGAACGTCGCATGCGCTGAGAGCGACGCATAATGCGAGCAACGTGATCGTCCGTGCGTGGTTCATGATGTATCCCCTTGAATGTATCGCGTGGTGAAAAAGCAACCTGGCGTCTTCAGCTGTCGTCGCGCCAGCGGCGGAACCATACGGCGCCGGCGAGCATTGCGATACCTGCGACGGCGCCGATCCACACGTCCGGCTTGGCCAGCACGGCGTAGGAGGCGGACAGGCTGAGGAAGTGGCTGAAGTTCTCCGGATTGTCGCCCAGGTGATTGAAGTTGCTTTCCTGCAACCAGCCGCCCGGGAACACGCTGAACAGCACGCGTGCCACGATTTCGCGCCAGTACCAGCTGCTCTTGAATCCGGCCGAGCCGAGCAGGTTGAACCAGCTGATCATCACACCCAGCGCCACCGGAATCACCACCGCCCACAGGAACGGTTTGGCGCGCGCCCAGGACGAACACAGCATCAGCCAGCCGACGGTCGGCAAGGCCCACAGGAGATACAGCGGAATGCTGGCGATCAGGAAGCCGACCACCTGGAACGGATGCGCCAGCACCAGCAGCGACCACACACCCACGCCATGGAACGACAGCGCGATGGCGAACATCAGCAGCATGACGATGCCGGTGAGTACGCCGCAGACCACCACCGCGATCGGCGCGATCAGCACGGCCGCGATGACCTTGGACAGCACGGTGGCCGAGTCGGAAATCGGCAGCGATTTCCAGAACAGGATGCTGCGGTCGCGCCGATCGTCGTACAGCGCGCCGAGGCAGTAGAAAAACACCACGAAGGCGAACACCACGCTGATCAGTCCGCTAGACGACAGCATCGCCAGATCGAGCGCGGAACTCACCTCCTGCAGTTGATGCGCATCCAGCGAGTGGATCTTGGCGGCCAGATCCTGGCCTTCCAGCGGACCGAAATGGAAGCCGTTGCGGGAGCCGAATACTTCTCCGCCGATGATGCCCATCAGATTCAACACCAGAAACACGATCCCCGTGATCACCGGCGCCCAGATAAAACCGCCGCGATGTTCCCAGAATTCCCGTCTGATCAACCAAT
>CBJMMB010000412.1:0-1842 GCA_966430775.1 uncultured Dyella sp. | reverse complement strand
GGCGTGGATCTGCCCGATACCGTGCAACAGGTACGCGCGCAACTGGCCAACGTGCAGCAGATGCAGGCGACGCTGGAAGGCTCGATCGAATTGCGCAAAGTGGTGCTGGCGGCGCTGGTGAACGTATCGCCCGCGCAATTGCCGCCGTTGGAGCCGCGCGCGCTGCCCGAACTCGAAGGCGGCCTGCCCGACGACGCGCGCCTGGACCTGATCGCCCGCCGTCCGGATATCGCCGCCAGCCGCTGGCAGGTGGAAGCCGCGCTCAAGCAGACCGATGTGGCGCGCGCCGACTTCTTCCCCGATTTCAGCATCAACGCGATGGCCGGCCTTTCCAGCACCGATCAGGGTGCGCCGCGCATCGCCGGCTTTTCTTCCGGCAGCAAGGGCGACCTCGGCAATCTGTTCACCATGGGCAGCCGCGTATTCGGCATCACGCCCGCCGTGCATCTCCCGATCTTCGAAGGCGGACGCCTGAAGGCGGCTTACGGCTCCAGCCGTGCGCAGCTCGATGCCGCCATCGCCGACTACAACGTGGCGGTGACGAATGCCGCGCGCGATGTGGCGACGCAAGCGGTCACCGCGCAGCAGATTGCCGCGCGCCGCGAAAAGCAGGACGCGCAGGTAAAGGCCAACGACGCGTTGTTCGCCTCCGCCCAAGCGCGTGCTGCGCATGGCACCCAGGATGCGCGCGAAAGCCTCACCGCCCAGGCGCAGCTTTTACAGCAACGCGATCAGGCCATCAGCTTGCAGGCGCAGGCACTCAGCACCGATCTGGCGCTGATCAAGGCGCTGGGCGGCGGCTATCGCTCGGATATCGCGCGCACGACGCAAGCCACCTCCCCTTCCCCCACTTCGAATCCTGCTGGAGCCCCCTGACATGAGCACCACTCCCAAGGACGCCAACGACAGCGGACTGGCCGCGAAGGATCCTGCCAAGCGCAGCCGCGCGCTGCTGATCGTGGCAGCGATCTTCGTGCTGGCTGGGGTCACCTGGTTTTTGTTGTGGATGTTCGTGTTCTCCACGCGCGAGAAGACCGACAACGCCTACGTCGGCGGCAACCAGGTCGCGCTTTCCTCGCAAGTGCCCGGCACCGTGGTGGCGATCCTCACCGATGACACCCAACACGTCACCGCCGGCCAGGTGCTGGTGAAGCTGGATTCGACCGACGCCGACGTACGCCTGCGCCAGACCAGCAGCGCGCTCGCCCAGGCCGTGCGCCAGGTGCGCCAGCAGGATGCATCGGTCAGCGAGGCCGAAGCCACCGTGGCGGCGCGCGAAGTCGATCTGCGCAAGGCCCAGGCCGATTTGAAACGGCATATTCCGCTGGTGGCCGCACAGGCCGAATCGCCGGAAACCGTGCAGCACATGCGCGACAGCGTGGCGCAGGCGCAAGCGGCGCTCAACGCCGCGAAAGCGCAAGCGAAGTCCGCGCGTGCGGCAGTGGAAGGCACCGATGTCGCCAACAATCCGGCGGTAATGCAGGCCCGCGCAAACTTCCGCTCGGCCTGGATCGCCGCGCAACGCAACACCATCGTGGCGCCGGTCAGCGGCTACGTGGCGCAGCGCAGCGTGCAGCTCGGCGCCAGCATCACGCCCGGGCAGCAGTTGATGACGATCGTGCCGCTGCACGATTTGTGGATCGACGCCAACTTCAAGGAAAACCAGCTGCGCCACATCCGCATCGGCCAGCCGGTGAAGATCAGCACCGACCTGTACGGCGGCAGCGTCGAATACCACGGCAAGGTGATCGGCCTGGGCGCCGGCACCGGCAGCGTGTTCTCGCTATTGCCGGCGCAGAACGCCACCGGCAACTGGATCAAGGTGGTGCAGCGCGTGCCGGT
>CBJMMB010000411.1:0-1858 GCA_966430775.1 uncultured Dyella sp. | reverse complement strand
TCCTTCGCCACCACGGCGATCAATACCCGCATTGCCTTCCTGGTGGAACTGGCCACCCGGCTGCACAAATACGGCGCCTCGTCGCCGCGTCTGGAAATGGCGATCGCGGGTTCGGCGCAGCGTATCGGCTTGAGCGCGGACGTGTGGTCCAGCCCGACGGCGATCATCATTTCCTTTGCCGACCTGGCGCACGGCGAGGAAGGCCGGCTGGCGCAGGTGACGCAGGTGATCCGCCTGCTGCCGGGCGACGTGAACCTGGACAAGCTTTGCCGCGCCGACGAGATCGCCGATCGCGTGATCGCCGGCGAGTTGGAACTGCGCGAAGGTTTCCGCCTGCTGCGCGCGCTGGAGCTGCCGGATACGCCGCTGCAACAGGCGGGCGTGATCGTGAGTTATGGCTTGTCCGCGGCGGCCATCGATGCACTGTTCCTGCACAGCTCCTGGGTGGATCTGTGCGTGGCGGCGCTGGTGGGATTGTTGATCGGCACGATCACCATCCTGTCGGCCACGCGCCCGCGCCTGCAGGTGGCCAGCGATGCGATCTGCGCGATGGTGGCGACCTTGGTGACGATCGTGTTCAGCGCGTTCGTGGCGCCGCTGGCGATCAAGTCGGTGGTATTGGCGGGGTTGATCGTGCTGATGCCCGGCATGTCGCTGACGACGGCGGTGCGCGAGATTTCCAGCCAGCATCTGGTGGCCGGCATGGCGCGCATGGGCGGGGCGATGTCGACCCTGCTCAAGCTCACCTTCGGCACGGTGGCCGCGACGCAGATTTGCGCGGTATTCGGTATCGAGCCGCGCGATTTCGCTTTGCCGGCATTGCCGTCGTGGGTGGACTATCCGGCCTTGCTGGTGGCAGCGATCGCCTTCGCCATGCTGTTCCGCGCGGCGTGGCGCGATTGGCCGGTGGTGATTCTGGCGGTGATCGTGGGCTATGTAGCGACGCGTTTGGGCGGCGCCATTTCGATCAATCTGTCCGGCGCGCCGTTCGGCATTTTCCTCGGCGGTTTGCTGTTGAGTGCGCTGGCTAATGTGTATGCGCGCTATGCGGGGCGTCCTGGCGCGGTGGTGCGTGAGCCGGGCATCCTGTTGCTGGTGCCGGGCAGCGTGGGATTTCGCAGCGTTTCGTATCTGCTCGACCGCAATGCGTCGCTGGGTTTCGATTCCACCGTGCTGCTGGTAACGATTCTGATTTCGCTGGTGGCCGGATTGATGTTCGGCGAATTGCTGGTTGCGCCGAGACGGTCGCTGTAGGTCGGGGTGCAAACCCCGACATCCGGAACGTACATGCATCGCGATGTTGGGGTTTGCACCCCAACCTACAAAAACGCCGGCATAAGCCGGCGTTTTTAAAGAATCAGATCGCCAGATCCTTTTCCTTCTTGCCCGCCTTCAACGCATCGTTGAACCAGCGCGGGCGCTTGCCGCGGCCGGACCAGGTTTGTTCGGGATCGGCAGGGTTGCGGTATTTCGGCGCCACCGAACCGGTGCCGCCGCCGCGACGCTTGCCGCCGCGCAGGTTGGCGCCGGCGCCAAACACGTCTTCAAAGCTGAGGCCTTCGGCATTCAACAAGGCGTGCACTTTTTCGCGCACCTTGGTGACTTTTTCCTTGCGCAGCTCGTCCTGGCGTGCCTGCGCCTTCTGGATCAGGTCATTGAGCTGGCTATGGCTGAGGCTCTTGATATCAACGGCCATTAGGTGGACTCCGGTAAATGAAAAATGAGTGAGACAAGCCGGGCTATTGAGTTATGGATAAATGCCCGGACACGTTTTTCATTTTCCCGCATGAAACATCAAATTGCAAAGCAATGGACGTAAAAGAAGGCTTTTAATGCCAATGGATGGCGTAAGAAAAAA
>CBJMMB010000410.1:0-1859 GCA_966430775.1 uncultured Dyella sp. | reverse complement strand
CAGACCATCACCGGCACGGTAAGCGGCAACTCGGCGTCGAACGTCAGTACCGGCGCCAACTCGATCAGCGGCAATGCGTTTCAGGGCGCCACGGGTTTGCCGTCGGTGGTGCAGAACACCGGCAACAACGTGCTGATCCAGACCGGCGTGATCGTCAACGTGCAGTTGAAGCCATGAAAGTCATGCTGGCCGCGTTGATCGCCTTATCCGCGCTCGCAGGCGTGCCGCCATTGCGCGCCGCCACCATGTCGCTCAACGACAACGCCGGGCAGACCTACGCGCTGCATATTTCCACGCTGAAGGAAGTGAAGTATCGCAACACGATTCATCAAAGGTACGACTTCAGCTGTGGCTCCGCTGCCGTGGCCACGCTGTTGACGTATCAATACGACTATCCGGTCAACGAGCAGGTCGTATTCGAGCAAATGTACGCGCACGGCGATCGCTCGAAGATCAACAGGGAAGGTTTCTCGCTGCTGGATATCAAGCTGTACCTGCAAAGCATCGGCTTCGACGCCGACGGTTTCCATGCCAACCTCGCGCAATTGCAGCAGGCCAACCTGCCGGCGATCGTGTTGATCGAGGATCGTGGCTATCACCATTTCGTGGTGGTCAAGGGCGTGCGTTATGGACGCGTGCTGCTGGGCGATCCCGCGCGCGGCACGCGTGCGATTCCCATGAGCCGCTTTGACCAGTTGTGGCGAAACGGCCTGGTGTTCGTGATCCACAACCGGCGTGAGCTGGCGCATTTCAATACCGACAGCGATTGGCGCAACGCGCCGATCGCGCCACTGGGCGTGGGTGTCGACCGGCGCGGGCTGGACACGATCACCATGCACAAGTACGGACCTGGCGACATATGAGGTGGCCCATGAAACGTTCCGGTCTTCCCTGGTGCGGCATCGGCTTGCTTGGTTTGGCGTGTTGCGTGTCGCCGGTACACGCGCAGGATCGCTCGCTCTTTGCGCAGCCGGTAGCAGGTTTCGGCCGACCGGTTTCGGTCGCGCGGCTCGACGCGGTGCGCGGCGGTTTCGACTTGGGCGATGGCCTGCAGGCGTCGTTCGGCATCCAGCGCGCAGTGTATGTCGATGGCAACCTGGTCACCTACCTCAACGTGACGATTCCGGATCTCGCGCATATCACCACACAGCAGGCGGTATCCCTGGCTGCGGCGCTCGGCACCGTGAACGTGCAAGTAGGGTCGGGCAATACGGTCAATACGTCGTCGTCGACGGCCGGTGCAGCGACTCGCACCGCGGCCGTGGTCCCACCTGTAACGCAGGCGAACACGCCGAGCAATCCCGTCGTGACCAGCACCGTTATTCCCGCATCCATCGCGCAAGCCAACGCGGCGACGACGATTCAGAACACGGTGGACAACCAGGTGATCCGCAGCCTGACCACGCTGAATGTTTCGGTGAACGCGCTCAACGCGCTGCGCAACCAGAACCTTCAGCAGAGCCTGCAAACCGTGCAGCAGTTGCAGGCGTTGTCGCATTGAAACGGGTACGTGCGGTATCGCAAGGGGAGCACATCATGCACAAGAAGGATCGGAGCGGCGCATCCAGGCCGTGGCTTTACACGATAGGCTGCGCCGGCCTAATGGGCGTCTGCGGCGTGGCAAACGCGCAGAGTGTGACGAGCGCGGACGACAGTTCCTCGCCGGCGATTCGGCAGCGGCTGGCGGAGCAGGGTGAGCGGATCGAAGTCATGCGTGGCCAGATCGAAGCCCTGCAGCGCCAGCTTGCGCAACAGGAGGCCGACTACAAGGCCTTGCGCCATGCGGTCGGCATGGATGTGCTGGCGCGGCAACGCGGCGGCAATATCGCTGCCGGCGGCGCAGGCGCCGCGGCATTGCC
>CBJMMB010000409.1:0-1860 GCA_966430775.1 uncultured Dyella sp. | reverse complement strand
CCGGTGACGCCATCTCCCGCGAAATCCACCACATGGCCGCGATCTTCCAAATAATCGCCAATGTTGGTCGCGAGATCGCTGTTGTCTTCAATCACTAGAACGCGCATGCGTCTCTCCGCTACGCAGCCGGCGCACAGGCCGGGGGTAGCTGCAAGCTTAACGAGTGAACGGCGCAAATGTTAAGCGCCATGCTGAATGTCCATGAGCAGCCCAAGAAAAAGCCCGGATACCGCGACCGTGCGTCGCTGCACCCGGGCTGAAGCTACTGCCCCGATACCGTCGTCTGCTGTCGCACTTGCGTATTGAAGTAGCGAGCAAACAAACAGTGGTGCCTTTATAGGCGCGGGGCGGTTACGTGGCAGTTAACCCGTACTCACTGGCAGGTTAACGACGACACGCCCTTCACAAAATCAGTTGCGTTTGGATGCCTTCGCCACGTGCTGCTCGAGATGACGAATGATGTGCTCGGCCACGTTCACGCCCGACGCCGCCTCGATGCCTTCCAGACCCGGCGATGCATTGACCTCCAGCACCAGCGGACCGCGCTTGGAGCGCAACAGATCCACGCCGGCGATGCCCAGCCCCAGCGCGGCGGCGGCATCCACCGCGATGCGTTTTTCCGCCTGGGTGAGCTTGGCGGCGATGGCGGTGCCGCCACGGTGCAGGTTGGCGCGGAATTCGCCGGGCGTCGCGTCACGCTGCATGGCGGCCACCACCTGCCCGCCGACCACGAAGCAGCGCAGGTCGCTGCCCTTGGCTTCGGCGATGAACTCCTGCACCAGGAAGTTGGCATACAGCCCGCGAAACGCTTCCACCACGCTCTGCGACGCGCTGCGTTTTTCCGCCAGCACCACGCCGGTGCCCTGGCTGCCTTCGTTGAGTTTGATCACGTGCGGCGGGTCGCCCAGCATGTCCAGCACGTCGGTGGTGTCGTCCGGGTTGTCACCAAACACCGTCACCGGCATGTCCAGACCCTTGGCGGCAAGAATCTGCAGGCAGCGCAGCTTGTCGCGCGCGCGCAGCACGGCGTCGGAAGAATTGGGCGTGTACACACCCATCATCTCCAGCTGGCGCAGCACGGCGGTGCCGTAGAACGTGCTGGAGGTGCCGATGCGCGGGATCGCCGCGTCGATGTCGTGCAGCGCCTTGCCCTTGTAGCGAATCTCCACCTCGCCCGGCGCAATGCGCACGTAGCAGCGCAGCGGATCGAGCACACGCACCACGTGCCGGCGCTCGCGCGCCACTTCCACCAGGCGCTGGGTGGAATACAGGCGCGCGTTGCGCGAGAGGACGGCGATCTTCATGACTTGGGCACCATCGTATGCGCGGGCTTGGGCAGGGTGTAGGAAAGGGCGGGATCGACCTTGAAGCGACCGATCAACGCGGTGCGCCCCAACAGCATAGGAAACAGCATGTGCCGCCGATCCGTCAGATTTATGTCAACTTCGAAACGCTCGCCGGCCAGCATCACTTCGGTGCGGATGAACCACCGCTCGCTGCGCCCGCCACCCGTGTCCACCACCACGCGCCGGTCGCACGCCGGCGCCTCGCAATGCACCTGGCGTGACGAACGCCGTCCCAATCCCACCATGAAACGCAGCCAGGTGTTGCCATCGCGGGTGAAGTTTTCCAGCTCGTCCACGTGCAGCGAACTGCTGCGCGCGCCGGTATCGAGCTTGACCTTGAGCGAAGCGATACCGAACTGGGGCAATGCCAGCCGTTCCCGCCAACCGAGGGTGATCACATCCGCCATGTCAGCGCACGCTGTCGGGTCTGGAAATCTCGGTGGGGACCGGAAAGGGATGATGGAGCGGGTGAAGGGAATCGAACCCTCGTCAGTAGCTTGGGAAGCTACAGCTC
>CBJMMB010000408.1:0-1862 GCA_966430775.1 uncultured Dyella sp. | reverse complement strand
TGGCTTCGCCTTCGCGGCCGATGGTCCAGAAGGTGAGCGTGTTGGGATCGGAATGCGACGTGCAACCGCTAAGCCATACGCTGATCACCACCATGACCATCATGCGCCAGACCGCCGACCACAGCTCCCTCTCCCCCATCTTCGATCGAAAACGGGGGAGAGGGTTGGGGTGAGGGGTCGGACCTGCCATGGGCTTCATAACGGATGTGGCGTGTTGATTTGTTGCCTGCTGAAAGACAGATTTTTCCGCAAGGTTGTCCCCTCACCCCAGCCCCTCTCCCCGGAGGGGAGAGGGGAAGACAATGCGCGACCCTATTTAACCGCCTGCTCCAGCCAACCGCCCGTGAAACCCGCCCGCTGCAATCCCTTGCGGATATACGGATTCCGCCGCATCACCTTCCACACGAAATCACTGCGCCAGTTCTCGATCATCAGCACGATCGGCCCCTGGTCGATACCGATCTGCAAGGTATCGAACCAGCCCTTGCCGCGCACCACCCGCCCCTCTTTAGGCGACATATCCGTATCAAAGCTGGGATTGAAGGCGTCGACGAAACCGTATTGGCCATAAAGCGCATCACCGTAGCGCTCCTTCATTGCCTGCAGCGCCGGCACCACGATCTCCGGCGCGAAGGCGATGGAGCCGCCGGCTGCAGTAGGCGCGATGGTGCCGTCGTCGGAAACATAATCCAGGCCGGCGCCACGTGCGGTGTAGCCGTCGAACGTGTGTGCCTTGCCATCCGGCAATTTCAGCGTGACGTCACCGGGGCCGTTGCAGGCGGTAAGTCCCCACACATTCGCGTCGTAGCCTTTCCAGTGGCCGGGGTTGGCGATTGCATACGCGCGTTGTGCGTACACAGCGCGGCGGCCGTTCTCGACGTAGTCCAAGCCATGCTCGCGGCTCCATGCATCGCGAATGCCGCGAAAATCCACCCAGGCTTCGCTGTATTGATGGCCGAACAGCGGCGCGAAGTTGAGAAACGTCTGCCCTTGGAAATTGCCCCACTGCGCGGGATAGGTGCTTGCCCACGCCGGCCAGGCTTTATCGGATACCGGATGCGTGGGCGAACCCAAGGCGAGGATATAGACCAGCATGCCCTCGTCGTAGCCTTTCCAATCCGCATCGATAAACTTGCCGCCTGGCGTCCAGCCCATGCTGATCAAAGGCGCACGCGGCTGCATCCAGGTCCAGTCGACGCGTTTATAGATATCGTCCGCCAGCGCGCGGATCTGCTTTTCCTTCGGCGTATCGCGATCGTAATAGCTCTGCGCAAACAACACGCCGCCCAGCAATAGCGTGGTGTCGACGCTCGACAACTCGGTCCAGCGCGCAAAACGCTTGCCTGTCTTCATGTCCAGAAAGTGATAGAAAAAACCGTGATAGCCGGAGGCATCGTCTTCGCTATTGTTCTGCGGTGCATCGGCAAAGAAACGCAGCGTAGCCAGCGTGCGATCCACCGCCTGCTCGCGCGTGATGTAGCCGCGTTCCACGCCAATGCCGTAAGCGGTGAGGCCAAAACCCACCGACGCAATGCTGGAAAAGGAAGGCCCCGGATAATGATCGGGAATCAAGCCATTGGCCGGATTGGCGCTGTCCCAGAACCATTGGAAGGTGCGGTGCTCCAGATCCTCCACCATCGCCTGCTGCGGCTTGGAGAAGCTTTCGAAGTGGCGCGCAGCCTCGCGCGCGTCGACAAGCTGCACCGTGCCGATGCCGGCCACAAGAACGGCAAGCAGCGCTTTCAACGCGGCAGAGCGGGCGAATCGTGAGGTCATGAGTGCGGACTTTACAAGGAATAAAAAGCTGGCGAATCCCGGCACGTCGAGGGGTGAGCGTACCGGAATGCGCCAGCACTCCCCTT
>CBJMMB010000407.1:0-1880 GCA_966430775.1 uncultured Dyella sp. | reverse complement strand
TAGCTGGCTCATCAATGTTCCCTGCGCATCGTGTGTGCGAGGGGACAGAGGATCATAGGGACTGTTAAGGATGTGCTAGGCGAAATGCAGAAAACCACGCATGTTTCATAGCCTTTTCGTATCACGTCATAGATTCGCCGAATGACATGGGTGTGCGAGGGGTTGGGTTTTGTTGCCTATCAAATGGCGCGGATAAGTATCTTGAAAAGGAAAATCGGCTGGAAAATGTTGAGTGCATAAGGACGGCTAGGTGTATTTCTGGATAACTGCCGATGTGTGCTTTGCGGCCGGATGTTATGGTCAGGCGGCATACCTACATATCTATCGATCATCAGTGAGGGGTGGGGCGCGCAATAAGTTGCGCGAAAAATGCGTACGGTGATGATGGATGCGCAAGAATCAAGTCAAAAAATCGTTGCCACGGTTGCGGGTAAGTCGTGAAGGAGAATCAATTTCGACGCAACCCCCAATCTCACCTCACCGTCATTCCGGCGAAGGCCCACCGCTGTCCGGGGAAATGTCTGCACGTCTTGCAAAAATGGCTAAAACGTTCGTCATCCCAGCGAAAGCTGGGATCCAGCGACTTACAGAGCGTCAAAGGCACTGGATCCCAGCTTTCGCTGGGATGACGATTCGGTAGCGTTGAATTTTCCGGGGAAATTGCCGCGCATCGCGCTTTTTTTGAAGAGCCTCATTTTCCCCGGACAGCAGTGGGCGAAGGCCGGAATCCATTTTTATCTCTGCGGGATACATGACGGTTCAAAGAAAGTTCTACGCAACGGTCAGCATGGATTCCGGCCTTCGCCGGAATGACGATGAGGTACTGTGAGGCTCGCCTAAATACACAGGCATGTCGCTCGGAATGAAGGTAGAGCGGCATGAAAAGCCATGTCATCAAGACAACTTTTGCGACGTCGCGACAGCACGGCCTTCACGCGACACCGCACACAACACCAACGGCACGACAGTAATAACCGCCCCAGCAAAGAAGGTGGCAGACGCACCATGGTATTCCCACAACCACCCGGCAAATGCACTCGCCAACAACAAGCACACACCGCAGATCAAATTGAACACGCCAAACGCCGTACCGCGCAAGTCGCCAGGCGCGGTATCCGCCACCATGGCAGCAAGAATGCCCTGCGTAAAACCCATATGCAGTGCCCAGATGGCAGCTCCTGCGAAGGTGGGAATGACCGAAGCGCTCGCGCCAAGCATCACGTCCGCCACGATCAGCAAGATCAGTCCGCAGGCGAGCAGCACGCGGCGTCCCAGCCGATCCGACAGCTTGCCGACCGGATACGCGGACAGCGCATAAGCAAGGCTCATCAACGCCATGACGCTGGGCACCCACGCCACATCCAGGCCGGTCTGCTGGGCGCGCAATACCAGGAAAGCTTCACTGAAGCGGGCCAGCGTAAATGTGCCGCCCATCGCCACCACCAGCCAATAGCGCGCGGTGAATGCACCTAACAAACGCCAATGCATGGCCGATTGGAAACGGCGCGATGTCGCTACGCGCGCCGGCTCGTGAACCGCGAACACCAGCAGGGCGATCACCATCAGCGACGGCAGCACGGCGAACCAGAGCACCGCACGGATGCGATCGGCAAACCAGAACATCAACAGCATCGCCGCCACCGGACCGGCCACAGCGCCGACCGTATCCATCGATTGACGCAGGCCATAGCATGCGCCGCGTATTTCCGGCGGCGCCACGTCGGCGACCAAGGCATCGCGTGGTGCGCCGCGGATGCCCTTGCCGATACGGTCGAGCAGCCGCGCAACAATCACCAGCAGCGGCGTCTGCGCCAGGGGAAACAGTGGCTTGCTCAAGGCGGCCAGTCCATAGCCCAGCAACAGCAGGCCTTTGCGTTTGC
>CBJMMB010000406.1:0-1896 GCA_966430775.1 uncultured Dyella sp. | reverse complement strand
CTGACCGGCTTGCCTGTACTTGTCGTGGGCGGCGGCCACGTCGCCGAACGCAAGACGGCCGCGCTGCTTTCCGCCGGTGCAAAAGTGCGCGTGGGCGCGCCGTTGCTCACGCCCGTCCTGGTGCAGCAGGCCGAAGAAGGCAAGATCGAGCATCTCGCCGGCGCGTTCCAACCGGCCTGGCTGGATGACGTATGGCTGGTGGTCGCTGCCACCGACGATCACGAATTGAATGCGCGCGTCGCCGCCACGGCAGAAGAACGACGCATCCTGGCCAATGTGGTGGATGCCCCTGCCCTGTCGCGTTTCCAGGTGCCGGCGATGGTGGATCGCACGCCATTGACGGTGGCCGTCTCCACCGGTGGCGCAGCACCCGTGATCGCCCGGCGCGTGCGCGAAATGCTGGAAACCGAACTCGACCATGCGCTCGGCCCGCTTACCGCGCTCGCGCAGCGTTACCGCACACGCATTTCCCTGCGCTGGCCGGACCTGGCCGAACGCCGTGCGTTCTACGACTGGCTGCACGACGGACCGGTGATGGCGCACTTGCGCAACGCGCGTCCCGATCTGGCCGAACGGGCTTTGCTGGATGCGCTGGACGCGAACGAACCTATTCCAAAAAGGGGCTCGGTGTTGCTGGTCGGTGCCGGCCCTGGCGACCCTGGCCTGCTGACCTTGCGCGCCTTGCGTGCGCTCAACCGCGCCGACGTGATCCTGCATGACTCGCTGGTCAGCGAAGCGGTGCTCGCGTTGGCGCGCCGCGATGCCGAACGCATCGACGTGGGCAAGCGCTGCGGCGGGCGTCATACGCAGCAGGAACAGATTCATCAGCTGCTGCTTGAACAAGCGCAAGCAGGCAAACTGGTGGTGCGATTGAAAGGCGGCGATCCGTTCGTGTTCGGCCGCGGCGGCGAGGAGATGGAATTCCTGCACCAGCACGGCATTGCCTGCGAAATCGTTCCAGGCGTTACCGCTGCGGTCGCGTGCGCCGCCTACGCCGGCATTCCGCTGACGCACCGCGAACACGCCCGCTCGGTGCATCTGCTGACCGGCCACGGCAAGGAATCGCTCGATGCGATGGACTGGCCCGCGCTGGCGCAGGATCACCAGACCCTGGCCGTCTATATGGGCGTGGCCAGGCTGGAGGAATTCACGCAGCGCCTGCTGGAACATGGCCGACGGCCGGATACGCCTTTTGCGATGATCGAAAACGGCACGCTGCCGCAGCAGCGCGTGGTGACTGGGGTGTTGCAGGAGTTGCCGGCGCGGGCGAAGGAACATGACATCCATCCGCCTGCGCTGTTGATCGTTGGAGAAGTGGCGGCATTGGCGCGCGAGCATGCATGGTTTGGCGCTTAGCGCTACATTTGCCTCACCGTCATCCGGCGAAAGCCGGAATCCAGTTCAAATACGTTGTGCGAAGCACTCCAACTAAGGTTCTGTGTCCTTCGGACGCATAGTTGGACTGGATTCCGGCTTTCGACGGAATGACGGTGAGGAACATTCACGCTCCCGGGTCTTATCAGGCATGACCGAATCAACCTCCGACCAGCCGCTGCAAAACCGCCGTATCGCCATCCCCGAATCGCGCGAGCTGGACATGTTCGCCTCGCTGCTGGAGCGTCGCGGCGCATCGGTGCTGCGCTGCCCGCTGGTCGATATTCGCGACACGCCCAACCCCGGCCCGGTGCTTGAATGGCTGCGCACCTTCTGCGCCGGCGGCTGCGATGACCTGCTGCTGTTCACCGGCGAAGGCCTGCGCCGCCTGCTGAGCTTGATCGAGCACCATGCACCGGACTTGCGTGAACGCTTCATCACGCAACTCGGCGTCGTGCGCACGCTCGCGCGCGGTCCCAAGCCTGGCCGCGTGCTGCGCGAGCTTGGCTTGAAGCCCACGCT
>CBJMMB010000405.1:0-1911 GCA_966430775.1 uncultured Dyella sp. | reverse complement strand
ACCTGCGGCGCCAATCGGCCGGCCACTTCGGACATCGGCGTCAGCAGCGGCAGCGAGCCGTTTGCTGCGGTGACGGTTTCATAGGCGATGCAGATGGCGCCGGAATCGATCAGGTCGCGGGTCTGTTCCGCATCGGGCGCCAGGTGCAGGTAGGTGAAAAGGATCTGGCCCTTGCGCAGCTTCTTGCGCTCCACCGCCAGCGGTTCCTTCACCTTCACGATCATGTCGGCGTCGGCAAAGATCTGGTCGGCGCTGTCCACGATGGTGGCGCCAGCGGCGACGTAATCGGCATCGGACAGCCCGGCGCCCACGCCGGCGTCCTTCTGCACCATCACCTGATGGCCGTGGTGTACCAATTCCTGCACGGACGAGGGGACCAGGCCCACCCGGTATTCATGGTTCTTGATCTCTTTCGGTACACCGATGCGCATGACTGGCTCTCTCGACAGATGGGAGGAAAAGGTGGCTGCGCCAGCCTTCCGTGATCGGCGCGGCGCGCAGTATGATCGAGGTGTTGCGCAATTTCTCGCTCATTACGGCCGTGGTATGGCCAGTTTTTCGCATTGGATGCGAAGAATTGGCCAAAAGACAGAATCTATGACGAATTCTTTTCCGCCCCTGGACGAACGCGACCGCGCCATCCTCCGGCTGCTGCAGGAAGACGGGCGTTTGGCCAATGCCGAACTGGCCCAGCGGATCAATCTTTCCCCCTCGGCCTGCCTGCGTCGGGTGAAGCTGCTGGAGGAACGGGGCCTGATTTCCCGCTACGTGATGCTGCTGGACGAAAAGGCCGCCGGCCTGTCAGGCACCGCCTTCGTGCTGGTGACGCTGGATCAGCAGGGCCGCGCCGCGCTCGACGCCTTCGAGCTGGCGATCCAGAAACATCCGGAAGTCACCGAGTGCTGTCTGCTGGCCGGCGCGGCCGACTACATGGTGCGCGTGGCGTATGCCGACTCGGCGGATTTCGAGCGCATCCATACCGAGATCCTTACCCAGTTGCCGGGCGTGGTGCGCGTGCAGTCGACGCTGGCCTTGCGCACGGTGAAGCGCACCACCGCGTTGCCGGTGTAACGCTAGACTTTCAAGACACGCTTCCGATGGGGACCCACGCATGGCACGCGACCCAGGACTCGAAGAGCTGTTGAACGAAGATCTGCAGGATGAGCGCGGCCTTACCGGCAAGGCCATGTTCGGCGGCTGGGCATGGCTGTTGAACGGCAACCTGCTGTGCGGCGCCCGCAAGGATGGCTTGCTCGTGCGGCTGGGCAAGGACAACGACACCTGGGCGCTGAAGACGCGCGGCGTGGTGCCGATGATCATGGGCGAGCGCCCTATGCAGGGTTGGGTACGCGCGGCAGCCGAAGCCTATGGCGACGATGCGCTACGCCGAAAACTGTTGGATGCAGCGCTCGCATTCGTCCGTTCGCTGCCCGAAAAGTAGATCGCGTGCAGCGTCACGGCGCCCAATTCAACAGTGGCGTCACCACCTGATCCAGGCGTTGCTGCGTCCACGCCGGTTGCTTGTCCTTCCAGCCGTTGTCGACCAGCTTGCCATCGCGATCGATGGTGAAATTCACCGGCAGATGCCAGATGCGTCCGTAGCCGGGCACATGCGGATCGCCCAGCAGGCCGACCGGAAAACGCAAGCTGCCGGCGACCTTGCGCACCTGGTCGAGATTGTCCGGCCCGTCGAGGCTGAAACCGAGCACCACCAGTCCTTCCTTCGCGTGTTCGCTGGCGTAGCGCGAGAGCAGGGGAAGCTCGTCGCGGCACGGATCGCACCAGGTGGCCCAGAACGTGAGGATCACCGTTTTGCCGCGCAGATCGTGCAGGGCGATGTGCTTGCCTTCGAGCGTGGTGAGCGTGATGTCGGGAGCGGGCTGGCCGATGACCAGATCGTTGGCGAATGCA
>CBJMMB010000404.1:0-1919 GCA_966430775.1 uncultured Dyella sp. | reverse complement strand
TGCAGGATGCCGCGGCCGGCGGTCATCCACTGCACGCTGCCGGGCTTCAGGTCACCGCGGTTGCCGTGGTTGTCGCCATGCTGCATGCGGCCGGCCAGCATGTAGGTGACGGTTTCGAAGCCGCGGTGCGGATGCTCCGGAAAGCCGGCGATGTAGTCGCCGGCCTGGTCGGAACGGAATTCGTCCAGCAGCAGGAACGGATCGAGCATGTCCAGACCCGGCTGGCCGATGATGCGCTTGAGCTTTACGCCCGCGCCGTCGGAGGTGTCGGTGCCGCGGATGCGGCGAAGAATGCGGCGTTCGGTCATGGCTTGCTCCGATGGATTTATCTGGCGCCCATGATGGTTGTGCCGGAGCATGCGCCCAAGTGGGCTAGCGCGAACGGATTGTTTCGAACGGGGAACGCGACGGCGCGGTGCGCGCGTTTTTGTTCTCGCCCTGCGCCTTATTCAATGCACCCAATGCCCGCTGCGTTGACGCGGCGGCGGATGCGGTTCGCTCCGGGTCTCATTGGCGCGGTGCTGCGCATCGAGTTCGGCTTCGGTGGCCGGATGCTCGTGCCAGTACTGGTTGACGGCGGCCAGCACGGCCGGCAACTGCGCCAGGCACTCGTCGTATTCCTCGTCGGAGAGTTTCTCGAACTCGGCTTCCGCGCTGAGGATGCCTTCATCCACCGCCAGCGCCATCACCGGGCCGAGCACTTCCATCAGCGAGGGATCGTCGGACAGGCGTTTTTCCCACAGCGCGGCGCGCAGGTCGATGCCGCGGCTGAAGCCTTCGCACCAGCCGGCGGCGGACAGCACCGGGCCGGCTTCGGTGTCCACTTCGCCCAGGATCGGCTCGTAGGCGTCCACGTCCAGTTCGGCGCTGATCGAATCGTTGAGCTTGGCCAGCAGGGCCAGCACGCGGTTGCCTTCGTTTTCGTCGGCGAACGGCTCGTGCAGCACTTCGGGCAGCCATTCGTCCGGCAGCACCTGGATCGGGCCGACGGCCAGCGCGCTGAGCAGCCCGTGTACGCCGTCGAGCAGCAGATGACCCTCCCCTTCCTGGGCGTGCGTACGCAGGTAGACGTCCAGTTCGTCGAGCTCGCTATCGTCCAGCGAACTGGGCCATTGGGTCTTGGTATCGCTCATTGTCATTCAGTGTCCAGGTCTACCGTGACCGGAGTGTGGTCGGAAGGACGCTCCCATCGCCGCGGCTCGCGGTCAATGGTGGCAGCCTTGGCCGACGATTTCAGCGCATCGCCCAGCAAGATCAGGTCGATGCGCAGGCCCATGTTGCGCCGGAAGGCGCCCTGCCGGTAGTCCCACCAGCTGTGATGGCCGGCGGCCTGTTCGAACAGGCGGAAACTGTCGTGCAGGCCCAGGTCCGTGATGGCTTTGAGCGCCGCGCGCTCGGGCGGCGAGCACAGCACTTCCTCGCCCCATGCGACCGGATCGTAGACGTCGCGATCGTCCGGGGCGATGTTGAAATCGCCCAGCACCACCAGCTTGGGATGACGCCGGATCTCGTCGGCCAGGAACGCGCGCACCTTTTCCAGCCAGTGCAGCTTGTAGGTGTATTTCTCATCGCCCACGGCCTTGCCGTTGACGACGTAGAGATCGACCACGCGCACGCCGCCGATGGTGGCGGCGAGGATGCGCCGCTGCGGATCGTCCAGGCCGGGGATGTCGCAGAGCACGTCGTCGAACGACAGGCCGATGTCGTTGCGGGCCAGGATCGCCACGCCGTTGTAGGTTTTCTGGCCGGAGTAGATCGCCTGGTAGCCGGCGGCGGCCAGCTCGTCGACCGGAAACTTGGCGTCCTCCAGCTTGGTTTCCTGCAGCGCCACCACGTCCGGATGCGCATCGGCCAGCCACTGGGTGAGGTGCGGAATGCGCACCTTCAGCGAGTTCACGTTCCATGAGGCGATTTTCATG
>CBJMMB010000403.1:0-1931 GCA_966430775.1 uncultured Dyella sp. | reverse complement strand
CCGCAGTGGCAGCGTCCGGCGATCAGCATGGTCTGCTCGTTGGATGGCATGTTCCGCGCGCAAGCATACGTCAAGCACGCATGCGGCGCTTGCGCAGCAGCCACAGGTAGACCGACAGATTCACGATCAGCACCATCGCGCCCAATACGTACTGGATGTTGCGGGTCAGGCCATCCGGGTAGATCGTGGCGGTGAGGTAATGCCCGATGCAATCGCCTTCGTAGGCGGCCTTTCCCGCACGCACGCGAAAGTCGTTTTCGATGGAGGTCAACGGGCAGATCGTCCCGCTCGCCTCGACGAACACGCCCCACGCTGCCGCCGGCAGTTGCAGCCACAGCATCCAAGGCCACTTCAACGCCAGCAGCGCGCCCAGGCAGACGAACAGGATGAAGACCAGATGCAAGGCGAGAACGGCGTCGGCGAGAAGCAGGTACACGGGGAAGGACCGTCGCTCGTGACGGAAGCGGCTTTCACGTTACGCTAGTGGCGTTCCGTTTGCCAAGGATCCGCATGAGCCAGTTCGCCCTGCTAGGCAGTCGTCGCTTCGCCCCGTTTTTCTGGACCCAGGCGCTGGGTGCGTTCAACGACAGCGCATTCCGCAACGCGATGGTGATGCTGGCGGCCTTCCAGATGGGCTTGTCGGATCGCGACGTGGGCCTTTATACGAACCTGGCGCCGGCGCTCTTCATTCTGCCGTTCTTCCTGTTTTCGGCCACGGCCGGGCAGCTGGCGGAGAAGTTCGAGAAGGCGCGCATCATCCGTTACGTCAAGCTGTTCGAGATCGCCGCGATGGTGCTGGCGGCCTACGGATTTCTTACCCATCACTTGTCGTTGCTGTTGATCGTGTTGTTCATGATGGGCATCCACTCGACCGTGTTCGGCCCGATCAAATACGCGATCCTGCCGCAGGCGTTGCAGCCCAGCGAACTGGTGGGCGGCAACGGGCTGGTGGAGATGGGTACGCAGCTGGCGATCCTGATCGGCATGACCATGGGCAACATGCTGATGCTGATCGCGGGCGTAGGGCCGCATCTGTCCGCGGCGTTGACGATCGGCATCGCGGTGATCGGCTATTTCGCCAGCCGGGTGATACCGCCGGCGCCGGCGACCGCGCCGGAGCTGAAGTTCAATTGGAATCCCTTCAGCGAAACCGTGCGGGTGTTGCGCATCACGCGCGAGGATCGCGCCGTCTTCAACGCCGTGCTGGGCATTTCCTGGTTCTGGTTTTTCGGCACCGTGCTGGTGGCCCAGTTGCCGCTGTATACGCGCGTCAACCTGGGCGGCGATGCGACGGTGAACACGCTGGTGCTCACCCTGTTCTCGATCGGCACCGGTGTGGGTTCGCTGATGTGCGAGAAGATGTCCGGCAAGCGTGTGGAAATCGGCCTGGTGCCGCTGGGCGCATTCGGGCTGACGGCGTTCGGCGTGGATCTGTTCCTCGCGCGCTCCGGCGCGGCGGCCACACGCGGTATGGATTGGCTGGCCTTCCTGCATGCGGCGGGAAGCTGGCGCATCGTGCTGGATCTCACCCTGATTGGCGTGTTCGCCGGCTTCTATGTGGTGCCGCTGTTTGCCTTCGTGCAATCGCGTGCGCCGCGCGATCGCCTGTCGCGCGTGATTGCCGGCAACAACATTCTCAACGCGCTGCTGATCGTGATCGCCTCCTGCTTCGGGTTGCTGCTGGAACGGCTGGGATTGAGCGCAGCGAAGATCTTCCTGATCGCCGCGTTGCTCAACGTGCTGGTGGCCGCGTACATCTTCACGCTGGTGCCCGAATTCCTGATGCGCTTCATCACCTGGGTGCTGGTGAACACGCTCTATCGCATTCGCGTGGACGGCATGCGCAACCTGCCGGAGGAAGGGCCGGCCTTGCTGGTCTGCAACCATGTGAGTTTCATGGACCCGCTGATCCTGATGGCGAACCTGCGCCG
>CBJMMB010000402.1:0-1933 GCA_966430775.1 uncultured Dyella sp. | reverse complement strand
CCCAGCGCGCGCTGGGCGAAGGCCTGTCGCGCTGGATGCCGGTGATCGGCGCGATCGGCGTGGGCGGCTACGCGTACTACGACACGCGCCAGGTCGCGGCGACCGCCATCGCGATGCTGGAAAGCGAGATCAGCACCGACGAACCCGTGACGCAGGAAGTGCAGGCGACCCAGCTGCATTAGCCACGTAGGCTGGGATGGCAATCCCGGCATCGTCATTGAAAATGGCTGGAATGATCGTTCCAGCCTATGCATTCATGCCCAGCGAAGCACGATTGCGCACGACAGCAGGAGCTGCCTATGGATTCGCCCACATCGCGCCCCGTCGCACTGATTACCGGCGGCGCCAAGCGCGTAGGCGCGGTGATCGCGCATACCTTGCATGCCGCGGGCTACGACCTTGCGCTGCATTGCCGCCATTCGCGAACGGAGGCCGATGCACTCGCCGCCGAACTGTCGGCGCACCGCGCGCATAGCACGCTTATCGTGCAGGCCGACCTTGCCGACTTGTCCGCCCTGCCGCAGCTGGTCGATGCCACCGTTTCGCATTTCGGCCGGCTCGATGCGCTGGTCAACAACGCCTCCGCGTTCTATCCCACGCCGCTCGACACCGCCACGCTTACGCAATGGAACGACTTGTTCGCCTCCAACGCGCAAGCGCCCTTCTTTCTTGCGCAAGCCGCGCTGCCGGCGTTGCGCAAAGCCCGCGGCGCGATCGTGAACCTGGTCGACGTCTACGCCGAACGCGCGTTGGCGCAGCATCCCGTCTACGTCATGGCGAAAGCCGCGCTGGCGGCGATGACGCGTTGCCTGGCGCTCGATCTCGGCCCCGATATCCGCGTCAACGGCGTCGCACCCGGCGCAGTGATGTGGCCCAGCGATGGCAAGCCGTACAGCGATCAGGAAGCGATGCTGGCGCGCACGCCGTTGCAGCGCGCGGGCGCGCCGGAGGATGTGGCCAGCGCCGTGCTGTGGCTGTTGCGCGATGCGCCGTTCGTCACCGGGCAGATCATTCGTGTGGACGGCGGGCGCAGCGTATCGATCTAGATGTGTTCGACGGTAAGCGGTTCGCTCTCCACCGGAAACGCCGCCCACAGTTCGGCCATGCTGCGTCCGCTCACCGGGTGACGCAGATCCGGCGCGATATCGGCGATCGGCTTGAGCACGAACGCATGCTTCAATTCCTTGCGCGGAATATCGAGATGGCCCGGCCCCTGCGTGACGAGGTCGTCGTACAGCACGATGTCCACGTCCAGCGTACGGTCGGCGTAACGCGGCACGTCGCGGCGGCGGCCGTGGCGATCTTCCAGCGCATGCAGCCAGTCGTTGAGCCCATTCGGCGTAAGCTCCGTATCCAGGCCCACCGCAAGATTGATGAAGTCGGCACCGTCAAAACCCACCGCCGCGCTGCGATAGGCCGGCGACACGTCGATGTCACCAAAGCGCGTGCGCAATTCGTCCAGCGCGGCGCGCAGGTAGCGATGCGGTTCCTGGTTGGAACCCAGGCTCAAGTAGACGCGCGCCATCTCAGTCCGGCCGCTTGCCGCGCTCGATGCGCACGCCCACCGCTTTGGCGCCGCGCACCGCGCCGGGCTTGGACAATTTCAGCCGCACCCAGGCCACGCCGAATTCCTCGCGAATGATCGCAGCGCAACGCTCGGCCAGCGTCTCCACCAGGCCGAATTTCGATTCACTCACATAGGCGATCAGCCGCTTGGACACGTCCTTGTAATTGAGCGTGTGGGCGATGTCGTCGCTGGCGGCGGGCACGGTGTTGTCGAACGCCATCTCGATGTCGAACGACAAGGTCTGGCGCACGCGGCGCTCCCAGTCGTAGATGCCGATGACGGTATCGATGCGCAGGTCTTCGATAAAAACGATATCCATGCGTGCAAGCGTCGCGGATGCGGGCGATACGATCAAGCGGCCGGCGG
>CBJMMB010000401.1:0-1938 GCA_966430775.1 uncultured Dyella sp. | reverse complement strand
TGATCGAGTTCGGAGGCAAGGTCGTCCAGGCATACGATCGGCCACTCGCCCCGGTGCTTCGCGTCCAACCACGCCTGGGCCAGCACGCAGATCAATGCGGTCAGCTTTTCCTGGCCGCGGGAAAGATGCTCTCGCTGAGGCGCGTGCTGAAAGGAGAGCGACCAGTCCGCCCGATGGGCGCCTGAAGTGGTGTGTCCCCTACCCTGGTCGCGAAGGCGCTGGGCAGCCAGCACGTCGGACAAATTCTCGCCATCGGCCCAGCCGGGTCGATAACGAAGCTCCACGTCCCCGAGCTCGGGAAGCAGCAGTCCTGTCTGTTCCCGAAGGAACGGCAACAAGGCGTCAAGGTAATTCCGGCGCCAGCGGTCGATCAGGGTGCCCGTGCGCGCCAGTTCGTGCTCCCACGGACCGACCAACGCGTCCTCCAAGGTGGACGAGCTGCGCAGCAGACTGTTTCGCTGCTTAAGCGCACGCTGATAGCGGCGCCACGCAGCCAGGAACTCGTGTTCCACGTGGAACACGCCCCAATCCAGGAATCGCCGCCGTTCTTCTGCCGCGCCCGCGATCAAGGCATGTGAACCGGGTTCAAAACAGACTACAGCGCATTCGCGGATCAGCTCGCCCATCGAAACGTCCGCGCCATCCAGGCGGGCGTTCCAGCGGGCGCCTTCCCGACCTAACCCAAGCCGATGCAGGACATCGTCCTCATGCCGCACGCTTGAAAAAATGTTCAAGGCGGAAGCACCCCGCTGCACCAAGGCTTCACGTGCACCGCTGCGAAAGGAGCGGCCATGCGAAAGCAGGAAGGCCGCCTCCAGCACCGAGGTCTTGCCCGCCCCGTTGGCGCCGACCAGCACGTTGAAACCAGCTGCAAGCTCCAGCGTCACCTCGCTGAGACAACGCAATCCCTGCAACTGCAGGCGCTCCAATCTCATGGACGGCAGACTCCCAAACGACGACGCCGGAGCTTGGGGCTCCGGCGTCGGGTGGGCAAGCACGGCCTGCTATCGAGCATGAAGGCCATTCAGAGCCGCAACGGCATGATCACATGGCGGGATTGCTCGCCATCGTCTTCCTGCACCAGGCAGCTCGATTGCGCATCGCGCAGGCTCAAACGCGCCTTTTCACCGCGCAGCGCAGCCAGAGCATCCAGCAAGTAACCCACATTGAAGCCGACGGTGAGATCCGAAACGCCGGTCTCGGCTTCGACCTCTTCCACCGCCTCTTCCTGTTCCGGGTTGTGCGCGACGATGCGCAGCTTGCTGGGCGAGAACTCCAGCTTTACGCCACGGTACTTTTCGTTCGAAAGAATCGCCGCGCGCTGTAGGGCCCCACGCAACACTTCGCGATCAAGCGTGGCGGTCTTGTCTGCGCCGAGCGGGATCACTGCTTCGTAGTCCGGGAAGCGTCCATCGATCAACTTCGAAGTGAACACCACTTCGCCGCGACGCACGCGCAGATGGTTTCGGCCAAACTCCAGTTCGACCGAACCGTCGCCGGATTCGAGCAAACCGACCAGCTCATTCACCCCCTTGCGAGGAATGATGATCTGACGTCGGGTAGATACCTTGCTATCGAGCGTCGTTTCCTTCAATGCCAAGCGGTGGCCATCCGTCGCGACGCAACGCAACGCATGTTCCTGCAGATCCAGCAGCATGCCGTTGAGGTAATAGCGCACATCCTGATTCGCCATGGCGAACGCCGTGCGCTCCATCAGGTCGCGCAGCACTTCTTCGGGAAGGCTCACGCGTTCGACCAGTTCGATTTCGTCGATCGTCGGAAACTCGGTGGCCGGCAAGGTGGCGAGCGTGAAACGACTGCGTCCGGCATTGAGCGCCACCCGATCGCCGTTCTGTTTCAGCTCGATCTTCGCGCCATCCGGTAGTGCGCGCACGATGTCGAACAACTTGCGCGCTGGAATGGTGGTTTCACCGTCCA
>CBJMMB010000400.1:0-1954 GCA_966430775.1 uncultured Dyella sp. | reverse complement strand
GCTAGGCACGGAGGCGAGTGATGCACGATTCCGTGCGCGAAGACGAAACGGCAGCGCAACCGGAACCCTCCGGCGAGCCTGCATCGAGCGGCCTGCTCAATGACATCGGCCGGCTCGCCCATGCCGTGCGCAGCCTGTTCGGCGCCCAGATCACGCTGCTGGCGGCCGAGCTGGGGCTGGCGCGCAGCGCGGTCTCCTGGCTGCTCGGCGCGGGTCTGGCCGCCACCGTGGCGGGCGTGGGCCTGGGCCTGACCCTGCTGGGCCTGATCGGCCTGCTGCTGGCCAAGTGGTTCCATTCCTGGATCTGGGCCTTCGTGGGCATGGCCGTGCTGGAAGTATTCGCCCTGCTCGGCGCCATCATGCTGTTCCGCCGTTGCATGCACTGGATGAGCCTGCCGGCCACGCGCCAGGAGTGGCGTGCGATCATGCACGACACGATGCGGCGAGCCGAGCGCGATATCGAGACCGGCAAAGGGGAAGGTCCAAGATGAGTCTGTTCAAGCAGCTTGAAAAGGTGCGCGTGGCGCGCGAGCGCGTGGCGCGCCATCGTGCCGAAATGGCCACGCCCGCCGCGGCATTGCTGGAACGCGGCTATCGGCATCCGCTCACCACCGTCGGCGCCGCCGCGGGCGCCGGCTTCGTGCTGGGCAGCCTCGGCGTCGGCCCGCTGCGGGTACCGGGCCTGATCTCGGGGATAAGCGCGGGGCTGGCGGAAATCGTGGCGTATGGCACGCGCCTGATCGCGGAACTGGGCCTCATGGAGGATGGCGATACCGGCGAACAGCCATGAGCGCCATCGACCCCACGGCGCTGTCGAGCACGACGCCCGTGGACGAAGCACCGCAGGCGACCGTGCCGGTTGCCTCGTCATCCGCCGTGGTCGCCCAGATGAAACAGGCGACGCATGGCGTCCACCGGCTGCGCGGCCACCTGCGCGCCATCCGCATGACGCTCAATGCGCTGCTCACGCTGGCGCTGCTCTACACCGTCACCCTGGTCAAGGCGTTGATCATTCCGCTGGTGCTGGCGGCGTTCATCGGCCTGGCCCTGAACCCGATCGTGGCGCGCGGCACGCGCCATCACATCCCGCGCTGGCTGGGCGCCAGCGTGCTGATGGCGAGCCTGATCGCAGGCATCGCCACCGGCATCAGCATGCTTACCCAGCCGGCGCTGGGATGGCTGCACAGCGCACCGTCGCAGATCCGCAGCTTCATTCCCAAGCTCGAACATTTCACCCGTCCGCTGGAGGCCGCCGGCCGCGCCACTCAGACGCTGGTCAACGGCCACGCAACGCCCGCCGCGCAGAATCCCAGCGACGTCGCGATCAGCGTGTGGGACGTGCTGGCCAATACGCCCAAGGTGCTGGCGGCGGTGCTCACCGTGCTGCTGCTGGTGTACTTCTTTCTGGTCTACGGCGACCTGATCCTGCGCCGCCTGGTCGAGATCGCGCCCAACTTCGGCTACAAGCGCCACGCGGTAAGCATCGTGCGCGGCATCCAGACCGAGGTGTCGCGCTACATCCTCACCACGGTGCTGATCAACGTGTCGCTCGGCATCACCACCGCCGTCATGCTGTATCTGCTGCACATGCCTGACCCGCTGCTGTGGGGCACGGTGGCGATGTTCGCCAACTTCATTCCGTATGTGGGCGCGATCGTCACCACCACCACGCTGCTGTTCGTCGGCATGATCCATTTTGACGTGCTGACCAACGCCTTGTTGCCCGCGGTGTGTTTCGCCTGCATCACCGCGGTAGAAGGCAACCTGATCACGCCGATGATCCTCGGCCGGCGCATGCGCGTCAGCCCGATCGCGATCCTGATCTGGCTGTTGATCTGGGGCTGGCTGTGGGGTGTGCCCGGCGCGCTGCTGGCGGTGCCGATGCTGACCAGCGCGAAGCTGATCGCCGAGCGCGTGCGCGGGTGGGAGTGGTTTGCGCGAATGGTGGAGCGCT
>CBJMMB010000399.1:0-1958 GCA_966430775.1 uncultured Dyella sp. | reverse complement strand
CGGCAATTAATGATCGGCTCGGAAGGCACGCTCGGCATCGTGGTGGAAGCGACGCTGCGCCTCACCGATCCGCCGCCGGCTTCGCAGGTGATGTTGCTGGCCTTGCCCGATATGGATGCGCTGATGCAGGTGTTCGCGCTGTTTCGCGCGCGGCTGTCGTTGCAGGCATTCGAGTTCTTTACCGATGTCGCGCTGAAGCACGTGCTTACGCATGGCGCGCAGCGCGCAATCGATGGCGATTATCCGTATTACGTGGTTACTGAATTCGATGCCGCGGACGAGCGCGCGCAGGAAGAAGCCTTGGCCGCGTTCGAACAAGCGGTCGAGCAAGGCTGGATCGCCGACGGCGTGATGGCGCAAAGCGAAGCGCAAGCCGCCGCGCTGTGGCGTTTGCGTGAAGGCATCACCGAGAGCCTCGCTGCACACAAGCCTTACAAGAACGACATCTCCGTGCGCATCAGCGCAGTGCCGGCTTTTCTGCAGGACATCCAGGCGCTGCTCACGCGCGAATATCCGCAGATGGAAGTGGTGTGGTTCGGGCATATCGGTGACGGCAATCTGCATATCAACGTATTGAAGCCGGCAGCACAGGGTGATGCAGAGTTCATTGCGCAATGCGAACACGTCACCAAGCTGCTGGCGGCAACGCTGCAGCGTCATGGCGGAAGCATTTCCGCCGAACATGGCATCGGACTGGTGAAGCGCGCGTATCTGGAGAGCACGCGCAGCGCGGCGGAGATTGCGCTGATGCGCGGGGTGAAGGCGGTGTTCGATCCGAACGGAATACTCAATCCCGGCAAGTTGTTCGCGTAGGTTGGGGTGTAAACCCCAACATAGCCATGTCGATGTGTGCGAGATGTTGGGGTTCGCACCCCAACCTACGCGACTTGGGTTATGTGGCGAGCCCTCGTACCATGTGCGCTCCCATTCCAACGCCACCCACGCCCATGTCTCAGCATCGCCGCAGCTTGTATCCCGAGATCGAGCCTTACGACGCCGGCCAGCTCAAGGTGTCCGACCTGCACACGCTCTACTACGAGCAGAGCGGCAATCCGAACGGCAAGCCGGTGGTGTTTCTGCACGGTGGCCCGGGTGGCGGCACCAATCCCAAATGCCGGCGCTTCTTCGATCCGGCGGTGTACCGCATCGTGCTGTTCGATCAGCGCGGCTGCGGCAAATCGACGCCGCACGCGGAGCTGACGGATAACACCACCTGGCATCTGGTCGCCGATATCGAACGCCTGCGCGAGCATTTGGGCATCGCGCGCTGGCAGGTGTTCGGCGGTTCCTGGGGTTCCACGCTGTCGCTCGCGTATGCGCAAACGCATCCGGACAAGGTCACCGAACTGGTGCTGCGCGGCATTTTCATGCTGCGTCGCTGGGAGCTGGAATGGTTCTACCAGAAAGGCTGCGATGCGTTGTATCCGGATGCATGGGAGTCGTTCCTGGATGCGATTCCCGAGGTCGAGCGCGGTGACCTGATGAGCGCCTACCATCGGCGCCTGACCAGCACGGACCCGCGCGTTCGCCTGGCCGCGGCGCGCGCCTGGTCGGTATGGGAAGGCGCCACCAGTTTCCTGCACCAGGACGAGGCGTATATCCATAGCAGCGGCGAGGATGAATTCGCGCTCGCGTTTGCGCGCATCGAATGCCATTACTTCGTGCACGGCGGTTTCTTTGAACACGACGACCAACTGCTGCGCAATGTGGAGCGCATCCGGCGCATTCCGACCGTGATCGTGCAAGGGCGCTACGACGTGGTGTGTCCGATGCGCAGCGCGTGGGATCTGCATCGTGCATGGCCGGAGTCGGATCTGCGCATCGTGCAGGATGCGGGGCATTCGGCGTTCGAGCCCGGGATTACGCATGAGCTGATCGAGGCGACGGACCGCTTCGCGCGGCGCGCATGACCACGACTGGCACTGCGGGCTGATCTTTAGCTTGTCGTCATTCCGGCG
>CBJMMB010000398.1:0-1962 GCA_966430775.1 uncultured Dyella sp. | reverse complement strand
GCACGGTGGCGGTGGAAGTGCTGTTCGCACTGCTGCTCGCCTACGTCATCGTGAAATGGTGGCAGCGCAGACGCTTGCTGATGTCCCTGCGCCTCGCACGCATCAGCGTGGACGAACTGCACCGGCTCGTCGAGGAAGGCAAGGCGCCGGTGGTGGTCGACATACGCTCGCAAGCCTCGCGCCTGGCCGACAACCGCGTGATACCCGGCGCACTGCTGATCAATCTCGGCAGCGTCGAGCAGGAGCTGGATCACGTGCCGATCGACCGGGAAGTGGTGATCTACTGCAGTTGCCCGAACGAAGTGTCCGCCGCAAAAGCCGCCAAGGGTTTGATGGTGCTGGGCTACCGCAAAGTGCGTCCGTTGCTGGGCGGGCTGGATGCATGGGCGGATGCGGGCTACGACATCGAACATCTATCCGTGCAGCCGGTGCTGGTGGACCAGACGGCCATGACCTCGGGACATGCGCATGGATAAGCACGCGGGCGCTACGCCACGGTGATGCAGCCCGGATGAGCGGCTAGGCTCATCCGGATTGCAAACTGGCGGTCAATCGTTGAAATCGTCCTCGCCCGGCACCACGGCGATGCCGTTGGTTGCGGTGTTGTTGATTGTGGCGGTGCTCTTCAGATGGAAATTGCCGTCGCCGTCGACACCGAAAATGGAAACGTGCGACACCATTCCGTTCGCATCCACCACGGCGGCGAGATGGTCGCGGTAGGCAATATCGGTGGGTGCGCCGTTGAAGCTTGCGATGACCGGTGCTTCCTGCACGATGTTGCGGCCATACACCGCGTAGCGCGACACCGAATGGCTCGGCGAATTGGCGGTGAACAGGAACGGGCCATCGAGCGCGGCCCAGCAGGGCGCCATCTGGGTACCGGAACCGGTCACCGCCACCACCACATCGTTCCTTACAAGGCTGACCTCGTTGGCATGCGCGATCGTCACGTACGCATCGTTGCCGCGCGTGGCGAGTCCGAACGGTGCGTTTACGTTGGCGGGAATGTTGGCGACGAGCCTGGTCGTGCCAGCCACGGCGCCGTTGCCGTTCAAGTGTACTGTTTCGATCGCATTGCTTTTTTCGCTGATGATCAGCTCTCCTTCGAGCACACCCACCTGCGCCGCCGAACCATCCGCGATCACCAGCTGCGCCTCGCCGTCGGCGGTAGACGCTACGCCGTAGCGATCGATCGGATGCGATTCGATATGCGTGGCGGTGAGGATATAAAGATGCCCGCGGCCGAAGGCGACACTTACGGGGTTGGTGATGGCCGGAACCACTTTATCTAGTTGCAGGGCATGGCGGGATTTGCTGAAGATCGAAACATTCCCCGATCCGAAATTCACCACCGCCAGCAGCCGGTGGTTCTGCGCGACACCGCCGGCATTGCCGCTGACGCCACCGGCGCCGCCGGTAGCGACCTGCTCGATCAACGAGCCATGCGTGTTGTAGACCAGGAGCTGGTTGCTGGCCGTATTGGATGACGTAACGATGAGATCGTCGTCATGCCAGCCGAAATCGGCTTGTGCATGCGCCGCACTCGCCACCATCAGCGCGAGCAGCGCCGATCCGTAGACTGTCTTGTTCATGCCTGTTCCTCGGTACGTAGGTAAGGAATGGCGGCACCCCTGCATGCCGGACAGTCGTCGACGACCGGATACACGCTACGGGCGTGCGCACTGAATCGCCATGCCCAATGGTCCTGCGTTTGTTGCCGTGCGTCTGCTTGCGGGTCGCGGCGTCGATATTCCGTGAAGAAAGGGGCTCCTACGGCCATGCCAAGGGTCATATGGCGACGCTGTAACGGCGCTCGCATACTCGCGCCATTCGGCGCGCTGCGTCTTCTGGGGAACGACCATGAAGCGGATGCTGGGTATGGCTTTGGCAGGCCTGTTCGTTGCCGTGGCGGGATCGGCGATGGCGGACGAAGGCATGTGGACGCTGGATCACCTTCCGGTC
>CBJMMB010000397.1:0-1962 GCA_966430775.1 uncultured Dyella sp. | reverse complement strand
ACCCTTCGTTCCCGCGCAACCCAACGCATCACGCGCATGGAATCGGATGTGGTGGTGCAAGCCACCGGGCTGGATACCGCGGTAGCGTTCGCCAAGAGTCCGTTGCTCGCGAAATTGCTGAAAAGCGGCCTGGTGGTCGCCGATCCGTTGCAATTGGGATTGCTCGCCCAGGCCGATGGCCGCTTGATCAGCGAAAACGGCGAGGTGCACCACAGCCTGTACGCCATTGGCTCCTTGCTACGCGGCAACCTGTGGGAATGTACGGCCATGCCGGAAATTCGCCAGGCCGCGGACAAGCTGGCCACGCTGCTGGGTACGGCGCATCCGGAACCATCGCCATTGATCAACGCATGATGCGTGAACTCAAGCGCCCAACGACATGGCGTGGTGAAAGATATTCAACGGGTCGTAGCGCTTTTTGATCGCGACCAGTTCGTTATAGATGCCTGGGTAATAAAGCTCTCCCCAGCTGTATCCCGGCAGGCCGGGCGTTTTTCCGGTGAGCATGTCCACGTCCGGATAATTGATGTAGCACCCTTCGTAACGCGAATTGGGCAGCGTGGTCGAGGTTGGATACGGCGTGCCGTTGTAGCCGTCCTGCGCATGCACGGCGTAGTAGAAATCGCGCAGCCAGCTCAGGTGCTTGTCGTCATCGGCCGGGTCGGTCCAATACGTCTGGTATTGCAGCTTCAGGATCGAACTGCGCTGCGCCACCGCCGTCTGGTTCTTGACCGGATTGAAACCGTTGTTGGTGCTGCAGACGTGGTTGATGGCGCCGCCGTAGGAATCGACCTGCACCAGCGAATGCGCGAAGTGCGAGTCGTTGGCGTTCACCACGGTCAGGTACTGGAACAGCGCATCGATCTCCGCCTGGGTGAAGCCGCTTTTCATATAGGACGATTTGTATTTGCCGCGCTGGTTGTTGCCGGAACTGTTGCCCGACTGCACGGCGAACAGCCAATCGAACACCTGCGCGCCGGCGGGCAGCCCGGACACCAATGGTGCGTTGGATGGCACGAAGGGTAAACGCATGCCACCACCGGCCAGATAGGTATCGAGCAGCTTGGGGCCAAACGGCTTCATGGTGTTGACGAAATCGTTGAGCGGCGTCAGATCGGTCAGGCCGCCGTTCTCATCCGAATACTGCATGCCGATCCAGATGCCGCCGGCCGTGACATGGGTAAGCCCCATGCCGGTGAACAGACCGTAGGTGCGGGTATCGGTGTCGGCGTTGAGCATGAATTGCGCATACGTATTGAGGAATTCGCCGAACCGGGTCTTGTCGTTGCGGAACAGGAACCATGGATATTGCAGGCCCAGCGTGGCCACCTGCTGCGGCGCCACCGGCATGTCATCGAAGTAGTAGCTGGTGATCAGCCCGACATTGCCACCGCCACCGCCGCGGCACAGCTTGAACAGGTCGGCGTGTTGCGTGGCGTTGGCATGCAATGGGCGTATGTTGCCGTGTGCATCGACCACCAGCACATCCACGCCCGACAACCAGTCGACCACCAAGCCATGCAGCCGCGACAACCCGCCATAGCCGCCGCCGACGATATGCCCGCCGGAACCCACCGAATAGCACGTCCCGCCCGGTATGGTCTTGCCAGTGCGCTTGTAGAGGTTGGCGTAGGTATCCCAGAGCTGGTTGCCCGCGCGCACTTCGAAGCCATACGTATGCGTGGAATGGTTTTCCAGTTGAACGGTGACGTTGGTAAGGATCCCCGTCATCAGCCCCACGTCGATGATCGCGCCGCCGGGATTGTTGGAGACGAAGCCTTCGTAGCAATGCCCGCCGCTGCGGATGGTCGGCCGTTCTTTTTTGCGCAGGGCATCGCGCAACGCGGCCAGCGCGTCGTCGGGCGTGGAGCAGACGTAGATACTGCCCGCGCTCTGGCCGGGCGATGGCCAGCGCCGGTTGAATCCTTGCGTCACCGTCTCATAGCGGTGAAGCGCATCATG
>CBJMMB010000396.1:0-1997 GCA_966430775.1 uncultured Dyella sp. | reverse complement strand
CCAGCTTTCGCTGGGATGACGAACGTTTTAGCCATTCTTGCAAGACGTGCAGAGATTTTCCCCGGACGGTAGTGGCGTTCGCCGGGACGACGAACCGCCCCTCATCTCAACCATAATCCTGGAAGGCGAGGGACTGATGTGCCAACAACTCGCCATGCGGGTTCACACCAAAACCCGCACTTTCACCCAAGCGCAACGCCGAAGCGACAAACGCCCACAACGCCTCCGGTGGCGGCGCATCATCCGGCGGCGATCCATCGGCTCGCTGGCGCCCAACTGCTCCGGTTCTCACATATTTGCCGATCACTGTCGCAGTCCCGCCTTTGGCATGATCCGCACCCGGCAACGTGCGGCTGAATTCACCGGTCAACAACGTAACGACGTTGCGCCCCCGCATGGCCATGACACGATCAAGGAACGTCGCCAGCATGGGCGTGATCGGCGCCATGATCTCTCGTGCCACTTTGCCAATGTCGTCATGGTGCGTATCGAACTGGCGGTCCTCGCGGCCGGTGTAGGCAGGTTGTGCAAAAACCACGCTGGCGCCCGCATGGACCAAAGCTTCGACCGCGGCGAAGCTGGCGCGCTGGCTGTCGATCGCCGGATGAGTGCCGAATGCGCTATAGGCTTCGCGGATGTCGTTGAATTGCGCGGTGGAAAGCGTACGGCGCGCATCCTCGAGCTTCGTCACGTGTTCAAAACCGATGCCTTGCTCGGGAGGTGGATTTATCGCAACGCCCACCGGCAAGCCGAGGTTGTTGACGATGGCGCAAGGTGTCGCGCTACGCGGCATAGCCGCCGCCATGCGCAACAGCTGGCTACGCGAACCACTCTGCAATACGGCGGCACGAGAATCGTTATGCGAATAGCAGCCATGCCGAAAATGCACCGACGCCATATGCGCTCGCGCCAGTGCAGGCAATGCGCCCAGCGAGCCGGCGTCGACATAAAGCCCGTTGCTCAAGGCGCGCACATTGTCCGGCGTTACGCCGAACGCGCCATTGGCAAGAAAGGCGTCTGCGCTGTTGAACAGGCCAGCGGGACCGCCGTTCAACCACCACACCACCAGGGTAGGGCGTTCGGCCGGCCGCCGTGTTTTCGCCGCCGGGTTTTGTCCACCGACGGCCAGCGTGCCGGCCAAGGCGGCGCTTGCCTTCAGGAAACCGCGTCGTGTCATGGCGTGCGTAAGCATGGTGGCATGCCTTTTCGAGAGGCCGTGGGCGGACGGTGTCGGTTGCCCTGGCGGCGATGTCGGACGTAGCCTAGGCCGTCCGTCTTTCGAAAGGTGGCCATCTTGTGTCGCGTTTCAGACAGCCCCCGCCGCGCGCCCATGCGTGGCCCATCACCGCGCTTGCCAAGGACTATCCGCGCGGATGGCATGTGCCCCGGCATCGGCATCGCCGCGGTCAACTGATCTACGCCCGATCGGGCGTGATGCACGTGACCACGCGCGAAGGCATCTGGATCGTGCCACCGCAGCGTTCGTTGTGGATACCGCCGGGCATGGAGCATGAGATCCACATGGAAGGATCGGTGGCGGTGCGCATGCTGTATCTGGATCGCAGCAATAGCGCGCTGTTCGGTGCGCACTGCAAGGTAATGGCGATATCGCCGTTGCTGCGGGAGTTGATCCTCGCGGCCGTGCAGGCACATGCGCAGAAGCAGCGCGAGCGCATGGCCATGCTGGCGCCGCTGCTGTTGCATGAATTGCAGACGGCGGAGCAAGCGGCCTTGCGCATACCTGTGCCATCGGAACCACGGCTCAAAAACGTATGTCAGCGTCTACTTTCCGGCAGCTCACGCCTGGAGACGCTGGAGCAACTGGCAGGCCATGTAGGCGCAAGCAGCCGAACCCTGGCGCGATTGTTCGAGAGCCAATTGCAGATGTCGTTCGTGCATTGGCGCCAGCACGTCCGCCTTGCGCGGGCGCTCAGCCAGATAAGCCAGGGCGCTGCGATCAAGACGGTAGCGCGGGATGCGGGCTACGCGAGCTGCAG
>CBJMMB010000395.1:0-2000 GCA_966430775.1 uncultured Dyella sp. | reverse complement strand
CCCAGCAGCCAGCGGCCGAGGGCGCCCCGTTCGGTATGGCCGATCACGATGTGGTCGATGGGGTGCTGGCGGATCTGGCCAAGCAGGATATCGCCGGGGCTGCCGTGGGTGATTTCCAGGTCTACGAGCGTGTCGGCATCCGCGTCCAGGCTGCGCAGTTCCTGCTGCAACTCCTGCGCTCGCTCGGTGGCCGAGTCGGTCATCATCAAGGCGCAGGCATCGGCGCCGCCCTGGGTGACCTGCAGCACCGACACCACCCGCACCCGGCCCTTGCAGGCGCGCGCCAGGTCCATGGCGAAGCGGAACGCACGTTGCGACGTATCCGAACTGTCATAGCCGACCAGCGAGTACTTGGGCATTTGTTCCTCCATGGCCAACGTGCGATTTCAGTGTGCGCGGCGCTTTGTTAGTTAATCATCAAGCAAAAGGAAACAACAGGCGGCGTCTACGCATAACGCTCACGGAAGCGTGCGAAAGCTGAACGCCGTTTGGTTTCTTGCCAATTTGTTCAGTCCGTTGCGCCGACACTCTCGCCACGGCGTGGGTGATCCACGCCATGCGTAAGGAGACTGATATGAGCAAGCGTACCTTTGGATTGACTGCCGCCATGCTGCTGTGCGCCGGCGCGATGACCGGCCTGCCGGCCATGACGGCGCAGGCGGCCAAGGCCCCGGTGAAGTGTCACCTCACCTATAGCCTGAAAGGATGGTCGGCGATCTACCAGCATGCAGAAGGACGCGGTGACATCACATGCGACAACGGCGAAACGGCAGCCGTGAGCATCAGCATGCACGGCGGCGGCCTCACCGCCGGCAAGTTCCACGTCGCCGGCAAGGGCGACATCAGCAATGTCTACAGCATCAAGGATGTCTACGGCAGTTACGCGCAGGCCGGCGCTTCGGCCGGTGTCGTGCGCAGCGGTACCGCGCAGGTGCTGACCAAGGGCACCACGTCCATTGCGCTGTCGGGCAGTGGCGAGGGCGTCAATCTTGGCGTGGCGGTCGACAAGTTCGATATCGAACCGGTCAAGGCTCAGTAAGCGGTAGCGTTGGCCATCGACAAAAGGCGCCGCAAGGCGCCTTTTGCTTGCGTAATGGCAGCGTATACTCGCTGCGCCCCTTGCTTATGGAGTTCGCCCATGCGTCGTCTGTTGACCCTGCTAGCGATGGCCGGGCTGGTTGGCCTGCTAGCCGTTCCAGCGCTGGCCGGCACCGGCGCGCAAGGCAATCCGCAAGTCGGGCAGGCGGCGCCGGCGTTCCGGCTGCAGGATCAGAACGGCCATTGGCGCAGCCCCGCCGATTACCACGGCCACTGGCTGGTGCTTTATTTCTATCCGAAAGATTTCACGCCCGGCTGCACCACCGAAGTCTGCACCTTCCGCGATGAAGTGGCCAAGCTGCGCCAGGCCGGCGCGGACGTGGTCGGCGTGAGCCTCGACAACATCAAGTCGCACGCCGAATTCGCCGCGAAATACCACGTGCCGTTTCCGCTGCTGGCCGATACCAGCCGGCACGTGGCGATCAGCTACGGCGTGCTGACATCCGCCATCGGCCTGCACTTCGCCAAGCGCACCACCTTCCTGATCGATCCCACCGGCAAGATCGCCAAGATCTATCGCGACGTCGATCCCAAGGACAACGCCGCACAGGTGCTGACCGACCTCAACACGATGAAGAAGGCGGCGGCCTGATGCTGATTTCCCGCTTCGATACCGACGTGCGCAAGAGGCCAAGGTTTGCCTGGTGGCGCATGCTCACCTGGGTACTGCTGCTGGCGGCCGCGTTTGGCGGCGTGCAGTACATCCATCACGCGCAAGCCGTGTGGGACGCCCTGCAGAAGGTGCCGCCCGGCGGGAGCGACAGCCAGCAGATCACCGCCGGTCTGCGTGCTCTGCTCGGCTGGGACATCGGTTATCTGATCGGCGCATTCGTCGTGGTCGTGGCATGCGCAGGGTGCATCCTGCGCCAGGCGTGGGCGCGTTCGGTGCTGCGCGTGGTGGC
>CBJMMB010000394.1:0-2005 GCA_966430775.1 uncultured Dyella sp. | reverse complement strand
GACCTGGGCGACAGCCACGCCTTGTTCGAGCGGGAAGGGCTGGATGCCTACCGCGGTTTCCAGATCGAGCACGAGAACGAGATCCTCCAACCCGGCGTGGCGTTTCCGCTGGTGCAAAAACTGCTCGGCCTCAACAGGCTTGCCGGCGACGTGCCACCGGTCGAGGTGATCCTGCTGTCGCGCAATTCGGGCGATACAGGCTTGCGCATCTTCAATTCCATCCAGCATTACGGACTGGAAATCAGCCGCGCCGCGTTCACCAGCGGTGCGCCGACGTCCGACTACATTGCGCCGTTCAAGGCGGATCTTTTTCTCTCCGCCAATGCCGAAGACGTCGGCCGCGCGTTGAAAGCCGGCGTGGCCGCGGCGACAATCCTGCCTTCCACTGCGCCGCCGCGCGCCAGCGAGCAATTGCGCATCGCCTTCGACGGTGACGCGGTGATCTTCGGTGACGAAGGCGAGCGCGTCTCGCGCGAAGAAGGCCTGGAAGCGTTCCATCGCAGCGAAACGGAGCTGGCCGAAAAGCCGCTATCCGTCGGTCCGTTCCGCGGTTTCCTGAGCGCGGTGCATCGCTTGCAGGCGGCGTTTCCCGCGGAAAATTCACCCATTCGCACCGCGCTGGTCACCGCACGCTCCGCACCGGCGCACAAGCGCGTGATCCTTACGCTGCGGCGCTGGGGCGTGCGTATCGACGAAGCCTTGTTCCTCGGCGGACGCGACAAAGGTCCGTTCCTGGATGCGTTCGGCGCCGACATCTTTTTCGACGATTCGCCGGCGAACGTGGAATCCGCGCGCAAGCATGTCGCCACTGGCCATGTGCCGCATGGCGTAAGCAATCCATAGCCGCCGCCGGATATCCCGTAGTTGGGTTACGCAACGTAACCCAACGGGCTGTGAACCTCTTCGCGATCGTGCTTTCTAAAGCGCGCGTCCCAGGCATTCGTTTGCAACAAGGACAGTATCAGCAGAAGGAACTACGTATGCTCATGCCTGCGCTCTGGCTCTCGATCCTCGCCTTGCTCGCCTTTGGCATCAGTTCGCTGACCGGCGGTGGCGCCGGCCTCATGCTTATCCCCGTGCTGGGCCACATTTTGCCCACGGCTCAAGTGCCGGCGGCCTTGTCGGTAGGCAGTACGATCAGTTCCGCCTCACGCATGGCGGTGTTCTTTCGGCATATCGACTGGCGCATCGTGCGCTGGTTCGTGCCGGCGGCGATTCCCGCGGTATGGCTCGGCGCGTGGTTGTTGAGCCGGGTGAATCCGCTCTATCTGGAATTCGTGCTGGGATTGTTTTTACTGGCCAACCTGCCGCTTTTGATTCGTCCGAATCGTGGCGAACCTTCGAGGCGCAAAGGCGGCAATCCCGTGTTGATCCTGATCGGCGCGGCCGCAGGTTTCGTATCCGGCCTGACCGGGGCGGTGGGTTTGATCTTCAACCGTTTCTACCTGGGCTATGGCTTGGGCAAGGAACAGATCATCGCCACGCGCGCGGCCAACGAAATCATTCTGCACATCATCAAGATGGTGCTTTACGGCCTGTTCGGGCTGTTGTCGCCGGCGGCGTTTGGCTATGGCCTGTTGATCGGCGCGGCGGCGCTGCTCGCGACCTGGCTGGTACGGCGTGTGCTGCCATATCTGAGCGAGCCTGTATTCAAGCGGATTGGCTATGGCGCGATGGTTGCATCGGGCGCGGTGATGTTCAGCAATGCCGGCACGACGCTGGCGGCACAGCAAAACGTGGTGGTGGATGCGCAGATGAAACGCGACGGCATCGTTGGCAAGCTGCAATGGCAGGATGCGGCTTTTTCCCTCGAGTTCAAATACGACGAAGGGTTCGAGATCGAAAAGGTCATCGCGATGGATGACCTACCCCTGGAGAAGCGGCAGCTTGCCATGGTTTTGAGCGAAGGCGCGGATACCACGGTGGTGGAGGAAGTGCATGCGATCGGCAAGCATTCCTATGAGCTGTATGTCTACAAGGGTGGCGCTTTGGCCAAGTACAAGCT
>CBJMMB010000393.1:0-2005 GCA_966430775.1 uncultured Dyella sp. | reverse complement strand
AATCCATGTTGCCGACCAAGTGTGACAACTGCGAGAAATCGCAGGGTCAAACCGGTACGGAGCGCAAGAATACACGAAGGGTCCGGGGTGAAGGCTTAAAAGCGCGTTCAAGCCGATCATGTCTTGCGCCTATCCCGTTGATTTGATTCTGCTCGCCACGACAGATCTTGTCCCCGGCCAATCGTCATGCCGACACGTTTAAAGCGTCAGATGCAGATACGCCGCAATGCCGCCCATGAACATCTGCACCGACAAGGCAATCAGCAGCATGCCCATCACGCGTTCCAGCGCGGTAAGCACGCTCTCACCGAGCCAGCGGAACAGATAAGTGGAACTGAGCAGGATGATGGCTGTGGCCAGCCACGCGCACAGCAGGGCAATCGCCCAATCCGCCGTACGTCCTGGCTGCGTATTGGTAAGCAGCAGCAACGCGGCCATCGCCGAAGGGCCCGCCACACCAGGAATCGCCATCGGCACGATAAACGGTTCGCCTTCGCCGGCCTGGCCGAAAATGCCCCCTTCGGCGGGAGGAAACACCATGCGGATGCCGATCAGGAACAGCACGATGCCGCCGGCGATGCTGACCGACTCCTGCCGCAATTGCAGCAGCTTCAGGATCAGCTGCCCGCCCATCAGGAACAACAGCAGCACCGCCAGCGCAATCAACAGCTCGCGCACCATCACCGCGCGGCGCCGCTTGGGCGGCACATCTTTGAGCAGTGCCAGAAAAAGAGGGATATTGCCGAGCGGATCCATGATCAGGAACAGCAGGATCGCCGCCGACATGGTGGTCATCTGCGTTTCCATCGAATCCCCTTGTTTAGGTTGGCGCGATCATGCGCTGCGCAGATCGAGCACGCCACCGCGCGCGGCGGCAGCTTTCGCACTCAGCAGATAAACCACGGCCTCGGCAGTGCTGTCGGGCAGCGGATGCTGCAAGGTGTCTTCGCCGAAGTAGGCGGTGCGGCGCAAGGTGGTGCGCATCGGCGCAGGCAACAGCGCATGCACGCGCAACGCGTCTTCGTCGTGTTCTTCATGCAGGATCGCGACGAAGCGTTCCAGCGCCGCCTTCGATACACCGTATGCGCCCCAATGCGCGCGACGCACCAGGTCGGGATTGTCGAGCACGAATACCGCCGCACTATCGGGCACCGCGGTGAGCAACGGCAGGCATGCTTGCGTCAGCGCGAACGGCGCGGACACATTGACATGCAGGCTGCGCAGCCAGGCATCCGGCTTGTGCGTGGACATCGGCATCAGGCCGGCGAAACTCGTCGCGGTGTGCACGATGCCGTCGAGCCGGCCGAGATCGCGCTGCAAGCCTTCGGCCAATGTTTCGTAATCGCGCGGCGTGGCGGTTTCCATGTCGAGCGGATGGATGATCGGTTCCGGCAGGCCGTCGCGCAGCATCGCATCGTAAAGCTGTTCCAGCTGACGCTTGCGCTTGCCGGTGATCACCACCGTGGCGCCGGCGCGCGCCACCGCACGCGCCACCGCGCTGCCCAATCCACCGTAGGCGCCGGTGACCAGCACCACGCGGTCGGCCAGTTCGTCGGCGGCAGGTGTCCAGGTTTCGGGCAGGCGGTGCAGCGGCAGGCTCAGGCTCATGCGTGGTGTTCCCCCGCCACGTCGCTGGCCATGCGCGCCAGCTCGCCGGAGGCTTTGAGGTCTTCCACGATGTCGCAGCCGCCGATCAGTTCGCCCTGGATGAAAAGCTGCGGGAAGGTCGGCCAGTTGGCGTAGTGCGGCAGGGCCGCGCGGATTTCCGGATCGGCCAGCACGTTGACCGCATGGAACGTCGCACCCGCTTCATCGAGCGCCTGCGCCGCGCGCGCGGAGAAGCCGCACATGGGAAATTGCGGCGTGCCTTTCATGAAAAGCACGATCGGGTGCTCGGCCAGCACCGCCTTGATTCGCTCGTTGACGTCCATAACTTGGGATTCATCACTACAATGCAGCCAGCTTAGTAGTGTACCAGCCGCCCCGGCGCTCGATCGGGCCGGCC
>CBJMMB010000392.1:0-2013 GCA_966430775.1 uncultured Dyella sp. | reverse complement strand
TCCGCAAGCCGCGGCAGGTTGTACACCTTGCGCACGGACTCCACCAATACGGCCGTATCCACCGCCACCGCGCGATTGTTGCTGCCGTCGTAGACGAAATCGCCGCCCAGCGAATGGATGTTGCCGTCGAAGATCAATCCCACCGCGTGGCCTTCGCGATCGATCACCGCGCTGCCGGAATTGCCGCCGATGATGTCGTTGTCGGTGACGAAGTTCATCGGTGTGGACGGATCGAGCTTGCCCTGCGCCTTGATCCAGCTATCGGGCAGCTTGAACGGGTCGGCGCCGGTGGCGCGCTTGTACAGGCCATCGATGTGCGTGAACGGCGGCACCGGCGTGCCGTTTTCGTTCCAGCCCACCACCTTGCCGTAGGAAAGCCGCAGGGTGAAAGTGGCGTCCGGATAGCTGGACAGCCCGTCACGATCGAAGCGCGCCTTGGCGATGGTTTCGTCGGCCTTGTCGGTGGGCGCGGTAACTTCGTCTTCGTACGCCTTGCGGATCTTGCGCGCTTCCGGATCGATCTGGCGCGCGAACACGATCATCGGATCGGTCGAGGCCTCGATCGCCTTTTCGCCGCCGGCCCACAACTGCTTGCGCACCGCCGGATCGGCCAGCTTGGTGCCGCTTACCAACTGCTGCGCGAGTTGCTCCGGCGATTGCTTGCCGAGCACTTCGTGCACGGTCGGATCGTCCGCGCCCAATACCTGGCGCAGTTTTTCCAGCGACCACGACAGCATGGTCTGCTCGTATTGCGGATACACCGGCACATCCGATTCCAGCGTATGTTGCACGGCCGGAAGGTTGGCATTGCGGAACTGCGGCAGGCGCTCGCCGTCGGGCTTGTTGCGTTCGGCTGCGGTACGCACCAACGTGCGCGCGTAACCGAAGAGCGTGCCGAACCGGTCAGCGAAACCCGCGCCATTTTCGAGCATGTCGTAACGCGCGCGCAAATCCTTGCTGCGCTGCTGCGCACGCTCCAACTCCGCCCATGGATCGCCATACTTGGCGCGGCGCTCCGGCGTGGCCGCCATCCACGCGCGCAAGGAAGCATCCTGCTGCTTCTTTTGCTCGACGAAATGGTCATCCGCCAATGTCTGCAACCAGCCGTTGAACACCTTGATGGTGTTTTCCAGGCCAAAACGCAGATCCTGCGCTTCCTTGGTCTGTTCGGCGCCGGCGCGACCGTACTGCCACAGCACGCCGCGCAGCTCGGACAGGAAACCGAAAAACGGCACCAGCCGTACGTCACGCATCGCCGCCAGCTGGATCCATGGAATGCCGCGCTGGGTCGAGCCGGGATTGCCGATCACGAAAGTCATGTCGCCGGCCTTGGGCCCCTGCGGCGAGAACTTGAAGAATTGCGGCGTGCTTGCGGGTTTGTCGTCGACGTAGGCGCGGAAGAACGCCACGTCCAGGTCGTAGCGCGGGAAGTTGAAGTTGTCCGGATCGCCGCCGAAGAAGGCGATGCTCTGCTCCGGCGCGAACACCAGGCGCACGTCCTGGTAACGGCGATATTTATAGAGCGCGTAGCGCCCGCCGTTGTAGAGCGTGATCACGTCGCAGCGCCAGGTCTTGGCGTCGCCATTGACGCAGGATTGCTCCAGCTTGCTGTCGATCGTGCGCTCGGCTTTCACGCGCTCGGCGCCGCTCTTGCCCGCTGTCGCCGCATTCACCTGCGCCGTCACATCGGTGATGGACTGCAGCTGATTGAGTTCCACGTCGGGGCATTTGGGCTCATCTTCCTGCCTGGCTGCGATGTAGCCGTTGGACATGTAGTCCGCATGCCCTTTGGAAAGCTGCGAAAGACAGGTGTTGGCGCAATGGTGGTTGGTCATCACCAGCCCGTTCGCTGAAACGAACGAACCGGAGCAGCCCTCGGCCAGACGCAGCGCCGCATGCTGCACCAGATCGATCCACTGCTGGCTCGGCGTAAAACCGTAGCGCTGCTGCATCTGCTTGACCGGAAGGTGATCCAGCGTCCACATGCCTTCGTCCGCCATCGCCGATCCCGCC
>CBJMMB010000391.1:0-2023 GCA_966430775.1 uncultured Dyella sp. | reverse complement strand
CAGAGTAAGGAGCGCAAAGCAAAACGTGGGGATATATCAGGGTGCAAACCCCAACCTACGTGACTTCTGGGGCAGCGTGCGGATGGTCAGCGGCAAGCTAGACTGCGGCTTTGTTTGCCGCGGAGCCACCATGCCGTCCTTGTCCCTACGCATCACCGCCAGCTGCGCCTTGCTGGCCTTCGCCATCGCCGCGCCGGCCTGGTCGCAGACCCAGCCGGCAACCGATACGGCGCAAGACACGCAAGCGTCGCTGCCGCCGATGCTGCAGGATTTCGGCGCCTATGTGGACAACGCACGCAAGACCTTCAACGTGCCGGGCATCGCGGTGGCGATCGTCAAGGACGGCAAGGTGGTCTTGGAAGAGGGCTACGGCCTGCGCGAAACCGGCAAGCCGGAAAAAGTGGATGCGCACACGCTGTTCGCCATCGCTTCGAACACCAAGGCCTTTACCGCCGCCGCGCTGCAGATGCTGGCCGAGCAGGGCAAGCTGGACATGGACGGGCGGGTCACCGATTACCTGCCGTGGTTCCAGATGTCCGACCCCTACGTTACGCATGACATGCGCGTGCGCGACCTGCTGGCGCACCGCAGCGGCTTGAGCCTGGGCGCCGGCGATCTGCTGTACTGGCCACCGACCCACTACAGCACCAAGGAAGTAGTCGAGCGCCTGCGCCATGTGCCGATCGCCAATGGTTTTCGCAGCCACTACGCGTACGACAACATCCTGTTCGCCGTCGCCACGCTGGTGATCGAAAACGTATCCGGCCAGAGCTATGCCGACTATCTTCGCGAGCACATCTTCAAGCCGGTCGGCATGGACGAATCGCTGGTCGACATGACCTATCTGAAACCCGGCATGGACGTCGCCACCGGCCACGCGCTGTACGACTTCAAGAATCTGAAACCGGTGCCGCCGATGGCCTGGACCAACAACCCCGGCGCCGGCGGCATCTACGCCAGCGTGCACGACCTGGCCAAGTGGATGAACGTGCAGCTCGCCGGCGGCGAACTGCCGGGCAAGGATGTCGACAGCAAGCCGCGCCAGCTGTTCTCGCAGGACAGCCAGAACCAGATGTGGACCATGCTCACGCCGATCCCGGTGAACAAGCCGCCGATCCCGGAACTGCAAGCACTGATGCCGAACTTTTCCGGTTATGGCGAGGGCTGGTTCCTGAGCGACTACCACGGCCAGAAACTGGTGTGGCATACCGGTGGTTGGCCGGGCATGGTCTCGCGCGTCACGCTGGTGCCAGGTCTGAAGCTTGGCGTGGTGGTGCTGACCAATCAGGAAACCGGCGCCGCGTTCAACGCGGTGACCTATCGCGTGCTGGATGCGTATCTCAATGCGTCCAACAAGACCGATTGGGTGGCGGTGTACGACAAAGCGGTAAAGCATGCGCAGGGCAAGGCGGACGAGAGCTGGAAGGAACACCAGGCCGCGCGCGACGCCAAAGCCAAGCCTTCCTTGCCGCTGGCGAAATACGCCGGCACCTATCGCGACCCTTGGTATGGCGACATCGTGATCGCCAACGAAGGCGGCAAGCAGCGCCTGCGCTTCAGCAAGACCCCGCAACTGGTCGGCACGATGACGCCGTGGCAGCACGATACCTTTATCGTGCGCTGGGACGATCGCGCCTTGAACGCGGATGCGTTCGTGAATTTTGCGCTGGACGTGGATGGCCACGTGCGCGAAGTGCGCATGCAGCCGATTTCGCCACTGACGGATTTCAGTTTCGATTTTCAGGATTTGCGCTTGACGCCGGTGAAGGATGAGAAGGCGAAGGCGGATTAGTCGTCACGCTGTTTCTCCCCTGGCACGACAGGTGTTGCAACTTTTTGAGTTGCCTGTTGTGCCTCACCGTCATTCCGGCGAAGGCCGGAATCCATGCTTCGTTCTGGCGAAGGATTCCGGCCTTCGCCGGAATGACGGTGAGGGGATTGCGGCATCCATGATTGAAGGGGGGAATTAATGCATTACATAACCGGAGGCATCATGCGTTCACGTCCGTTCGCCTTGTGCGCG
>CBJMMB010000390.1:0-2028 GCA_966430775.1 uncultured Dyella sp. | reverse complement strand
GCGAACGGCTTGGTGATGATCGCCATGTTTTCGCCCAGAAACTCGGATTGAACCGCCGCGGACTCGGCATATCCGGTCATGAAGAGCACGGGAACGCTAGGACGTTCCACGCGCATCAGTTCCGCCAGCTGACGACCGTTCATGCCGGGAAGGCCGACGTCGGAAATAAGCAGGTCCACCGGCTCGGAAGAAGAAAGGATCGGCATCGCGGCCGTTGCATCCCTGGCCGTGGTGACGGAGTAGCCCAGCTCTTCCAGAAGATAGCTGACCAGGAAGCGCACCTGGTCATCGTCTTCCACCACCAATATCTGCTGGCCTTCGCCCTTGGGCGTGCCGCCGGCGGATGGAACCTCGGCGTCCACCTCATGCGGCGGAGCGGCCGGAAGATAGAGCGCCACCGTGGTGCCTTTGCCGGGCGCCGATTGAAGATCGATGTAGCCGTTGGATTGCTGCACGAAGCCATAGATCATCGACAGGCCCAGGCCGGTGCCCTGGCCGAGCGGCTTGGTGGTGAAGAACGGTTCGAACACGCGCTCCTTGACGTCGGCTTCCATGCCCACGCCGGTATCGGCCACTTCCAGCACCACATGGCCTGCAGCATGGGCGGCGACACTGTCGTGCAGGTAGGGCACGGTCGAAGCACAGCGTGTGGCGATGCGCAGCAGGCCGCCATCGGGCATGGCGTCCCTGGCGTTGATGCTCAGGTTGAGCAGGGCGCTTTCCAGTTGATTGGCATCGACCATCGCCTTGCTCAAGGTCGGCGCCAGATCCAGTTGCACCTGGATGCGTTCGCCCAGGGTCTGGTTCAACAGCAGCTCCATCGACTGCACCAGCGCGTTGAGATCCACCGGCTTGGGATCGAGCGACTGGCGGCGGGAAAAGGCGAGCAGCCGTTGCGTAAGCGCCGCGGCGCGGTTTGCCGAATCGGATGCGGCGCGGATCATGCGGTCGAGATTGTCCACGCGTCCGTCCTGCAGGCGCACGTTGATGATGTCCAGCGCGCCGATGATGCTGGTCAGCATGTTGTTGAAATCATGCGCGATGCCGCCGGTGAGCTGGCCGACCGCTTCCATCTTCTGCGCCTGCCGCAGCGCCGTTTCGCTTTCCGATCGGGCTTGCACTTCGGCCTGCAGTGCCGCGGTGCGTTCGGCGACTTTGCGCTCCAGCGTCGCGGCGAACCGTTGCGCGGCCTGCAGCGATTCCTTGCGTTCGGTGATGTCGGTGGCGAACACGTGGATGCCGTCGACGCGCCCGTCTTCCTGAAAGCGCGGGATATAGCGAAATTCGGCGTCACGTCGCGTGCCATCGGGGCGCAGGCTGCTCAGCTCGAGCTGGGTTTCATCGCCGGCCAGGGCACGCTGCACCGCTTGCTGGCAAAGCTCCCAGTACTGTGCACCGAAGACGTCTTCCACGGTTCTTCCCAGCATGCTGGCCGGTGCGATGCCGAACCATGCCTGGTGGGCCTGGTTGACGAAGCGGTAGCGCAGGTCCGGATCGACAAAGGCGATCAGCATGGGCGAGGCATCCGCGATCAGGCGCAGCTCCGCCTCGTTGCTGGCCAGCGCTTTGCGGCTGGCGGCCAGCTCGGCGATGCGATCGCGTATTTCGAACTGCTTTTGCCGCGAACGCATCGCAGTGGCGACGGCGCTGATCAGCGAGAAGGAGCCGACCGGACGTTCGAGTTCGATGTGATTGATGACCTCGCGCGGCAGCGGCACCGTCAGCGGCCCGCTGCCGTTTCGTACCGAGCGAAGCACCACGAACGGTACGTCAGACCAAGTCGGCTGGCATCGCAGGGACACTTGCAGCGATTCGGTTCCATGCTTGAGCGCTTCCTGCGTGAGAATGACCACGCCGGTCGTTTCGTCGATGTGCTCGGCCAGGGTGGTCAGGTCGGGATGGACGTCGGTGTGATAGCCATCCTGGGACAAGGCCCTGGCCAGGCTTTGTGCGTCGTGCCCCCACGGCGCCACGATCAGCACGCGGTAGCCGTGCGGCGCATCCCTATGCATTGCGGCTTTCCAGCAG
>CBJMMB010000389.1:0-2029 GCA_966430775.1 uncultured Dyella sp. | reverse complement strand
GGCAACGGCAGCTACTACAACTTCGACAACACCGTCGGCACCGACGTGAAGCGCACCCAGCTCACGCTGAAGTTCGACTACAAGCTGTGGGACAACTGGAAGATCGCCGAAGACTTGCGCTACAGCAGCACCGATACGCAGCGCAACGGCGTGTTTCCCAATGCGATCGAGACGTCGGCCGCGTTGTATGCCTCCGCGCAGGCGCGCCTGAAGCAGTACTACCCAGGCGCCGCCGGCATGCAGCTGCAATACGCGGACTCCGGCGCGGTGTTCAACAACGCCAACCAGAATGGCAACGGCCTGGTGATCCTCGGTGGCCTGCGTGGCGTCACCATGCCGGTGAACGAGATCACCAGCAACACGCGCCTGTTGCGCAAGTTCGAGTTCGGCGACCAGACGCACGACGTTACGCTCGGCTATTACCACGCGCACTTCAACCAGAGCTTCGACCGGTTCTCGTCCACCGTACTGTTGGACGCTCAGGACAACGCCAAGCTGCTCAACCTGGTGGCGGTAAACGCGGCCGGCGCGCCGTTGGGTCTCTTGACCGACGACGGCATCTACAACAACGGCTATGAATGGGCGCACGCCCATGGCAGCTCCGATACCGATGCGTTCTATGCCTCGGACGAATGGCAGATCAACGACAAGCTGCGCATCGACGGCGGCGTGCGCTGGGAGCGCGTGGAAACCAGCGGCTGGACCGAACTGTCCACGTCGAAGAACCTGGGCACGCCATGGAGCTCGTCCATCCTTACCGGCAACGGCCAATACGCCACGTATGACCACAGCTTCCACAAGCTGGGCTGGACGCTGGGCGCGAACTACCAGTTCAGCGATCACCAGGGCGTCTTCGCGCGCTACACCTATGCGTTCCGCCTGCCGAACCTGAGCTCGTACATCACCTCGCCGACCGCCACGCCGATCACGCAGACGATGATCCTGCCCGAGGTGGGCTACAAGTTCGCCAATCGCTACGTCGAAAGCTACGCGACGTTCTTCTACACCCGCTACAACAACGTCGGCTTCAGCAACTACGTGTTCAACCCGAACACCGGTGTGTCGACGCCGCAGCAAGGCTATGCGAACACCGAAACCTACGGCCTGGAGCTGGAAGGCACGATCTATCCGACGAACTGGTTCGACCTGCAGTACAGCGCCACCTTGCAGGATCCACGCTACAAGGGCCTGCGCTACACCATCGTCCAGGCCGGTGCGCCTGTCTTGCTCGACTACAACGACAACTACCTCGTTCGCGTACCGCGCAAGAGCTTCCGCATCGTGCCCGGCGTGAACCTGCTCGACAACAAGCTGCGCCTGCAGCTCACCTACGAATACGAAGGCAAGCGTTTCTCCGATACCGCCAACTCGGTGGTGCTGCCGCAGTACAACGTGATCGGCTTCAGCGCGCGCTACCAGGCCACGCCGGCGCTGTCGTTCTTCTTCTATGCGGACAACCTCAACAATTCGCTGGGCTTGACCGAAGGCAACCCGCGTGCGGGCGAGTTGAAGAGCGCCGATGCGGGGGCGACGGTGTTTATTGCGCGGCCGTTGCTGGGCAGGGCGTTCAGGGCGTCGGTGATGTATCGGTTTTGATGTCGAGCTGTGCCGGAATGCTTGATCTCGCCTCATCGTCATTCCGGCGAACGCCGGAATCTAGTTAAGCATGCGGTGCGCAGCACTCAATATAAAGAAAGTGACGAGTGCTGCGCACGACGTATTTACACTGGATTCCAGCTTTCGCTGGAATGACGGTGAGGTAATGAGGGGCGTTTTAGCCAGTGCGTAACTGAGAGCGAATTCAACGAAAGCCATGAAAGCACCATTGTCCTTACGCATCCTCCTGATGCAGGCGTTGATAGCCCTGTCTGCGTGCGTGGGTTTCAGCGCGTATGCCGCCGATAACAATCCGGACCTCGTCCTCAAAGGCCCAATCCACCCCACCGAAAACCACACCTACCACCCTGTCACCTTCCAGGTCCCACCCAACGTCACCCGCATCACCGTCCAGTTCGACTACACCGGCCGC
>CBJMMB010000388.1:0-2054 GCA_966430775.1 uncultured Dyella sp. | reverse complement strand
TCCATGATGGCATCCAGATTCAAGCCATCGCAGAACTCCAGGAAGTCGTCGCGCAAGGCGGCGATGTGCAATTTGTCCGGCACCCCGATCGTGAACTGCGCCTGGAACATCGCCGCGCCCGTCTGCATGGCCTGGTAGCGCATGGAACTCAACTGCTCCACGCTGATGTCGTGGCGGCTGAAGAAATCGACGATCTTCACCAGGATGCCGGGGCGATCCGACGAGACCACTTCCACCAGGTACGGCAGCAGATGGCCGCTGGGTTCGCGCGGGCTGGTGCGGTAATGCGTAAGGCGCAGTTCTTCTTCGCGCGCCAGCTTGGCCAGTGCGGTTTCCAGCTTGGCTACGGCATCCCACGCGCCGCTGGCGAGCAGGGTGAGCGAGGTGTCCGCGCCGATGGTCGACACGCGTGCATCGGAAAGATTGCAGCCGGCATCGGCAATGCGCTTGGCCAGTGCGAGCAGCGGCGTACGCGTCGCCGGCGTCAGCGTCTGGATCAGCAGTTGGTGGTCGTTGCTGGATCGCGCGGAAAAAGGGTTGGTGGACATGGATGGCAAGCGACCCCGCGTCGTGCGGGATGACGACGAACGATACGCCAGCTTACTTGCCCGTCCCGCGAGGCCGCAAGTAAGATGCTGAGCTTGGTTTTGTGCGGATAGCCCCATGAAGATTCACGGCAGCGTCTGCGCCCTGGTCACTCCATTCGGCTCGGATGGGGCGCTCGATCTGGCGGCTTTCGGCCGCCTGCTCGACTTCCAGATCGCGGGCGGCACCCAGGCGGTGGTCGTCGCCGGTTCCACCGGCGAAGCCCATATGCTCGAACACGACGAATACGATCGCCTGCTCGCCTTTGCGGTGGAGCATGTCGCCGGCCGTATTCCGGTGATCGCCGGCACCGGCGAGGCCGGTACCGCCAAAACCGTCGCCATCACCCAACGCGCCCGCAGCCTGGGCGCGGACGCCGCGCTGGTGGTCACGCCTTATTACGTGCGTCCCACGCAGGAAGGCCTGCGCCGGCACTTCCTGGAAGTGGCCGAGCATGGCGGCCTGCCGGTGATCCTCTACAACGTGCCCAGTCGCACCGGCTGCGATCTCTTGCCCGAGACCACCGCGACGCTGCGCGAGCACGGCGCCATCGTCGGCATCAAGGAAGCGCGCGGCGACGCGGAACGCATTCGGCGCACGGCGGAACTTGTGCGCCCGGATTTCGTCTATCTGTCCGGCGACGACGCCAGCGGGGCGCAAGCCATGCTGGCCGGCGCCGCCGGCGTCATTTCGGTGGTGGCCAACCTGGCGCCCAGGGCTTTCCGTGCATTGTGCGATGCGGCTGTGGCGGGTGACCGTGCCGCCACGGCGCGTTGCGATGCCGCGCTCGAACCGCTGGTGCAGGCGCTCAATTGCGCGCCCAACCCGATCGCGGTGAAAGCCGGCTTGCCGGACCTGGGACTGGGCACGGCACTGCCGCGGCTGCCATTGGTGGAACTGGAACAGGGGCCGGCGCGCGAACAGCTACGCAAGGCCTTGGCGACTCTGGCATCCTTGGCGGATGCCGCCTGAACGCAAGGCCGGTCGCCTGCTCGACTCAACTTCGGAACACAACGGACACTCCATACATGAAGAAATCTTCCCTCGCCGTCGCCCTGCCGGCCCTGGTTCTGACTGGCCTGCTACTTTCCGGCTGCGGCATCTTCCGTTCCGAAAAGGCCTGGCAGACGGCCCAACAGCAATCGCCGCTGGAAATTCCGCCCGGCATGGATACGCCCAACGCCAGCGCCGCGCTGGTGATTCCGCCGCCCGGCGCCAACCGCCCCACCGCCAATGGCGCCACCGCGCGCGTGGGCAATGTGCCGAGCTCGATCACCGACGGCTTCATCCTGGCCGACAACGTCGATGACACCTATCGCCGCGTCGGCGAGGCGCTGAGCAACGGTGAAATCGGCACGCTGCAAAGCCACGACGATGCCGCGCACAGCTACAGCCTCAATGTGATGGCTTCCGATCAGCCGGCCGAAAAGGCGGGCTTCTTCGGCCGCATGTTCGGCCGCGGCAGCAGC
>CBJMMB010000387.1:0-2074 GCA_966430775.1 uncultured Dyella sp. | reverse complement strand
CATTCCGATCCCAACACGCTCACCTTCTGGACCATCGGCCGCGAAGGCGAAGCCATCACCCAGTTGCTGCCGGAATTCGAACGCGAGAACCCGAACATCCACATAGTGCTGCAACAACTGCCGTTGAGCGCCGCACACCAGAAACTGCTTACCGCCTTCGCCGGCGATTCCACGCCCGACATGACCCAGCTCGGCAATACCTGGCTGCCGGAATTTGTCGCACTCGGCGCGCTGGAGCCATTGCAGACGCGCGTCGCCAACGACAAGCTCATCCAGCCGAAGGATTACTTCCCCAGCATCTGGGCCACCAATGTGTATGACGGCGCGCTCTACGGCGTGCCGTGGTATATCGACACACGGTTGCTGTTCTATCGCAGCGATCTGCTGAAGGCGGCCGGATTCGACGCGCCGCCGCGCGATTGGAACGAGTGGCGACGCATGCTCGCTGCGTTGAGCCATCCTGCCCGCGGCCAATACGGCATCCTGCTACCCACCAACGAATACGATCAACTGACCTCGCTGGCTTTGCAGCAACCCGATCCGCTGCTGCGTGACGGTGGCCGCTACGGAAACTTCGAAAGCGCGGGTTTCAAGCGTGCACTGAGCTTCTACGTTGATACGTTCCGCCTGCATCAAGCGCCCCCGATCACCAATGTCGAGGCCGGCAATCCGTGGGTGGAATTCGGCCGCGGCGTCTATGCGTTCTATTTCTCCGGTCCGTGGAACATCAGCGAATTTCGCAAGCGCCTGCCTGCTTCGGCGGAAGGCATCTGGGCTACCGCACCGTTGCCGGGGCCGGATGGCGACGGCGCCGCGCTCGCCGGTGGTTCCAGTTTGGTGATCTTTCGCAAATCGGCGCACAAGGACGCGGCCTGGACGTTGATCGAATACCTTTCGCGGCCCGATGTGCAGGATCGTTTCTACGAACTGCTGGGTGATATGCCGCCGCGGCGCAGTTCATGGAACCAGCAGAGCCTGCTTCGCGACGCCAAGGCGCAGGCGTTTCGCGAACAGCTGGAGCGGGTAAAACCCACGCCGCCGGTGCCGGAGTGGGAGCAGATCGTCAACGAGATGCAGCTGGTCGCCGCACAGGCGGTCGCGGGCAATCTCAGCATCGACCAGGCCGCGGCGGAAATCGACCGGCGTGCCGATCGCATCCTGGAAAAGCGACGCTGGATGCTCGATCACGCGCGCCCAATGACGAGCGCGCCGCCATGAACACACAACGCGCCGCGTGGCTGTTCCTGGCGCCGGCCGCCATCGTGCTGGGCGTGTTCTTCCTGTTGCCGGTGATCGGTGCGTTCGTATTGAGCCTGACCGATTACGACCTGTACGCGCTGGCCGATATCCACAATCTGCGTTTCGTCGCGCTCGCCAATTATTGGGCGCTGCTGCATCGGCCGCTGTTCTGGGCGGCGCTCGGGCATACCGTGTATTTCGTCGCGGTAGGCGTGCCGCTGTCGATGCTGATCTCGCTTTGCGCGGCCTTGCTGCTGCATTCGCCGTTGGCACGCTGCAAAGCATTCTTCCGCACCGCGCTGTTCGCGCCGGTGGTCACCACGGTAGTGGCGGTGGCGGTGGTGTGGCGTTATCTGTTCAACACCAAGTACGGGCTGGTCAACGTCGCATTGGGATGGATCGACATCCACCCCATCGACTGGCTCGGCGATCCGCATTGGGCAATGCCCACGATCATCCTTTTCGCCGCATGGAAGAACTTCGGCTACAACATGATCATCCTGCTGGCGGGCCTGCAGGCCATTCCGGTCGAGCTTTACGAAGCGGCGCGGATCGATGGCGCCTCGGCGTGGCGGCAGTTTCGCCATATCACCCTGCCGATGCTGGCGCCGACGCTGTTGATGGTGGGCATTCTTACCGTTTCCGGTTATTTCCAGCTGTTCGCCGAACCCTACGTGATCACCGAAGGCGGCCCGCTGCAAAGCACGGTCAGCGTGCTGTACCTGATGTACAACGAAGGCTTCCAATGGTGGAACCTCGGTTCCGCTTCGGCTATCGCATTCCTGTTGTTCCTGATCATGTTCGTCGTCACCGCAGGCATGCTGCGCGTGGAGCG
>CBJMMB010000386.1:0-2078 GCA_966430775.1 uncultured Dyella sp. | reverse complement strand
CTGATCGCCGAGCGCGTGCGCGGGTGGGAGTGGTTTGCGCGAATGGTGGAGCGCTAAAAAATACCCCCTTCCTTGCGGAAGAGGGTAGGTTGGGGTGCAAACCCCAACATGTGATGTGCGTTCGGAGAGCGACATTGGGATTTGCACCCCAACCTACGTCACTGCGCCTGGGCAACCTTGGAGCAATCCGCGTCGCCGCACGCCTGCCAGCCACCGCCCAGCGCCTTGTACAAGGCCACCGCACGCGTATCGATCGCGCTTTCCGATTGGGCCAGCGCATCTTCCGCCGCCAATTGCACGCGTTCGGCATCCAGCAGTTCCAGATAACCCGTGGCGCCTTCCTGGTAGCGAATGCGCGCCAGTTCCGCCGCACGACGGCTCTGTTCGGCCTGCGCCATCAACTGCTCCACGCGCGCATGCTCGGCGTTGTAGTTGGTGACGGCGTTGTCGACATCCTCGATCGCCTGCAGCACGGTGCGCTGGTAATTCGCTTCGGCCGCATTCGCGCGCGCTTCGCTGGCGTGCAGGTTGGAGCGCACGCGTTCCACGTTCAAGCCGTTCCAGGTGATGCTCGGCGTGAACGACCACGCGCGCGATGCCGGACCGCCGAAGTCGTTGGGACGACCCGCGAGGAAGCCGACGAAACCGCCCAGCGAGATATGCGGAAAGAAATCCGCCTTGGCCACGCCGATGCGTGCGTTGGCCGCGGCGTACTGGCGTTCCGCGATACGCACGTCGGGCCGGCGCGACAGCACTTCGCCGCTGTCGCCGATCGGCAGCACGGTGGCGATCGGCTTGAATGTGCCGGGTGATACGTCGATATCCAGTTCGCCGGGGCGCTCGCCCAGCAACACCGCCAAACGGTACTCATAGCTGTGCACGGCCGCATCGAGCACCGGCAACTGCGCCTTGGCTGCGCTCAATTGCGCGCTGGCGCTGGCTACATCCTGTTCCGACGCGGTACCGATTTGCGCGCGTGCGCTGATCAGCTTCAGCGAGTCGGCCTGGTTGGCGATATTGCGCTGGGCAATCGCCAGGCGCTGCTGCGTGCCGCGCAGCTCGAAGTAATTGCGAGCGACTTCCGCGAACAGGCTCACCTGCGCATCGTGCATGGATGCTTCGCTCGCGCCCAGGTCCGCGCGCGCTGCTTCCACCGAACGGCGGATGCCGCCGAACAGATCCAGCTCCCACGAGGCATCGAAGCCCGCCTGATATGCATCGATCCCCACACGCTGCGAGGTACCGAAACCAGGTTGCTGCTCGAGTGATCGAGTAGCGGAGATGGTGGTATCGATGGTGGGGATCTGGTTGGATTTCGCCGTACCGAGCAGCGCCCGCGATTCGGCCAGCCGCGCCTGCGCGATGCGCAGGTCGAGGCTGCCCTTGGCCGCGCGCCGGATCAATGCATCCAGCGTCGGATCGTTGAACTGCTTCCACCAGTCGGCCTGGAACTGCGCGTGGCTTTCGCGCGCGGTGTCGACGTTCTGCACGTTGGCGGGCGCGGTGTCTGGCTTCTTGTAGTCCGGACCCACGCTGACGCAACCGGCCAGCGCGAGTGCGGCGAACAACGCGGTATTACGCAGCACGTTACTTACAAAGAACTGGTTCATCTCAATGCCCCTCCAAGGCGGGCAGGTTCGATGCGTGCTGCTTCTTGCGCGCTTCGCGGCGTTCCACCACGGCGCGGATCAGCACATAGAACAACGGGGTGTAGATCAAACCGAAGATGGTCACGCCCAGCATGCCGGAGAACACCGCCACGCCCATCGCGTGACGCATTTCCGCACCGGCGCCGTGCGAAGTGACCAGCGGCACCACGCCCATGATGAAGGCGATCGACGTCATCAGGATCGGGCGCAGGCGCAGGCGAGCCGCTTCCAGCACCGCGTCGTAGCGCGTCATGCCTTCATGCTGGCGTTCGCGCGCGAACTCCACGATCAGGATCGCGTTCTTGCACGCCAGGCCCACCAATACGATCAAACCGATCTGGGTGAAGATGTTGTTGTCGCCGCCCGACAGCCATACGCCGGCAATCGCGGACAGCAGCACCATCGGCACGATCAGGATCACCGCCAGCG
>CBJMMB010000385.1:0-2092 GCA_966430775.1 uncultured Dyella sp. | reverse complement strand
CGGAAGGCAGCGAGCCGAAGCGCTGGCGAAACCGCGCCGCGAAGCGCGAAGGCGAGAGATAACCGCAATCGTCGGCAATATGCTTGAGCGGCAGGTTGGTGGTCTGGATCAAGGTAAGCGCCCGCGCCAGGCGCGTTTCCTCCAGCACCGCGCGGAAGCTCGTGCCTTCGGCCGCCAGCCGCCGGCGCAGCGTAGCCGGGCTCATCGCCAATTGCGCGGCGACGTCTTCGGCACGCCAGCTTTGTTGCGGATCGGTGGCGAGCAGCATGCGCACACGCTCGGCGATGCCGGCCTCGCCGCCTGGTGCCGGGCGGAAACCGCCAATGCCCAGCGCCTCCAGCAATTCGCGCACGCGATGCACCAGCACCGCTTGCGGCAGCTCGTCGCGCAAGCCTTGTTCGGCGTGCGCAAACGCCTGGTCCAGCACGGGATAGGCGCGCAGTACAGTCCAGCGTGACGGCGCCGCGTCCGCCGGCCAGGCCTTCTGCAGCAGTTCGCGCGACACCGCCAGGCAGCTCGATTGATACGGGCTGTCCGACGCCGGCAGGTTTTCCACGTTCAACAAGATGCCGGGCGACACCACCAGATAATCGCCGGTGGCTGCAGTCGCCTGCCGCGCACCTTCGGTGATGCGTTTTTCGCCGGCCTTGATGCGCGCCACCATGAAATCGGTAAACGGCACCGCCGCCATGTATTGGCGGCTGCGTGCGTGATAACGCAGCAGCGCAATGCTCATCCGCCCAACAGGCCCGCCGGCAGTTGCATGGTGATGCAGTGCAGACTGCCGTTCTGCCAGATCAGCGGACGGCAGGGCACCTGTACCACGGTGCGCCCCGGATGCGCTTCGCCGATGATGCGCGCGGCTTCGTCATCGGCCGCATCGCCGTACGCGGGCACCAGCACCGCGCCGTTGACGATCAGGTAATTGGCGTAGGACGCGGCCAGCCGGCGGCCTTCGTCGAGGATCGGTTTGGCCCACGGCAGCGGGTAGAGCGTGTACGGCTTGCCTTCCGATGTGCGCAAGGCGGCCAGTTCCTCGCCCATGCGCTGCAATTCCGCGTGATGCACGTCGCCGGCGTCGTCACAGGCCTGGTAGACGATGCGATCGCCCGGCGCAAAGCGCGCCAGCGTATCGATATGCGCGTCGGTATCGTCGCCTTCCAGATAACCGTAATCCAGCCACAGCACGCGCTTGGCGTGTAGGCCGTCGCGCAGGATCGCGCTCATCTCCTCACGCGATTGCTCCGGATGACGCTGCACCAGGCAACGCCAGGTAGTGAGGATGGTGCCGGCGCCATCGCTTTCGATGCCGCCGCCTTCCAGCGCCCAGTCGATGCGCGCATGCTCGGCCGAGCCGAACACGCCGGCCTGCACCAGACCGGCGATCAGCGCATCGTCCTGTTCCGCGCCGAACTTGCCACCCCAACCGGTGAAGCGGAAATCGGTGAGCTGGAAGCGGTTGCCGTCGCCGCGCAGGGTGATCGGGCCGGAATCGCGCAGCCAGGTGTCGTCGTACGGCAGCTCCACGAAGCGGATGCGCGCCATGTCGGCGCCGCTGCCTTGCAGTTTCGCGTTCACGTATGCGCGCAACGCTGCATCGGCCACCACGATGATCAGCGACTGGAAGCGCGTCACCGCCGCGGCCAGCGCCACATAGGTGGATTCCACCTGTTCGAGCCGCTCGGCCCAATCGGTGCCGGCATGCGGCCAGGCAATCAACACGGCGGCCTGCGGCTCCCATTCGGCCGGCAGGCGCAAGCTGGAATCGGTCATGGAGACGACACTCGCGCTAAAGAGATGGCCCGGAGACTGGCCGGGCAGGCAAGTGTGCAAGTTTACGATGGCGCGGAAGCTTGTGCGAGGCGATGAGGTAGCCCCTCTCCCTCCGGGAGAGGGGTTGGGGTGAGGGTACGATCAGCGCGCGATCATCACGACTTGCGCAAGTAGCCTGCACCGCGCTTCGCCCGAACCCTCACCCGCCTGTCGGCACCCTCTCCCGGCGGGAGAGGGATTCACTCAGAAACTGTTCGCAGCGATAAAGCGCGCGATCAATTCACCGCGCCAGGATTGCGATTGTTCCCCGCCGGCGTAT
>CBJMMB010000384.1:0-2114 GCA_966430775.1 uncultured Dyella sp. | reverse complement strand
ACGCCCAGCGTGCGCAAGGCATGCCAGTATTCGAACGATTGCGGCGCCGGGCATTCCGCGTCGCGTTCGCCCACCACGATCAAGGTGGGCGTTTTCACGTTCTTGATGAAGTTGATCGCGGAGCTCTTCGCATACACCGCCGGATCGTCATACACGGAAGCGCCGAAGAACGGAATCATCCACTGGTCGATCAGGTTCTGCCCGTAATAGCTCTGCCAGTTGGCGATGCCCGCACCGGCCACCACGGCGCGGAAGCGCTGCGTCTGCGTGGGCGCGAACATGCTCATGAAACCGCCGTAGCTCCAGCCGGCCAGGCCCAGGCGATGATCGTCCACCGGTACTTTCTTCTCGACCGCATCGACGCCGGCGAGCGTGTCGCGCAGGTCGCCGTAGCCGAAATCCTTGCGATTGGCCTGCACGAACGCTTCGCCCTGCCCGTAGCTGCCGCGCGGATTGGGCATGAACACGAAATAGCCCAGCCCAGCGAACGGGCCGAAGCTGGCGCCCATCACCGGCCAGCGCGGCAGCACCACGGCGGATGGACCGCCGTGCACGTTGACGATCATCGGATAGTGCTTGCTGGGGTCGTAATTGAGCGGGTAGATCAGCCAACCCTGCACGTGGAAGCCTTGGTTATCCCATTCGATGGATTCGGACTTGCCCCAGCTCGGCTTCAACGCCGCATTGATCGCGGTCACGGCAGGCGGTGCACCATTGTCCACGACGCCGGCGTACACCTCCGGCGCCACCTCGAACGATGATTGCTCGAACGCCACCTGGCGATGATCGGCAGAGAACGACAGCGCCATCATCGCGCTGCCGTCGCCCACGTTGCCTTGCGCGGTGAACAGCACGCGCTGCTGCTGCGCGCGATTCGCATCCACGCTGTATTCCGCCAGCTGCGCGTGGCCGTTGCTGAACTGGTTGACCAGCAACGACTGTGGCGTTTTCCAGGTGAACCACGATGGCGTGACATGGATGCCGGGCGTGAGCAAGGTCGGCGCGCCACCGCTGGCAGGCACACTGTAGAGATCGCCACCCGTCGCGCCCTGGTCGCTCATCAGGCCGCCAATGAACGCGATACGCGAACCATCCGGCGACCAGCGCGGCAGCGCGATCTGCAGACCGTGCAACGGACCGCTGACGGTCTTTGGATTGACCACCGCCGTGCGCGCAGCGCCGGCTTCGGCCGATTGCACATACAACTGCGCGATCCACCAATTGTTGTCGCCGGGCGCCGGCGCGGCGACGTACGCCACGCGCGCGCTATCGGGCGCCCAGGCGAATTCGTAGACGTAGCTGTCGGCCGGCGTGAGCTGCTGCACCGCGCCGCCTTGCGCCGGCACGCTGGCGACGCGCTGCACTTCGATGCCTTCCACGCCGATCTCGCCGAGCGACGGTTTCGCCGCCGCCAGTGCGCTGGCGCGGCGCGTGGCGCCTTCCACATAAAGAAAGCCCAGCGTCTTGCCATCCGGCGACCAGCTCAGCGCATGCGCAAAACCGTTGAGGCTGGCCAGATGGTTCGGCTTGCCGGTCGATTGCGTGTCGAACACGTAGATGTCCGGCTGCTTGCCGCCGCCCATGCCGCTGCGGCTGCTGGCGCAATTGGAAAGAAACGCCAGGTGTTGCGAATCCGGCGCCCAGGCGATGCCTTCTTCGCTGCACGTACCGGGCTTGGCCATCAGGCCGATGCTGCGCGCGTGCGTGCCGTCGGCATCGGCCAGCATGATGCCCGGCTTGCCCTGCGTCTCCACCACCCAGGCCAGCTGATGCCCATCCGGCGACAGCGCCACTTCATTGATGTCGCGCACCTTGCCCAGCTCGGTGAGCAAGGCCTCGATGCGCGGATCGGTGGCGCCGTGCGTATCGGCCATCGCCACCGGAGTGAGCAGAGCGGCCAGGAGCGGCAACAGGAGACGGGCAGGTTTGAGCATGACGGTGCGTTCCGCGGACACGGGAAAGCCGCACGCTAGCAGCTCTGTGGCTGGCGCCCATGTGCATGAAGGCACGCCGCGGCGGGAGGTCCGTGCGCGTCATCGTCATCCCGTACAATCCCGCGCATGAAAATCGCCTCATGGAACGTGAACTCGCTGAAGGTGCGCATTCCGCACCTC
>CBJMMB010000383.1:0-2132 GCA_966430775.1 uncultured Dyella sp. | reverse complement strand
CCCAGCTACAGCCTGGGCATCAATGTCGGCCTCAATGGCGGCACGCCGCAGGAATACCGGTTCGACACCGGCTCCGATTCGTTCAACATCGCCGTCGGCCATGACGGCGGTGCAGTGCCGTGGTTTCCCAACTGGAACGCATCGGCCACCGGCTCGCCGTACGTGTTCAATTACGGCGATGGCACCACCGGGTATTGGCAGCAGAACGCCACCGCGTCGGGCGTGCAGTTCTATGACGCGCGCACGGGCAAGCAGGTCTTCGGCGCAGCGCCGTCGCAAGGCTTGCCGGTTGCCGCGGCGCTCGATTGGTTGATGACCGCCAATCACTTCGCTCCGAACGTGCAAGGTGGCGATATCCAGGGCGTGCCGATCGCCACGGGCATGAACTCGTCGAACCAACCGGTGACGATGTACCAGGATCTCACCTGGCAGCAGGCGCTCGATCAGGGCGCGGCGCCCGAGCAAGGGCATTTCTACGGCACCTTCGGCGCCGGCGATTTTCTGTATGCCGGCGACAACGGCGGCGTGCCGGGCATGCTCACCACCACCGGTTACATCGTGGAAGCCAACGGCAAGTCTGGCGCGCCCGGCGGTTGCGGGCAGGCATGCTTCATCGTGGGCCTTACGCCGGCGTTGCGCGCGCAGTTCCTCAGCGTGATGCCGTGGGTGCCCGGTACGCAGCAAGGTACCTATCAAGGCAATTTTGGCGTTTCCGGCGCGCATGCCGCGCAGCAGTTCGATACGTATTTCACCTACACGTTGAACAACGGCGCGTACACCGCCAAGTTGCAGACGCTGCTCGATTCGGGCACGGTCGGTGTTTATCTCAACGACAGCGGACTGACCGCCAGTGAAAACGCCGCAGGGCACATCAACGCCAACGGCAATGAAATCGGTGGACTGACGCTTTCGGCAACCGGCGCCGCGCCCGGTGCAAAGACGGTTTCCATCACCACCGCGGACGACAGCAAAGGCAATCCCACCCAAGTAGTAGGGACGGGCAACGCCGCATCGCTGACGCCGTCGGGCACCGCGTTGTATGGCATGTCGTTCTTCTTGAGCAACGCAGTGATGTACGACCTGGAGAACCAGGTCACCGCGTACACGCCGTTCTATGTGACCGATGCGCCGCTCACCACCAACATTACGGTGACGCAGGCGATGGGGCCGCTCGGGCTGGCCGGGGAGATCTCCGGCAGCGGCGCGTTCACCGTGGCCAATGGCGGCATCGCCAACCTGAGCGGGGCCAATACCTACACGGGCAGCACCGTCGTCGAACAGGGCGGCTGGCTGGGATTGGCAGGTCCCGTCGACATCAGTGCATCGGCGGCCCTGCAAGCCGATGGCACGTTCGACATGTCGCGCGCTGCCGGCAACGTCAACATCAAGTCGCTTTCCGGTAGCGGCATGGGTTATCTGGGCGGCAACACGCTGGTGCTGACGCAAGCCAGTGGCACTTTCAGCGGCCAGCTCGTCGATGGCGGCCTGGGTGCCGGCACGGGTGCAGGACTGGACATCGAAGGCGGCGAGGAAACACTTGCCGGTGACAACACATACAGCGGGCGCACCAGCATTGCTGAGCAAGCTACGCTCGCTCTGCAAGGCGCGGTCACCGCTTCGGTGCTCGATGCGGGTGCGCTGATCGGCTATGGCACAGTGCGCGGCGATCTGATGGTGACGGGCCGGGTCGCGCCAGGTACCGCCAACGGCACGTATCAAACCTTGAACGTCGGCGGCCGTTACAGCCAGGTGGCGGGCGCCACGTACGTCGCGCAATGGAATTTGGGACAGGCCGGCATATCCAGCCAGATCCTGGTGGGCGGCAGCGCCATCCTGCAGCCGGGCGCCATCCTCGATCTGGTGCCGTCGGCGACGTCGATCGCCGCGTTCCAGGGCACCCGGCGCTACACCTTGCTGACGGCGAACGGCGGGCTCAGCGGCACCTATACGATCGCCGGCAACGCCGGCTTGAGTTCGTTCCTGAAGGTGGTGCCCGTGTATGACGCCGATCACGTCTATCTGGACGTGTCGTATGCGAATACGCCGACACCGACACCGACACCGACGCCAGCGCCAACACCTGCGCCAACGCCGGCACCAACACCAACACCAACACCAGCACCAGCACCAGC
>CBJMMB010000382.1:0-2150 GCA_966430775.1 uncultured Dyella sp. | reverse complement strand
CTACGAGGCCATCCCGGCACACACATATTGCGCACGCATGCTGCGCCGCGCATCGGCTACATCGCGCAATTCTGCTAGCTTTATGCGCTTTGCATCCCCAAGCGACCCGGTGGAACCCGCATGTTCGAGCGCGTACTGATTGCCAATCGCGGCGAGATCGCCTGCCGCGTGATCCGCACCTGCCGCCGCCTGGGTATCCACACCATCGCGGTGTACTCCGAAGCGGACAAGGATGCGCAACACGTATGCCTGGCCGATGAAGCCTGGCCGATCGGCGGGCCGCGTCCGGCCGAATCGTATCTGCGCGGCGATGCCATTCTGGACGTCGCGAAGCGGAGCGGTGCGCAGGCGATCCATCCCGGTTACGGCTTTCTTTCCGAGAACACCGCCTTTGCGCGCGCATGCACCGAAGCCGGCGTGACGTTCATCGGCCCGCGCCCGGAGAGCATCGAGGCGATGGGCTCGAAGGCTGCGGCCAAGGCGCTGATGGAAAAGCATCAAGTACCTCTGGTGCCTGGCTATCACGGCGATAACCAGGACACCACCGTGCTTGCCGAGCAGGCGCGCAAGACCGGCTTTCCGCTGATGATCAAGGCGGCGGCCGGTGGCGGCGGCAAGGGCATGCGCATCGTGCGCACGGAAAAGGAATTCGCCGATGCGCTGGCGTCCGCGCAACGCGAGGCGGCCAGTTCGTTCGGCGATACGCGCGTGATCCTCGAGCGCTACGTCGAGCATCCGCGCCACATCGAATTCCAGGTATTCGGCGATACGCACGGCAACGTCATCCACTTGAACGAACGCGAGTGTTCCGCGCAGCGCCGCTATCAAAAAGTGCTGGAAGAAACGCCGTCGCCATTCCTCAATGCCGAACGCCGCCAGGCGATGGGCGAAGCCGCGGTCGCCGCGGCCAAGGCGGTGAACTACGTGGGCGCGGGCACAGTGGAATTCATCGTCGGCCAGGACGGCACGTTCTATTTCATGGAGATGAACACGCGCCTGCAGGTGGAGCATCCCGTCACCGAAGAAACGCTCGGCCTCGACCTGGTCGAATGGCAATTGCGCATCGCCGCTGGTGAAGCGCTGCCGCTGCAACAGCACGAGATCCAGGCGCGCGGCCATGCGATCGAAGTGCGTCTGTACGCCGAAGATCCGGACCAGAACTTCCTGCCCGGCTCGGGCAAGCTGCGCACGCTGCGCCTGTCGGCGCCGTCGCGCCATGTCCGGCTGGATGGCGGCGTTGTCGAAGGCGACACCGTAACGATTTTTTATGATCCGATGATCGCCAAGCTGATCGTGCACGACACCAACCGCGTGCAGGCCTTGCAACGCTTGCGCGAGGCGCTGGCCGAATGCGAGATCGTCGGGCCGAAATCGAACATCGCGTTTCTCGAACGCCTGGCGCGTCACCCGGTGGTGGTCGAAGGCCGCATCGATACCGGTTACCTGGATCGCCACCTTGATGAATTTCTAACTGGTGATGCGGCACCCTCCGAGCATGTCCTGTTCGCTGCCGCCACCGCTGCGTTGCTTCACGACGAACGCGCGGTGGTCGCCGCGGCGGCGCACGGTAGCGATCCGCATTCGCCCTGGTCGCGCGCCGATGCGTGGCGCATCGGGCACGCCGGCAAGCGCATCGTTGCGCTCAGCCTGCGCGAGCAGCGCTACGAGATCGAAGCGCATGGCCATGACGGCGATTACGCGCTGCAATACGGTTCGGCGCAGTGCGAAGTGCGCGGCGCGCGCCTGCAGCCCGACGCGCTCAGCGCACGCTTCGACGGCCAGGGCGTTCGCCTTGCCGTGCACGTCGACCAGGATCGCATCACCTTGCACGATGCAAACGGCCAGCGCTACGCCTTTGCGCGCGCCGCGGCCTTTGCCTGGGCGTCGAAGGAAGGCAGTGGCGGCAACCAGATCGTGGCGCCCATGCCCGGGCGCGTCGTACTGGTGAAAGCGAGCGCAGGCGATACCGTGGAAGAAGGACAGGAACTGCTGGTGATGGAAGCCATGAAAATGGAACTGGCCTTGAAGGCGCCGCGCTCCGGCACTATTGAAAGCGTAAGTGCCACGCAAGGCGAATTCGTGGAAGCTGATGCCGTACTCGTTCGGTTCGCATCGTAACCGGCGCAAAAGTAACAGGAGCATCACATGAA
>CBJMMB010000381.1:0-2152 GCA_966430775.1 uncultured Dyella sp. | reverse complement strand
CAAAGGCACTGGATCCCAGCTTTCGCTGGGATGACGATTCGGTAGCGTTGAATTTCTGGAGAAATTGCGGCGCATTGCGCATTTTTTGAAGAGCCTCATTTTCCCGGAGAGCAGTGGGCGAAAGCCGGGACCCAGCGACTTTCAGATCCTCAAAGTCACTAGGCCCCGGCTTTTGCCGGGGCGACGATGATTAAGTTAGCGCCATTGGCTGCGACGTTCGAATTCTTAGCGACAGCTTATCCCCGCGTTACTTCAACCCTACGGCTCGCTAAGCAAACCAATAGCTTCCCCTGCCATCCTCTGATCATGTTTTCGGGGGTAGCAGTGACCGGCAAGTTGAACACATCAGGGCGATACGACCGCATAGCCGTGGGGTTTCACTGGCTGAGCGCCGCATTGATAGCACTGGCGTATATCGCCATTGAAATGAAAAGCCCCCATACCGCGTGGATGTCCATCCATGTATGGGCTGGCACCGTGTTGTGGGTGGTATCGATCGCCAGGCTGGTGTGGCGACTGTGGCACCGGGCGCCACCGCCGGTTCCAGGATCGGTGATCGTTACCCAGCTCAGCCGCGTGGTGCATGGCGCGCTGTACGTATTCGTGCTGACGCAACCGCTGCTTGGCATGCTCAGCTACAGCCTTCACGGCAAACCGCTGCCGCTGGTCGGGCTGCCGTGGGCGATTTATCTTTCCGGGCCGGCGCCGCAGCTCGCCCATACCGTAAAGAGCATCCATGAAATCATCGGCAACGCTTTTTACGGCGTTATCGGCGTGCATGCCTGCGCGGCGTTGTTCCATCATTTCTTTTTGCGCGACGGCACGATGCGGCGCATGGGTTTTCGCTAAGTCTGGCTGGTGTCTTGCCAACCTGCGCGCATCACGGCACGCGGATCACTTGCCCGACGTAAATCAGGTTCGGATTCCTGATCTGCGGATTGGCCGCCTCCAATGCCGCCAGCGATACACCGTGCAGGCTGGCGATGGCGGACAAGGTATCGCCCCGCCTTACCGTGTATCCGCTGCCGCTGTCGTGGCTGTCACCGGGCAGATGGATGGTTTCGCCGGGATAGATGTAATTGGGATTGCCGATCTGCGAATTGGCGGCTTCCAGCGCGGCCAGCGATATGCCATGTCGTTGCGCGATGGCTGACAGGGTATCGCCCGTTTGCACCGTGTACGTGTGGCTTCCGCTGGGGCTGGGTGCTGGCGCGGGCGATGGAGCGGAGGTGCCGCCGGATGGCGCCGTGCTGCCGAACAATGCTGCTTCCTGTGCGCGACGATTCACCAGGCCCTGCAGCACATGGCCGCCGGCATGCACGTAATCGCCGAACATGCGTTGCGCGCCGGCGTAATCGCCGCGATTGAGGGTGGCCAGCAGGCTGGAATAGCCGTTCGCGCCGACGTTGTAGGTAAGGCTGACCAACGCATCGAACTGGTTCTGCGTCAGCGGCACATGCGCGTTGTTGCGCACGGCGTTTTCCGCCGAGCTCAGGTCCTGGCGCAGATACGCTTCGGCTTGCGCGCGCGTGATCGTCTCGCCGGGCGATACGCCGCCGGTGTGCCCGTAGCCGATGGTCCACGGCGCGCCGCCGGTGCCGGGATCGGGATAAGCCGTCGCGCTATAGCCTTCGAAGCCCTCGATCATCCTCACGCCGTTTTCACTGATGGAAAATTGCGCGGCCGGTCCGCCATGGCCAGGCGGTGGCGTCGGCGCCACCGAGCCGCCGTCCGGAATCGTCAAGGACTCGCCCGGATAGATCAGGTTCGGGTTGGCGATCTGCGGGTTGGCCGCTTCCAGCGCCGCCAGTGAGACACCGAAACGCTGGGCGATGCCCGATAGCGTGTCGCCATGCTGCACGGTGTAGCGGTTGCCGGATGCATGGTTGGCGGCGAAGGAGTGCGTGGGCCGTACGTCGCTTACTGCGGTCATGGCTGCCTCGACGGTGGATGGCGTAGCGCCGACTACACCATCTCGCCGCCGGCGGTCCCATTCGGGCGTGCCCCAGCTAGGGTCATCCCTAGGTGGTACGGCCTGCGCGGGCGGTTATCGTACGGTGCGGACCGCTTCATTGCGGCGCACGCTGTCACGGCAAAGGCGTACCGGATGCACGTTCTACGGAAATACGGTTTTGCACTATGTATGCTGCTG
>CBJMMB010000380.1:0-2179 GCA_966430775.1 uncultured Dyella sp. | reverse complement strand
CGCGCCGACATGGTGGCGCTGCTGGTGGTGGTGGTGATCGGCCTCACCGGCCTGATTCCCTCCGATCGCGTCTTCAATGGTTTCGCCGGTAACGCGGTGATCGCCATCATCGCGATCATGATCATGGGCGCCGGGCTGGACCGCGCCGGCGTGCTGGGCCTTACCGCGCAGTTCGTGATGCGCATGGCGCGCGGCAAGGAATCGCGCCTGGGGGTGGTGATCAACTCGGTCACCAGCCTGTTCAGCGCGGTGATTCCCAGCCAGGCGCTGGCCGCCTTGATGATTCCCGTCACCAGCCGCCTTTCCGCACGTACCGGCGTGCCGATCTCGCGCCTGCTGCTGCCGATGGCGTTCTGCATTCTCACCGCCACCAACACCACGCTGATCGCGAACTCGCCGCTGATCGTGCTCAACGACCTGATCGCCAGCGCCAACGCCAACCTGCCACCCGGCGCGCAGACCGTGCCGAAGTTCGGCCTCTTCAGCGTGACGCCGGTGGGCCTGGCGCTGGCGGTGGCCGGCGTGCTGTTCTTCTATTTCTACACCAACAAGCTGCTGCCCGAGCGCGAGGACGAACGGCAGAAGGTGACGCCGGGCCGTACCGAAAGCTACTTCGCCGAAACCTACGGCATCGTTGGCGAGACGGCCGAGCTCACTGTCACCGCCGAAAGCCCGCTGGTCGGCATGAGTATCGGCGAGGTCGAGCAATTGCACGGCGCGCCACTGATCCTGGCGATCAAGAGCGGCAACGAGGCGCGCATGGCGCCGCCGGCCGACCAGGTGATCTGGGTGGGTTCCGTGCTGGGCGTGCTCGGCCCACGCGATGAACTCAACCGCTTCGCCAACAATCAGCTGTGCCGCGTTTCGCCACGCATGCGGCAACTGGCCGAGCTGTTCAATCCCACCCGCGCGGGCATTTCCGAAGCGGTGATTCCGCCCAACTCGCGCTTCCTCAAGCAATCGGTCGGCGAACTGCGCCTGCGCAAGCGCTACGGCATTTCGGTGTTGGCGGTGACGCGCGGCGACCAGGTGTATCGCGACGATCTGCGCGCGGTGAGCCTGCGCACCGGCGATACGCTGGTGCTGCATTCCAGCTGGAAAGCGCTGCAGGATGTCTCCGAGGACAAGGACCTGGTGGTCGTCACCGACATCCCGCGCGAGGAACAGCGCCCGAACAAGATCTGGCAGGCGGTCGGCTTCTTCCTGCTGGCCAAGAGCCTGGCGCTGTTCACCAACCTCGACCTTTCCATCGCGATGATGACCGGCGCGGTCGGCATGCTGCTCTCAGGCGTGCTGAACATGGACGAGGCGTATCGCGCGGTGAACTGGAAGACCATCTTCGTCACCGCCTGCCTGATTCCGCTGGGCTGGTCGATGGATTCCACCGGCACCGCCGCGTGGGTGGCGCAGGAAGTGCTGCTGCATCTGGGACATGCCTCGCCGTGGATCCTGCAGCTGTCGCTGGCCCTGCTGACGCTGACCTTCTCGCAGGTGATGTCGAACGTCGGCGCCACGGTGATGATGGTGCCGGTGGCGATCAGCGTGGCGGTGGCGACCGGCGGCAATCCGTCGGCGTATGCGTTGATCGTGGCGGTGTCTTCGTCCAACACCTTCCTGCTCAGCTCCGGCCATCCCGCGCTGATGATGGTGACGGGTCCCGGCGATTACAGCGCCAGGGACTTCCTGCGCGCGGGCGTGCCGCTCACCTTTATCGTGTTGCTGATCACGCTGGTGGCGGTCAATCTGATGTATCGCTGACGGGATCGGCGCGCGCCGCCCACATCTTCGCGACAGTCCGATATTCTCAGCGCCCTTATTTACCCGCGATTTGCGAAAGATCCGTGAGCACCTATCCCAGCGACCCTCGCCTGGCCGTGATCGGCCTCGGTTACGTCGGCCTGCCGCTTGCCGTGGAATTCGGGCGCCAGCTCGATACGCTCGGTTACGACATCGATGCAGCGCGCGTGGACGCGCTGCGCCGCGGCATGGATGGCAACCAGGAAACGACGAATGAAGAACTGCGCGCCGCCACGCAGTTGCGCTTCACCACCGAGGTGGAAGCGCTGCGCGATCGCAACGTTTTCATCATCACCGTGCCGACGCCGGTGGATGAGCACAAGCGTCCCGACTTCATGCCCCTGATCCGCGCCAGCCAGATGGTCGGCGGCGTGCTCAAGCA
>CBJMMB010000379.1:0-2188 GCA_966430775.1 uncultured Dyella sp. | reverse complement strand
GCCGCTTCGTTGCCGGCCAGCGTGGCCTGCTGCATTTGCGCCTCGCCTAGCGCGAGTCCCGCCAGATCGCGCTCGGGACTGCTGATGTCGCCCACTTTCAGCCGCTGCGCAGCCAGGTCATCGAAGCGCTGCATCAGTGCGACGCGCTGCTGTCCCAATTCGCGCTGTCGCGTCGCCAGGGACAAGGCGGACCACGCCTTGAGCCATTGGTGCGCCACCGACTGGCGCTGCAGGTCGTACGCCGCTTGCGCTACCCGCAATGCCGCCTGGCCGTGCGTGGTGCGTGCGCGGCGCTTGCCCGACACGTCCAGCGTAAGGCTCAGCTGTGCGGTGCGCCGATCCACATCGGCGTTCTCCGCTTCCAGCGCCAGCGCCGGGTTGTAGAGCGGTTGATCGGCGGCGCGCGCGCGAGCGTAGGCGGCATCGAGATCGGCGCGCGCCGCCTGCACATCCGGATTGGTCATCCAGAGTACGCGGATGGATTCACGCCATGGCGCGGAGGTGTCGGGTTGAGTCGATGCACGGAGCACCGGTGAAAACAACATGCCGAGCGATAAGGCGCACAGCAAACAGACGGCACCCCACGGCGCCGGGCTCGAGCTAGCCATGAAAAATCATCTCCTGAAAACGAACACGAAGCGTGGCGCGGCGTCAGGCCGCGTCACGGTGAGTCGGTGTTTTCAGGCAGCGATTGGGGGCCGCAGCAGCGATGCGGTGGGTTCCGGGGCAATGCCCTCGGAGGCGACAGTAGGCGTGAACGACACGCCATGGACAGGCACCATCAAGACCGTGCCGGCCGGCAGCGGCATGTTGTGTGCGCAGCTGCAGTGACATCCGCCCGCTTCGCCGAGCAGGCAGCTGGCGTCATCCGGCACGGAAGCCTGCACCACCGACGTTTGCGTCGCGTTTCCCCAGGCGGATGCTGAGGATGCCTGTGGATCGGCCAGGCAGACGGAACTGGTAAGCAGCTTGAACAGCAATACCGCCACGGCCAACACCCACAGGCCGCGATGGCGGCGCAAATGGGATAGCAGGGGCAGGCGAGTGCGTTGCATGGCGGACGATGCTACGCGAGCCGGCCGTTGTTAGACAATTTCATTTGCGTCGGAAACGCGCACGCTCAATGCGTCGGCATCGCAAACTCCGGTCCGCGGCTGCCTTCGCTGGCCAGCCATCGCTGTGTCACGGCTTTCTGGCGTGTATAGAAGCGCACGCCTTCGGGGCCGTGTGCATGGTGGTCGCCGAACAGGCTCCTCTTCCAGCCGCCGAAACTGTGGAACGCCATCGGCACCGGAATCGGCACGTTGATGCCGATCATGCCCACCTGCACGCGATGCGCGAATTCGCGCGCTACCTGGCCGTCGCGCGTAAAGATCGCGGTGCCATTGCCGTATTCGTGTTCGTTGACCAGGGTGAGCGCGCTGGCGAAATCCGGCGCGCGCACCACGCACAGCACCGGGCCGAAGATTTCTTCCTGGTAGATGCGCATGTCAGGCGTAACGCGATCGAACAGCGAGCCGCCGAGAAAGAAGCCTTGCTCGCAGCCGGCCACGCGGTGGCCGCGACCATCGACGACCAGCTTGGCGCCCGCCGAGAGGCCATCTTCGATATAGGCGGTGATCTTGTCGCGATGCTGCGCGGTGATCACCGGACCCATCTCCACCTGCGCATCCATGCCTTCGCCGATGCGCAGCGCGCGCACCTTCGGCGCCAGCTTCGCCACCAGCGCATCGGCCGTGGCGTCGCCCACGGCGACGGCGACGGAAATGGCCATGCAGCGTTCGCCGGCCGCGCCATAACCGGCGCCGATCAGCGCGTCCGCAGCCTTCTCGATATCGGCATCGGGCATGACGATCATGTGGTTCTTGGCGCCGCCCAGCGCCTGCACGCGCTTGCCGTTGGCGGTGCCGCGCGCGTAGATGTATTGGGCGATCGGCGTGGAACCGACAAAGCTCACCGCGCGAACCTTGGGATGATCCAGTAGCGCATCCACCGCCATCTTGTCGCCCTGCACGACATTGAAAACGCCGTCGGGCAGGCCGGCCTCTTGCAGCAATCGCGCGAGCATCAGCGAGGCGGAAGGGTCGCGTTCCGAAGGCTTGAGTACAAAGGTGTTGCCGCAGGCGATCGCCATCGGGAACATCCACATCGGCACCATCGCGGGAAAGTTGAACGGCGTGATGCCGGC
>CBJMMB010000378.1:0-2195 GCA_966430775.1 uncultured Dyella sp. | reverse complement strand
CTCGCGCTCGGCGGTTCGATGGACAACGCGGTGGTGCTCGACGACTACCGCGTGCTCAACGAAGACGGCCTTCGCTACGAAGACGAATTCGTCAAGCACAAGATCCTCGATGCGATCGGCGATCTGTACCTGCTCGGCCACAGCCTGATCGGCGCCTACTATGCGCACAAGTCCGGTCACGAGTTGAACAACAAGCTGCTGCGCACGCTGATGGCCGACGCCTCCGCGTGGGAAGAAGTCAGCTACCAGGACGACCCGGCCACCGCCCCGATCTCCTACGCCCATCCGGCCCAGGCGATCTGAAAACCTTCAAAACGGGTTAACCCCTACCCCGGACCGAGTCCCTTGGACTCGGTCTGTTCATTTTTGTGATCGGAATCACACTTTCCTCGTCCCGGGGTTCACGTTATCACCACAGGTCATAGAGACCTGGGTAGGCCATGCCGTGGTATAAAACCGCCTCCGCACCGGAGCAGGCGATTGCGTGCCTTGCCCCGGATATAGCGTCTGCAGCTCAGGGCGTTGCGGGAGGGGTGGAATTCGCGGTTTCGGCGACGGACGCCAGCTCCAGGAACATTGCCCGCAATTCGGGGTCGTTGATGGAACCTGCGGCAGCCTTCAAATGAAGCGCCGCGGCAGGCGAAAGCGGTTTTGATTGCTCCGGCTGCGGGTCGGGCGGAGGAAGGGGGGCCACTTTCACGGTGACTGAGCTGGCATTCGCGCCTATGGCGCGTGCGGCAGCGAGTATCTGTGTCTGTTGCAGACGCAGGCGCGATGCCCAGGCCGGCGAGGAAGCCAGGAACACAAGACGGTCGCCGCGGAAATTGGCGAATCTCACCTGCTCACGCAGGGGCGATGACAACGTCTGGCGTAGTGCGCGGTCCAACGCCTCGAGCTTGCCGGCCTGTTTGGCCAGCGCAGCGACAGGACCGACATCGACGATGGGTCGGGGCCCATGGCCGGTGCGGAGAGAGGTGGGAACGTCGCGCTGCATAAGTAAAAACTTTGAACCGGTAACGACATGCAAATCATACTCGTCTCACGCGCAGGGAAGGTGCCCAAAACCTTGGACTTCGCCCACCCGCATCTGCGCTGGCGTGTATGGAGCATCGGAGCCGCGATCGTGCTTGCCCTGGCGAGCATCGGCGCCGGCGTGGCGTTGGCGGTGGCCAGTCCGCGCGATCGCGCCCTGGCCGAGATCAATGCGCTGCATCAGCAGGTGAAGATGCAGGACAAGCAGCTGGGCGACCTGCGCGAAGACGCGCACCGCCAGCTCGATGCGCTCGCCATCAAGCTCGGCCAATTGCAGGCCCAGGCCACCCGCATCAACGCGCTGGGCGAGCGCCTGGTGCAGGTCGGCAAGCTCGACAGTAACGAATTCAACTTTGACCAGCCGCCGCCGGTCGGTGGCGTCGAGGTGACCGACGGCAGCGGCGCCTACGCCTTGCCGCAGACGCTGGACGTCGGCATCAGCCAGCTGGCTACGCAGTTCGAAACCCAGCAAGCGCAATTGAATGCGATGCAGAGCCTGTTGATGAACGCGCGCATCGACTCGAACCTCAAACCCACCGGCATGCCGGCGGACGGCTACATTTCCTCGTATTTCGGGGTGCGTGCCGATCCCTTCGACGGCTTGGCCGCCCGCCACACCGGCCTGGACATCGCCGTGCCCTACGGCAGCCAGGTGCGCACGGTGGCCGAAGGCATGGTCACCTACGCCGGCGTCCGTAGCGGCTACGGCAACGTGGTGGAAATCGACCACGGCAATGGCTACATGACGCGCTACGCGCACAACAGCAAACTGCTGGTGCGTCCCGGCCAGCACGTGCGCGTGGGCGAGGAGATCGCCCAGGCCGGCTCTTCCGGCCGTTCCACCGGCTCGCACGTGCATTTCGAGGTCTGGTACAACGGCCGCGTGGTCAATCCGCTGGCGTACGTGAAGAACCATCGCTGAGCGAACCCAGGTTCACCATCGGCGGCACCCTTGAAAGCGGGCCGCCGTACCGCCACCCCATGGGGCGGGAATCGCGAATAGGGAATCGGGAATCGTTAAAGACAGGTGCGCCGCAAGCCTGCGGCATACGGGTTTCCCACTATTCCCGATTGACGATTCATGATTCCCGTCCACGGGCGTTCCCGCGTTTGGGATACCCGGCGGACCCTAGTATCATCAAGCCTTTGTCCGGCCGGACTTA
>CBJMMB010000377.1:0-2219 GCA_966430775.1 uncultured Dyella sp. | reverse complement strand
GCAAGGACGGCCCGCGCGGCAAGGATTTCAACATGCGCTGGGTCGCCTCGATGGTCGCCGACGTGCACCGCATCATCACCCGCGGCGGCGTGTTCTTCTATCCGCTGGATGCCAAAATCAAGAGCAAGGGCGGCAAGCTGCGACTGATGTATGAGGCCAATCCGATGGCTTTCATCGTGGAACAGGCCGGCGGTGCGGCTACGACTGGACGCGAACGCATTCTCGAGCTGCAGCCGACCGGCCTGCATCAGCGCGTGCCGGTGTTTCTCGGTTCGAAGAATGAAGTGGGGGTCGCCACGCATTACCACCTGGAAGCGGACGGCGCACGCGCGTAGGTTGGGGTGCAAACCCCAACTGCGGAATACTCATATCTCCTCGCCGGAATGACGTCCTGTTTTTTTTAAGCGATCAGGCGACGTGGGACGCTACGTCGAAACGCATACACGCCGACGTTGGGGTTTGCACCCTGATATATCCCCACGTTTTCGCGCGGGTCTCTTTCTTACGCCAAAACGAAGAACTCCATGCTGGGAGATCACAAAAAAAGAGCTGAGTCGTCATTCCGGCGAAGGCCGGAATCCATGCTTCGTACTGGCGATAGATTCCGGCCTGCGCCGGAATGACAGTGAGGTGTTATGGCAACGGGGCGCAGAATAGCTAGCCCGCTGATTTCGCTCAACATATCAGCCGAAAAAAACGAGGGGATATTTCAGGGTTTGCACCCCAACCTACGTATTGGCTGAGGTTTCGCCGTAGCGGCGCTGCCGCATCCACTTCGTCACGATCCATTTCTCCCCTCGCGTCACCGGCGAACCACCGTGCAAGGTGAGTTTGTCGAGCTGGTTCTGGCTGTTGGTGTATTCGAAATAGACGGCCGAACCTTTTTTCGGCACGACTTCCAAACCGATCTCAGGGAAGATGGTGGTGCCACCTTCTTCCACTTCGTTCAAGTACATCACCATGGTTGAGACGCGTTGGCCGCCGATGGTCATCTGCACCTGGCTGCCGGGCTCTTCCGGGGGGAAGTAATCGAAGTGCGGCTTGTATTCGCCGCCGACGCTGTAATGCAGGATCTGCAAACCTTCGCCGTTTTCGACCGGCCAGTTCATCACTTCGGAAATGCGCCGGTCCAGGCGTGCAATGAAGGGGTCGGCATTGAGGGCGAAGAAGGTGCCTTCGCTGCTGCGATCGGCGATGACTTCGTGTTTGCCGGTGACCGGATCCACCGTGGTGGAGCGGCGCATCTTGTCGGCGGAACGGCGGATCAGTTCGTCGCATTCCTCATCGCTCAGCACGCCATCGAGCACGGCGATCAGGGGACGGCGAACGCGCAGGGTGACACGCACATCGCGATCGAAGGTGCGGATCAGGTTGCCGGCGTGCAGGCGCGGCTTTTCGTACACGTAGCCGCCCGCCTGGTTGGCAGCCCTGGTTTGCGTCGGCGTGGTGAACGGGCCGCTCATCACGCCGTTCACCGCGGCGCGGGCGAACACCGGATCGAAGTGATTGCGCACCATGTCGTCGATCAGCGATTGCGGCGCGCAGCCACGCGCGAGATTTTCCTGGATCCAGTGCTGCCACTCGGGTGACAGTTGCGTCATCGCATTCATCGCAGACTCCTCAGGTCCACCGCGCTGTCGGTTCGATAACCCCATGCGCCGCCGAGAATGGCAGGGCGGCGCGGAGGTGATTGTGAACCGGTTGGGCGGGGAAGTGCGAGCCTTCCCCTCCACAGGATCACGCCAGCCCGTGGCTTCTCAGCAGCGCCTCCGGTTCGGGCTTGCGGCCGCGGAAGGCGATGAAGCTTTCCAGCGCCGGACGGCTTGCGCCCACGGCGAGGATCTCGCGGCGAAAGCGGTCACCGGTGGCGGCGTCGATCGCGCTCTGGCCGGCGTGCGTGCGTTCTTCAAAGGCGCCGAACGCGTCCGCGCTCAACAGCTCTGCCCACAGGTAGCTGTAGTACCCGGCAGCGTAGCCACCCGCAAAAATGTGCGTGAACGCATGCGGGAAGCGCTGCCAGGCGGGCGGGTGCAGCACGGCCACTTCGTGGCGGACCTGTTCCAGCACTTCCAGCGTGCGTGCGCCCTGGTCCGGCGCGTATTCCAGGTGCAGCAGGAAGTCGAACAGGGCGAATTCGAGCTGGCGCACCAGGAACAGGCCGGCGTGGAAATGGCGCGCGGCCAGCATGCGTTCGAACAGCTCGTCGGGCAGGCGTTCGC
>CBJMMB010000376.1:0-2228 GCA_966430775.1 uncultured Dyella sp. | reverse complement strand
GCGAGCTGCTCTCCAAGTACGAATTCCCGGGCGACGACACGCCGATCATCAAGGGCTCGGCCAAGCTGGCGCTGGAAGGCGACCAGTCGGAAATCGGCGTGCCGGCGATCATCAAGCTGGTGGAAGCGCTGGACAGCTACATCCCCGAGCCGGTGCGCGTGCTGGACAAGCCGTTCCTGATGCCGGTGGAAGACGTGTTCTCGATCTCCGGCCGCGGCACGGTGGTGACCGGTCGTGTGGAGACGGGCATCATCAAGGTCGGTGACGAAGTGGAAATCGTGGGCATCCGCCCGACGACGAAGACCACGGTGACGGGCGTGGAAATGTTCCGCAAGCTGCTGGACCAGGGCCAGGCGGGCGACAACGTGGGCCTGCTGCTGCGCGGCACGAAGCGTGAAGACGTGGAGCGCGGCCAGGTGTTGGCCAAGCCCGGTTCGATCACGCCGCACACCGACTTCGAAGGCGAGATCTACGTGCTGTCGAAGGAAGAGGGTGGTCGTCACACCCCGTTCTTCAGCAACTACCGCCCGCAGTTCTACTTCCGTACGACGGACGTGACCGGTGCGATCAAGCTGCCGGAAGGTACGGAAATGGTGATGCCGGGCGACAACGTGAAGATCTCGGTGACGCTGATTGCGCCGATCGCGATGAGCGAAGGCCTGCGTTTCGCGATCCGCGAAGGTGGCCGTACGGTGGGCGCCGGCGTCGTCGCCAAGATCACCAAGTAATATTGGCGGGACTCGGGATCTGGAACTCGGGCTCGGAAAGCAGGGCATTCGCCCCCAGCTCTCCGGGTATCGGGTCCTCAGTACCGGGTCCCGTAAGTTTTAACTGTTACGTACGCCAGTAGCTCAATTGGCAGAGCAGCGGTCTCCAAAACCGCAGGTTGGGGGTTCGAGTCCCTCCTGGCGTGCCATCTTTTTCGAGGAATGATGGCGGGTGTGTCCTGATGGCCCTAAAGGTCATCGATGTGAGGCATCCGCATGAAGCGCATGAATACCAAGGCTGAGCAGTCCAAAGGCACAAGCGGCGCCGATATCGGCAAGCTGGTGCTGGCCGTGCTGGTGCTGGCGGCCGGTATCGTTGGCTACACCTACCTCGGCAACATCGGGGCCGCGTCGCCGCTGCGTCTCATCACCATTCTCGCCGCCGTCATCGTGGCCCTGGCCATCGCCGCCTTCACGGCGCCTGGCCGCCGCGCGCGCCACTTCCTTGCCGAGTCGCAGTTCGAAATGCGCAAGGTGGTCTGGCCCACGCGGGACGAGACCATCAAGACCACCGGCATCATCATCCTCGTGGTCATCATCCTCTCGTTGCTGTTGGGGCTGATTGACCTGATCCTGAAGTCGGTCGTGCTTGACTGGCTATTGAAGCTCGGTTCGTAAGGAGCACCGCCATGAGCAAGCGTTGGTACGTGGTCCATGCCTATTCCGGGTTCGAGAACCAGGTGAAGAAATCCCTGGTCGAGCGCATCCATCGTGCCGGCATGGAAGAGAAGTTCGGCGAAGTGCTGGTGCCCACCGAAGAAGTGGTGGAAATGCGCAGCGGCCAGAAGCGCCGCAGCGAGCGCAAGTTCTTCCCCGGTTACGTCCTGGTGCAGATCGAGACCGACACCGAAGGCAAGGCGCCGCGCATCGACGACGAGTGCTGGCATCTGGTGAAGGAAACGCCGAAGGTGATGGGCTTCATCGGCGGTACCGCCGACCGTCCCATGCCGATCCGCGACAGCGAGGCTGATACCATCCTGAGCCGCGTCCGCGAAGGCGTCGACAAGCCCAAGCCCAAGGTGCTGTTCGAGCCGGGCGAAATGGTGCGCGTCACCGACGGTCCGTTCAACGACTTCAACGGCGTGGTCGAGGAAGTCAACTACGAGAAGAGTCGCCTGCGCGTGGCGGTGCTGATTTTCGGGCGCTCGACGCCCGTAGAGCTCGAATTCGGCCAGGTCGAGAAAGCCTGATCGGTCGATTCGGCACAGGGCTTGCTTAAAGCCCCTTTCATCTCTAAACTACGCGGTTCACGCCGGGGTCTTTCGACTCGGCGTGTCCGTATTTCTGGAATCCGCAGGATCGCGGCGTCCCCTCCCACCAGGGAATGTGCACAGCGAGGAGCCGCAAGGCGCTAGCACTCGCGAGGAAAACCTCCAATGGCAAAGAAAGTCGTCGGTTACATCAAACTGCAGGTCAAGGCCGGTCAGGCCAACCCGTCGCCGCCCGTGGGCCCGGCCCTCG
>CBJMMB010000375.1:0-2230 GCA_966430775.1 uncultured Dyella sp. | reverse complement strand
TTCTTCCTGGCCGAATACGCCAACATGATCCTGGTCAGCTTCCTGGCGGCGATCCTGTTCTGCGGCGGCTGGCTGAGCCCGCTGCCGGAAGTCGTGCCGGTGCTGGGTCATGCCAGCATCCTGTGGCTGTTCGCCAAGGTATTCGTGTTCGCCACCTTGTTCCTGTGGTTCCGTGCCACCTTCCCGCGCTATCGCTACGACCAGATCATGCGCCTGGGCTGGAAGGTGTTCATTCCCATCGGCATCGTCTGGGTGCTCGTGGCCGGCTGCATGAAGTACTACGGCCTGGTCCATGTCGGCACGGGAGGCTAAGGAAAAATCCATGTCCCGCGTTACCAACTATTTCAAGAGCCTGCTGCTCATCGAACTGCTCAAGGGCATGGCGGTGACGTTTCGGTACCTGTTCAGTCCGAAATACACCATGCGCTATCCGATGGAGCACATCCCCAAGTCCAACCGTTTCCGCGGGCTGCACGCGCTGCGCCGCTACGCCAACGGCGAGGAACGCTGCATCGCGTGCAAGCTGTGCGAAGCGGTGTGCCCGGCGCTGGCGATCACCATCGATTCGGCCCCGCGCCCGAGCGATGGCCAGCGCCGCACGACGCGCTACGACATCGACCTGTTCAAGTGCATCTACTGCGGCTTCTGCGAAGAAAGCTGCCCGGTGGACTCGATCGTCGAGACGCACATTCACGAATACCACTTCGAACATCGCGGCGAGAACGTGGTGACCAAGCCGCAGCTGCTGGCCATCGGCGACCGCTTCGAGGCGGATATCGCGGCGGCCCGTGCGCAAGATGCGGCCTACCGCTAAGGACATACCATGATCGATCCGTCCTTGTTACAACTCGTGTGTTTCTATGCCTTCGCCGCGGTCACCGTGGTGGCGGCGCTGTCGGTGGTCACGTTGCGCAACTCGGTGCATGCCGTGCTGGCGCTGGTGCTCACCTTCTTCAGCACCGCCTGCATCTGGATGCTGGCCGAAGCGGAATTCCTCGCCATCGCCCTGATCGTGGTCTACGTCGGCGCGGTGATGGTGCTGTTCCTGTTCGTGGTGATGATGCTGGACATCGATCAGGAGAAACTGCGCGAGGGCTTCGTGAAGTTCCTGCCGGTCGGCCTGATCGTGGCGGTGGTGATGCTGCTGGAAATGCTCGGCCTGATCGGCGTACGCGTGATGCATGCGCAGACCATGGGCGACAATCCGGCCACCGCCGCCGGCATGTCCAACACGCAATGGCTGGGCATGGCGCTGTATACGCAGTACCTGCTGCCGTTCGAAATCGCCGCGCTGATCCTTACCGTGGGCGTGATCGCCGCGGTCGCCCTGACACTGCGTCATCGCGTCGGCACGCGCAAGCAGCAGATCAGCGAACAGGTGGCGGTGAAGGCGCGCGATCGCGTGCGCATCATCAAGATGGCGGCGGAACGCCCGGTCGACAACACCTCCGCGCCGGCCCAGGAGTCCAAGCCATGATTACGCTTTCGCATTACATCGTGCTGGGCGCGATCCTGTTCTGCATCTCGGTGGCGGGCCTATTCATCAACCGCAAGAACGTGATCGTGCTGCTGATGGCGATCGAGCTGATGCTGCTCGCCGTCAACATCAACTTCGTGGCCTTCTCCCGCTTCAGCCACGACGTGGCGGGGCAGGTCTTCGTGTTCTTCATTCTCACCGTGGCCGCGGCGGAATCCGCGATCGGCCTGGCGATCCTGGTGCTGCTGTTCCGTAACCGCAGCACGGTCAACGTCGCCGAAATCGACAGCATGAAGGGTTGAGCATCATGGAACTTTCCTCCTCCATCCTGTTGACCATCGCGCTCGCGCCGCTGGTCGGCTGCCTGTTCGCCGGCTTCCTCGGCAAGCAGATCGGTCGCGTCGGCGCGCACAGCATCACCATCCTGGGCCTGCTGGTGTCCTGCGGCCTGTCGTTCTACGTGCTGTACCAGATCGCCTTCGCCGGCGCGCCGGTCTACAACCATAATCTCTACACCTGGTTCGAGATCGGCAAGTACACCGCCAGCGTGGGCTTCCTCATCGATCGCCTCACCGCGATGATGATGGTGGTGGTCACCTTCGTGTCGCTGCTGGTGCACGTGTACACCATCGGCTACATGGCCGATGACCCGGGCTACCAGCGCTTCTTCAGCTACATCTCGCTGTTCACCTTCTCGATGTTGATGCTCGTGATGAGCAACAACTTCCTGCAGCTGTTCTTCGGCTGGGAAGC
>CBJMMB010000374.1:0-2236 GCA_966430775.1 uncultured Dyella sp. | reverse complement strand
GCATTTACCAGTTGGCGAAGGCACAAATTTCCCCTACATTTCGCTCGCCGAAAGGCGCATTTCAACAATCCATATAACGATGGGGTAGTCCATGGCAAAGAAGGCAGCAAAAGGCAAGTCGGCATCCAAGGCCGCAGCAGCTCCGAAGCCGATCAAGGATGCATTGAGCAAGTCCGGTCTGGTTGCGCACCTGGCGGAGACCACGGGTCTTGCGTCCAAGGATGTGCGTGGCGTTCTGTCCGCGCTGGAAGGTGTTGTGCACGCTTCCATCCATAAAAAGGGCGCTGGCATGTTCACCCTGCCTGGTCTGCTGAAGATCACCGCCGTCAACGTGCCGGCCAAGCCGAAGCGCAAGGGCATCAACCCCTTCACGAAGGAAGAGCAGTGGTTCGCCGCCAAGCCCGCCACCGTGAAGGTCAAGATCCGTCCGCTCAAGAAGCTCAAGGACGCGGCACTCTGATCTTCGTCGCGCGGCCGTTGCGCACGTAGCGGCCATGCAAACCAAACGGGATGCGCCATTGCAAGTGGCGCATCCCGTTTTCTTTTGGAGGACGGGAACAGGGCTGTTTTTTTGGCCTTTTCGGCCTATCCGGAGAACATTCCTTCCATCGACCACTTCCGTCGCGGATACCGCCGTGGTATTACGCGTACATCCACTGCATGCACGGGAGGTGCGTGTACGGATGCAAGGGGACGTAAGGCGTCGCAAGAACTATCCGTAGCGCGGTTTTGCTTAACCTTGAGTGGAGACGACCATGTTCAAACGACTCTGTGCCGAGTTCTTCGGCACCTTCTGGCTGGTGCTTGGCGGTTGCGGCAGTGCGGTGCTGGCCGCGGCTTTTCCTAACCTGGGTATCGGTTTTGCCGGCGTGGCGCTGGCCTTCGGTCTTACTGTGGTCACCATGGCCTATGCCTGTGCGGGCATTTCCGGTGCGCATTTCAATCCGGCGGTGACGGTGGGGTTGTTCTTCGGTGGGCGCTTCAGTGGCAAGGACGTAGTGCCCTATATCGTTGCGCAAGTGGTGGGTGCGATCGTCGCGGCCGCGGTGCTGTACGTGATCGCCAGCGGCAAGCCCGGGTTCGACGTCACCGCCAGCGGTTTTGCCTCCAACGGCTATGGCGAGCATTCGCCGGGCGGCTATTCGCTGCAGGCCTGCGTGATGAGCGAATTCGTGCTTACCGCCATGTTCCTGATCGTGATCCACGGTGCTACCGACCGCCGCGCGCCGGCCGGCTTCGGCCCGCTGGCGATCGGCCTGGCGCTCACGCTGATCCACCTGATCAGCATCCCGGTTACCAACACCTCGGTGAACCCTGCGCGCAGCACCGGCGTAGCGGTCTTCCAGGGTACATGGGCGCTGCAGCAATTGTGGATGTTCTGGGTGGTGCCGCTGCTCGGCGGCGCGGCGGGCGGGCTGATCTTCCGCTTCCTGCTCGGCGAGGATGTGCCCAAGCCGAGCCTGACCACGACCGTGCAGCCGGGCGTAAGCAACGCGTAGCCTGGGCCAAGATGCAGCCGAAACCCGACATGGCGATCTCGGTCATGTCGGGTCCGGCCACGCCTCTGCGCCAACCCACAAAAACCTGCGTAATACCCCGCCAAACACCTTGCAATCCAGCCCTTTCGGCCCAACGATGCACTCGTTCCGACCGAGGGTTTCCCCGTGGCGCATGCGATCGTCGCGCTGATTGCCGAATACGGCTTGTTGCTGGTCTTCATCAACGTGTTGGTGGAGCAGGCCGGGCTGCCGTTGCCGGCTGCGCCGACCCTAGTGGTGGCCGGCGCGCTGTCATCCGCCGGCAGGCTTCCGCTGGGTGCGGTGGTGCTGGTGGCGTTGCTTGCGTGCCTGATCAGCGACGTCGTCTGGTACTGGGCCGGCCGCCGCCTTGGCCCGTCGGTGATGCGCACGCTGTGCCGCATTTCGCTTTCGCCCGATTCCTGCGTAAAGCAATCGGAATTGCGTTTCCAACGCTGGCGCGGGCAGATCCTGCTGATCGCCAAGTTCGTGCCCGGCCTTTCCACCATCGCCCCACCGCTGATGGGCGCCATGAAACTGCGGCCGCATATCTTCGTGTTGTTCGATGGGCTGGGCTCGCTGCTCTGGATCGGCGTCGTGGTCGGCCTGGGCTACGCTTTTTCGCAGCAGATCGACTATGTGCTGTTCGCCCTGGCCAGCGCCGGCACGGTGGCGGTGGAAGTGCTGTTCGCACTGCTGCTCGCCTACGTCATCGTGAA
>CBJMMB010000373.1:0-2241 GCA_966430775.1 uncultured Dyella sp. | reverse complement strand
TCACCGGCCATGCGCGACAGCGTCGGCAATTCCGATGCGGAAATCGCCATGCCGAATAGGCTTACCGGTAGCAGGTTGATCGATGCGGCGGTCGTCATACCCGCCACCGCGCCACTGCCGAGCAAGGTCGAAATAGCCTGGTCGACGAAGGCGCTGATCTGCACTACGCCGCGCCCGATCACCACATTCATGAAACTGCCACCCACCTGCTTCACATGCAGGCTTTGCGTATCGAAACGCAGACGCATGTTCGGCACCAGCTTCAGCACCGGACCGAGCTGCACCAGGAACTGCAGCAAGCACCCAAGCACCGTGCCCCATGCCAGGTACACGATCAGGCGATTCGCATCCAGATGGCGGAAAAGCAGCATCGTCGCGATCATGGAAACGTTCCAGATCACCGGCGCTGCATAGGAGAGAAAGAACTTGTGGTGGCTGTTGAGGATTCCCAAACACCACGCCGACCACACCAGGATGCCGGTGCCCGGAAACAAAATGCGCACTATCAGGATCGTGAGTTCGCGCTTCTCGCCGGTATAGCCGGGTGCGATCAGCCATAGCAGGTACGGCGTGGCCAGCACGCCGATGGCGACAATCAGCGAGATGATCAGCGCGAGGATGGCGAAGATGGCGCCGGCCAGGCGATCGGCCTCTTCCTGTTTGTGCTGCGCCAGCAGGCGCGCATAGACCGGAATGAAGGAGGCCGACAGCACGCCTTCGCCGAACAGGTTCTGCAGAAAATTCGGTACGCGCAGCGCGGCGCTGAAGATGTCCGCGGCGTCGGACAGGCCGAAGTAATGCGAGAACACCCGCTGCCGCACCAGGCCGAACAGGCGGCTGCAGAGAATGCCCGCGCCGACCAGCAAGGCATGTCCGCGGCCTGCCTCTTTCGTCATACCGATTTGCTCTGCTGCAAAGCGGTAAGGGTAGCATTACGCTACCCTTGCGATGCCCGTAGGTTGGGGCCAGCCGAACCCCAACGTGATATGTACATGGCTACGTTGGGGTTCGGCTGGCCCCAACCTACGGACGTTTCCCGCAAGTGCTTTAGCGGCGCGCTTTGGACAGCAGGCGCAGCAATTCCATGTAGAGCCATACCAGCGTCACCATCAGCGCGAACGCGCCGTACCACTCCATGTACTTCGGTGCGCCCTGGCTGGCGGCGCGGTCGATCATGTCGAAATCGAGCACGAGGTTGAGTGCGGCCAGGCCGACCACCAGCAGGCTGAAGCCGATGCCGATCGCGCCGGTTTCATGGATGAAGGGAATCTGTATCTGCGTGAAGGCCCGCAGCCCGATGTCCACCAGGTACAGCAACGCGATGCCGCCCGTAGCCGCGACCACGCCCATGCGGAACTTGTCGGTGACCTTGATCCAACCCGAGCGGTAGGCCAGCAGCATCACCGCCAGCACGCCAACCGTCAGCATGATCGCCTGCAGCACGATGCCGGGGAAACGCAGGTTCATCACCGCGGAAATACCGCCCAGCGCAAAGCCTTCGGCAATCGCATACAGCGGTGCGGTAATGCCTGCCCAGCGCTGCACGAAGGTGGTGACCAGCGCCAGCACCACGCCCACCAGCAAGCCGCCCCACATGAACGGGCTGACCGCAGCCAGCGCGGCGTTCAAACCACCGTCCGCGGCCACCTCGGCAAAACGCTGCCAGGTCCAGCCGCCGGTGATCACCGCCAACGCCAGCAGCAACGCCGTGCGCGCGACGGTGCCATTCATCGTCATTCGCTCGCCCGCGACGGGCAGGCCTTCGAATGCCTTGTTGCGTAAAACCGGATTACCTGACGGCATGACTATTCCTTTGGATTCACATCAACGATGGAACGCGATCGTAGCCAACGATGGGCTAGCGTCCCGTTAAGAAGGGCGCCGCTGCTCATCGACCACGACATAATGCCGTTCGCCGCGCTGCGTATCGAAATACACCGCGGTGAGCTGGCCCGTACCCGGGTCGACAAAGCGCTCGCCCGTATCCTTCCAGCGCGGGTCCGGACCACCGCGCAGCAGCGGCTTGTAGCGCCAGCGTTCGATCGCCAGCCCTACCACCAGCAGCAGGCCGCCGAAGATCAACTGCGGCAGCAAGGCCACCATCACGCCGGTCAGCACGGCAATGCCGGCGCCGACCAGCATCAGGCCGCCGAGCACATACAGCACGATCGGTAGCATGTCATGCGCTCAGGTCGGCGGATCGAGCACCACGGCGGTGCCGTAGGCCACGATCTCGCTCAT
>CBJMMB010000372.1:0-2256 GCA_966430775.1 uncultured Dyella sp. | reverse complement strand
GGTGAGCGTGATGTCGGGAGCGGGCTGGCCGATGACCAGATCGTTGGCGAATGCAATGTGCGCAACCAGGCATAGCATCAGTGCGATGCAGGTGCGCGATAGAAACGTATTGAGTAGTTTGGACATGAGTTGTCTTTCAGTCTTGCCGATACGTTCCCTCCCCTACGTGTAGTAGGGGAGGGAATGATTCCCTCTAGAGCCGCATGCTCACACCCACCGTTCCCGTCCATCCCGGAAATACCTGATATCCCTGCAGGTGGCTGTAAATCGGCACCTGCACGAACGCATATACCTGCAAGTTGCTGCTTACGCTCGCGCTGATGCCGGGGCTGAGATAGGCCACGGTGCCTTCGGTATCCGGCACGTCGGCGAGAAAACCCTGGTCGGCCATCTTGTGCGACCAGTTGAGCTGCAACTGCGGCACCCAGTTGGCATGCGCTTCATAACGCAGGCCCACGCTCACGGTGGTGAGGTTGCCGGGACGGTAGTCGGCGCCTGTCCGGTTGAGGTTTTCCTTTACCGCAGCCTGGAATTGCGCGCTGGCGAACGCATCGAAGTTCTGGCTCACCGGTTGGTAGTAGTACGCGCCGGCGATCAGGTCGGTGCTGCCGGTACCCGCCTGCAGATCCGTATCGAGCGATTGACCCAGTCCCGGACCGTTGCGGAAGGTGACCGGATGGCCAACCAGGTTGCCATCCGCGTCCTGCCCGCCGTAGTTGCCAGTGGGCAGCTTTACGCCGAACTGCACGCCCAGGTTGTGCGTCGGCAGAAAGCCCTGGTAACTGGCCAGAACCTTGATGTCGCCCAGGCCGGCGACGTGCGCCCCGCTGAGCTGGTCCGGCGCGGTTTGCGCCGGCGTGTACGGCTGCAACTGCGTGCCATAGGTGCTGTGATCGCGAATCACGTACGGCACGATCATGCTCACGCCCCAATCCGCATTGAAGCGATACATCGCAGTGAGGTTGATGTAGCGGTTGGTGGTGTTCTTCTCGATTTCTCCGCCGCCCAGCGCGGGATTGGCCGGCTGGTCGACCACCTGTTCGGCGGTGGCCTTGCGGCTGCCATGGCGCAACTGGTTCTGGTCGATATAGGTGTAATCGAGATTGATGCGCCAACCGGATATCGTTGAATAACCGGTGGCGGCGTCGGTGCTGAGCGTGCAGCCGCAGGTGGCGCACGCCTGCACGGTTTGCGGCAGCGCGAAGGCGGCAAGCAATGCGGCAAGCGTCAGGCGCTGACGCGATCGCACGCGTAGAAATGGATGAGAACTCATCGAACGGAAACTCCTGTACCGCTGCCGCCTTCCAGGGCGGCAACGCAATCAAGACGTGCCGCGGGGCATGGCCGCGCGCGACGCAGCGCACGCGTTATCCCGCAGCGTTATCAAGGCGCATGGCGGGCACGGCGCGATCGCCGGCCAACATCCATGCGTAGCGTGTCAGCCCAGCTGCGGCGGGCCGCGAGGGTCGGCGCTGAGCCGTGGCGATGCGGGCGCGTCGTCGCTGCGATGAATCGATGCCGGCGGCAGGGCGGGCGTGACTGGCGCCAGGTAGACCACCGTGCCGGAAGCGAGCAGCGGTGTGTGGTTGAGCAGTACGCAATAGCTGCAGCGCTCGGTCGGATCGGCCGGCTGCGGATGCTTGCCAGCGTCCGCCTGGTGAACCGGGCAATCGCCCTCGGCGGCGGAGGTGACCGCGCCTGCCATGCTTCGCGACAGCACCGGCATCACCACGATCAAGGCCATGGCCAGCATCGCCAGCCATGTCACGGATCGAAGCGGACGCCTGCCTTGCAGCACGTTGGGTTCCCTGGAGGATGAGCGCAGTGGACGTGTAAGCGTAGCATGCGGCTATGCGTGCGGCTTGTATAAGATGCCGCAGCTGCGGGCGACATGTCTGTCTATTTAGTTAGGCGAGCCCCACAGCACCTCACCGTCATTCCGGCGAAGGCCGGAATCCATTTATATCCACGCGGAATACATGTCGATTCAATGAGGCTTTACGCAACGGGCAGCATAGATTCCGGCCTTCGCCGGAATGACGGTGAGGTGAGATTGGGGTTATGTTGAAACACCAGACGATGCGCTTCGTAGCGTGTCGTCAATCACTCAACCACTTCACGCATCACTCGGCTTCCCCGTCACCGCCGAAATCGGCTTCTCCGGCGCCGGCTTGCGCATCCCTTCGCCCAAGGCGAGCAAGCCTTGCACCAGCGGCGAAAGCGCACGCCATGTCTCTTCGTCCTTCAGCGCTTTGT
>CBJMMB010000371.1:0-2264 GCA_966430775.1 uncultured Dyella sp. | reverse complement strand
GTGTTGCGATAACGCGTGCGCTGCTCGCGCTCGCTATCGATAAAGGCATTGATGCGATCGGTAAGCCCGGTGAGTTCGGCGGGATATTGGCTATCCAGATGATCGCTCTGGCCGCGTTCGACGCGACTCATGTCGCTGGCTACCTTGCGCAACGGCGTCAGGCTCCAGCGCAGCAGCAACAGCTGCAGCACGATCAGCATCACGCCCAGCGTGGCGAGCCAACCCACCAGGCTGCGGCGATAGACGGCAGTGTTGCTTTCCAGTTCGTCTTCGGTCTGCGCCACGGTAAAGGTGAGATGCACCGCAGGGCGATCGGGCACGTCCAGCGCCACGCCGAAGCTGTAGTAGTAAAGACGTCCAAGCTCGGTATCGACCGGGCCGATGAATTGCTGCTGCCCGGGCTGCAGCGGATGCAGGAAGCTGAAGTCGCGCCCCAGTGCGGACGATGACTCCCAATGAAAACCATCGTCCCCCAGCACCACGGCATACAAGCCGGAGCCGGGGCGGGAAAACATCGGATCGGGCGGCGTATCCGGCATCAGCGGCGTGCCGTCGCGGCGCGGATCGGTGCCGGCGATGTAGGTTATGACGTAGTCGTGCAGCCGGCCTTGCAGCTTGTTGATTTCGCTCGCGTTGTAGGTGCGCGACAAGGTCCAGCCGATGGCGCCCAGGAAGGCTGCCAGCACCAGGCCGGTGGTAAGCGCTGCTCGCGCCGCCAGCGAGAACGGGCGGCGCTCGGCGGCATCATTCGTCTTCGCTGCGAGGGATGGCAAAGCGGTACCCGCGTCCACGCACCGTCTCGATGGGCTTCAAGCTGCCTTCCGGATCCAGCTTTCTACGCAGGCGGCCGATGAAAACCTCGAGCACGTTCGAATCGCGATCGAAATCCTGCTGATAGATGTGCTCGGTGAGGTCGGCCTTGGATACCAGCTCGCCCGCATGCAGCATGAGGTACTCCAGCACCTTGTACTCGTAGCTGGTCAGATCCACCGGCTTGCCTTCCACCGTGACGGTTTGCGCGGTGGTATCGAGCTTGATCGGCCCGCAGGCCAGCACCGGCTTGGACCATCCGCTCGCGCGACGCACCAGCGCATTGATGCGCGCCAGCAGCTCTTCGACGTGGAACGGCTTGACCAGGTAATCGTCGGCGCCGTGCTTCAAGCCTTCCACCTTGTCCTGCCAGCTGCCGCGGGCGGTAAGGATAAGGATGGGGTAGCGCTGGCCGGCTTCGCGCAAGGCCTTGACCAGGTCCATGCCGGACATCTTGGGCAGGCCAAGATCGATGATGGCCAGATCGAACGGCACTTCGCGGCCGAGATAGATGCCCTCTTCGCCATCCTGGGCGGTGTCCACGGCAAACCCGTCGCGTTTGAGTCGAGCCGCCAGCGTCTCGCGCAGCGGCGCTTCGTCTTCGACCAGGAGGATGCGCATCAGTGTTTCTCCTTTTTGCTTCCGCCGTTAGGGGATTTCTTGGGGGAGGATTGTGCCGCAGGCGGCACGTGCGTGGCATCAGACGGCACGGCGATCACACGGACGTGCCCCTCGGGCGTGAGCACCTTGATGCGGTATTCCACCTTGCGCCCGATGTGGCGCGGCTCGGCCGACAGCACCTTGCCGCCCACCCTTTGCTGTACTTGCGTAACGGCCTGGTCCAGGCTCAGGCCAGGCTGCGATGGCGATGACTGGGCGGCAGCCACGCCGGTCGCCAACAGCCCGGCCGCGGCCATCCATGCAAGTTGCTTCAAAGCCTTATGTCCCATGGTTGAATGCCGGGGCGATCCGGCCGACGGAACATACTGCGCAACCTGGGCTGAATAATGCCCGGACGGCTGACAGTGAGCTCAAGCAGCCGCAGCCATCGGCGCCACCGCCCGCTCGATCAGCGACCAGCCCGCACCCTCCAGATGCGCGCCCTCGCTCAAGGTGCGGCGGAAACCGCGCGCCCCCGGCTCGCCCTGGTACAAGCCCAGCAGATGCCGGCAGATGTGCTTGAGCGCCGTGCCGCGCGCCAGCTCCGCCTCCACATACGGACGCATGTGCTGCAACACGCTTTCGCGCGACGGCAGCGGCACGTCGTACAGCGCATGCTCGATGCGCGCGAGCACGTAAGGATCGTGATACGCCGCGCGCCCCAGCATCACGCCATCCACGTGACGCAGATGCTCGCGCACCGCCTCCACCGTGGTGATGCCGCCATTGATCACCACCACCAGCTGCGGAAACTCGCGCTTGAGGCGATAGACGCGCTGGTAATCCAGCGGCGG
>CBJMMB010000370.1:0-2275 GCA_966430775.1 uncultured Dyella sp. | reverse complement strand
GTAAGAATCGCCGGCGCATCGTCCGGCAATACCAACGCGGTATGTTCGAACTCCGAGCCCTGCGACTTGTGCACCGTCATGGCGTAGACGGTCTCCACCTCGCCCAGCCGCGAGGGCAATACGAAGCGCACCGATGCATCATCGTCCTGCGACAACCCAGGCCTCGCACCGCGCGTCACCGGGAAAGCTACATACAACCTATGCTCGCCGTCGTTGCTCCGCATGCGCAGCGTAACGCCCACGTCGCCATTCATCAGGCCAAGGCTGTAATCGTTGCGCGTCATCATCACCGGCCGGCCTTCGTACCAGCCGCGGTCGGATTCGATCAGGCCTTCGGTGAGCAAGGCGGCGGCGATGTCGTGATTCAGGCGCTCGACGCCTGCAGGCCCCTTGCGTACCGCGCACAGCACCTGGAAACGGTTGAATGCTTCCAGCACATCGTGCGCCCAGCGCCGATGCCGGGCATCGTTGGCGTCCAGAGGAGGGCGTTGTTGCCGCAGCCGGTCGAGGTAGTAGCGAAACCCCTGCGGTCGGTCTTGTGCCTGCGAGGCAGCGAATCGATCGGCTTGGCCATCGATGGCCCATGACGCGACGGAAGTGGCGCTTACGCCAGCAGGCATCCAGACAACATCGTTCGATGGCGAAGCAAGCAAGGCATTTACCGCCGTGACATCGCCGAGATTCACCGACGCCGCCAGCCGCCCGATGCCGCTGGCGGCGTCGAAGCGATGGCTGCTGCGCAGCATCGCGATATGCTGATCGAGCGGCTGGGCATCGTCGTGCACGAACGCCGCTACGTCATCGCCGCTTGCCGCGCGCAACCATTCTGCGGTGGCATGGCTGTAGCCGCCTTGTTCGGCGCGCCGGCCCAGTTCGCCCAGCACCGCGCCGGCCTCCACGGAGGCGAGCTGATCCTTGTCGCCGATCAGGATCAGGCGTGCATGCGCCGGCAGCGCATCGAGCACGGCCGCCATCATTTCCAGATCGATCATCGATGCTTCGTCGATCACCAGCACGTCCACATGCAAGGGGCGCCGGCGGTCGTAGGCATAGCGACGGCTGTCGGGGCGCGCGCCCAGCAGGCGATGCAGGGTTTCCACTTCCAGCGGAATGGCGGCACGCACGTGTTCCTGCACGTCGAGCAAGGCGATCTGTCGCGCGATGGAGGCATTCAAGCGTGCAGCGGCCTTGCCGGTGGGTGCGGCGAGGCGAATACGCAACGGCGTGGCGTGTTGGCGCAGTTGCAAGGTCTGCAGCAAGCCGAGCAAGCGCACCACGGTGGTAGTCTTGCCAGTGCCTGGGCCGCCGGTGATTACGCTGAAGGCGCCACGCGCCGCCAGCGCGCAAGCGACGCGTGGCCAGTGCACGGCGTCGGCGTTGGCTGCGGGGAACAAGCGCTGCAGTTCATCGTGCAACGCGGCGGCGGGCAGCATCGCTTCGTCGAGTCGCGCCGTAATGCCTTGGGCGATACGGCATTCGTAATTCCAATAACGGCGCAAGTAGAGCCGGTGGCGATCCAGCACCAAGGGAGCGTGCTCCGGTTCGCCTTGCGCATTGGCGACCAATCGCGATACCGGCGTCGGCACATTGGAAAGCTGTTCCAGCCACGCGTCCGGCCATGTCTGCTCCTGTGCCAACAGAGGTAGCGCGTGCAGGTCCAGGCAAGGATGGCCATCGCCCAATTGCCGGCTTGCCAATGCGGCCAGCCATAGTAAGGATGCATCGGCCGCCGGATCGCATTCGGCAATGAACTGTGCGAACGCCAGATCCAGCGGGCGCAGCACGCGCCGCGCGACCGCATCGGCAAGCATCGCGAGCATGGCCTCATGCGACATGCGCATGCGCCTCCCGCGCGAACAGCCGATCCATCGCCTCGATCAAGGCCAACGGCAAGCGCTCCATATGCACGCCATGCCCAGCCTGATCCACTCCGCGCAGATACAGATACAACACGCCGCCCATATGGCGTTGATAGTCGTAACCCGGCAGGCGCGCGCGCAGCAGGCGATGCAAGGCCAGCGTATAGATGGCGTACTGCAGGTCGTAGCGTGCCTGCAATGAAGCATCGCGCATGGCGGCCGGCGTGTATGCGGCGGAGCTATCGCCCAGCCAGTTGGATTTGTAGTCGACCACGTAATAGCGGCCCTGGTGTTCGACGATCAGGTCGATAAAACCCTTGAGCATGCCGTTGACGCGATGCGCCGGCAGCAGCGGACGCGGCAATCCGTCCAGCGTGTGGCGGGTGACCAGCTGATCGAGCTGCTGCGTATCGACG
>CBJMMB010000369.1:0-2282 GCA_966430775.1 uncultured Dyella sp. | reverse complement strand
TCCACGGAATGCCGCCATCGGTACCGTTGTAGCCATTCGGACCGATCGACAGCAGGTATTGGCTGCGCCAGTTGTATGCCAGTCGGATTTGCCATGGACCGTGCTCGTAGAAACCGGCGACGTTCATCGAATCCCTCGACAGGCCATCCGCCGGGAGGTTGCCGTATTTGGAGCCATCCGTATCCACCGGCACGGCCGTGGTCTCGTTCGGCACGTGGGTCCGGCTGCGGATGTAGGTGTAGTTCGCCGACATGCCGAAGCCCTTCACCGGCAGGAAGTCGAAGAACTGGTTCCAGCCCACTTCCGCGCCGTCGATCGTCGCCGTGCCGATATTCACCGGACGGGTGACCAGATACTGGTAGTTATTGCCGTCGACGCCCGGATACGTCACGAAGTTCGACTCGTTGCGGAAGTAGTCGCTGATGCCCTTGTGGAAGAAATTGATCCATGTCATGCCGCCGTGGTCTGGATCGAAGTACCACTCCAGCGACAGGTCGAACTGGTTGGCCTTCATCGGCGTGAGGTACGGATTGCTGTTGGACGTGCTGGTCAGCGTCAGCTTGTCCAGCGGCAACGTGGTGGTGCCGGGCGGCGGCGTGTAGCCGGACAGTACGGCGGCATTGAGGATCTGATACGCCTGCATCTGGCTGAAGTCCGGCCGCGCAATCGCCTTGGAGAAGGCAAAACGCGTGACCACGTTCGGCGCGAACTCCCACTTCAGGTTCAGGCTGGGCAGGATATCGGTGTATTCGTTGTGGGCGTTGATAGGCGTGGACTGGCCCGTGCCCAGAAACGGCGCCAACGCCACATTGGGGAACACCAGAAAGCCTTCGGAATTGTTCCTGGTCTGCACCGCACGCACGCCTACATTGCCGCTCAGGTTGGCATCGTCCAGCCCGAATTCGAGCATGGCGTACGCCGCGTAGGTCTTTTCATGCTGGATATTGGTGTGCGCAGCATCGAGCAACGTGGGCTGGTACGGCACGTTATAGCCGCCACCGATGTAGTACGGAATGGCGGCGTCGTGGATGGCCGCGTAGCTGCCCGGGTAGCCCAGTGCGGTCGACAGCACTGGCGCGTAGAACGCACCCGGAATACCGGCGGCGCCCCGGTAGAAGTTCTTGAACGTGTCCAGGTGCACCAGATTGGTATTGACCGTGCTGCTCAGGTTCAAGTTGGGCAGCGCGCCGCTGGGAATCGCCCAGCCTTGCATCCAGGTCTGGAACACGGGCATCCAGTTGTAGCCGGTGTCGATGTTGTTGGCGTAGCGGTTGGTCAGGCGAATGCCACCCTTCAGCGCATGCACGAAGCCGCTGATGAAGCTGTGCGAGACGTCCGCGCGCCAGGCCAGTTCCTTGGCGTAGTTCTGGTTCTGGTGGTCCATGGTGAACCCCCAGTAGTAATTGGCGGGGTTCCCGGTGAAGTTCGAATCAACGCCGATGTGCGGTGGGTTGGTGCCGTTCAGGCCGACGTCGATGTAGGGCACGTTGGTACCCAGGGCCACGGTGGAATCCAGGCTGTTGACGGTCGCCTTGACGAACTGCAGCTCGCTGGTGACTTCGGTGCTCGAGCCCACCAGCCACTTCATGCCGGTGGAGAAGTCCGTGGTTTTGGAGACGCTGTTGGATGCGCGGATGTCGGTGCCCATCGGCATGCCGCCGGTCTGGGTGAGGCGGCCGGACTGGAACACACCGCCGTTGATCTGGCTTGGCTGGCTGGCATCCACCTTGACCTGCGTCGGGTCGTTCCCCACGAAGATCGCATCTTCGTCCCAGACTTCGTGGTACCTGCTCTGGAAGGCGGTGGCGTAGAAATCGAGATTCTGGCTGGGGCGCCACTGGAAGGCCAGGTAATAGCCATCGCGCTTGCGGTCGTACAGCAAGGTGCGCCAGTCGGCGCCGCGTGGCACCCAGATGCCGTCGGGGTTCTTGAAGAACGGGCGCACGAACATGCCGTCGGTGCGCGTGGCCAGGCGCGAATCGGCGACGTCGACAAGGACGCCCATTTCGCCGATGCTGGTGTTCCAGCGATTGCTGTAGAGCGCGGAAGCCGAGGGCTTGTACTTCTTGACGAAGTCGCCGTAGTTCTCGCTGGCCGAGGCGACGATCTTCTGGCCCTGGAAGTCGAACGGCATGAAGGTGCGCAAGTTCACCGTGCCACCCAGGCCGCCCTCGATCATGTCGGCTTTCTGGTTCTTGAACACGTCCACGCCGGACATCAGTTCCGCCGGCACGTCCTGGAAGCTGAGCGCGCGTCCGCCGTTGGCGGAGAAGCTGTCGCGG
>CBJMMB010000368.1:0-2303 GCA_966430775.1 uncultured Dyella sp. | reverse complement strand
TGGTAAAATCGACGCATGGGAAAGCCTGTCTATCACTTTGGCGAATTTCGCCTCGATCCGCTTGCGCGTGAGCTGACGCGAAACGGCGAGCCGCTCACCGTGGCGGCCAATGCTTTCCTTTGCCTGGTGTATCTGGTGGAGCACCGCGAGCGGGCCGTCGGCAAGGATGAACTGGTTTCCGCAGTATGGGGACGCGTCGATGTCAGCGACAACCTGCTGGCGCAGACCATCGCGCGATTGCGCCGCGCCTTGGGTGACGAGCAGTACATCAAGACCATGCCGCGCGTGGGCTATCGCTGGATGCCCGAGACGAGCGTGGTGGATGAGTCCGCCCAGATCGTCGAGCAAGCGCCGGCTGATGCCGACAGCGCGCACGATGAAATAAGTGCAGCATCGAAGCGATCGCCATGGTTGCGGCGTTTGCCATGGTTGGCATTGCTGCTCGTGCTGCTCGCCGCAGCCGGTTATTGGCGCTGGTCGGCCGATCATCGCAAGCCGGTGCGGCTCGACCAGGGCACGGCGATCGTGCTGCCGGCGGAAGTGAACGCGCCGGAAGATTGGAAATGGCTGCGCCTGGCGCTGATGGATATGCTCTCCGGCGATCTGCGCGAAGCGAAGGTGCCGGTCGAAAGCACCCAGACCGTGCTCGGCCTGCTCGGCAAGACCGATACGCCGGACAGCGCGCGGCTTGCGTCATTTGCGCTGGTGATCCATCCGCATGCCACGCTGGCCGACAATGTGTGGCATGTTCGCCTGGACGCCACCACGCGTGCCGGCGGCAACTGGCAGGTGGAAGCATCCGCCGACAACGTGCTCAACGCGACACGCGCGGCCAACCAATTGCTGCTGGCGCGGATGGGCGTGGCGACCAATTTTGGCCGGGTGCCGGCCGGCGACGTCAAGCAGGAATACCTGGCGCGCATCGACGCGGCGAGCTTCGCCAATGCCTTCGACGCGGAGCGCGAACTGATCGAGAAAGCGCCGCCCGCGTTGCGCGAAACGCCCGAGTTCGATTATGTCAAGGCCGAGTTCCATTGCGTGCAAGGCGAATACGAGCCGTGCAAGCAGGGTTTGGCCGATCTGCTGCAGCGCCTGCCGGCCTCTACCCAACCGGTCCTGCGTGGCCGGACGCTCGCGGAGCAGTACTACGTGTATTTCCGCGAGCATGACTACGCCGGCGGCGAAGCGGCATTGAGCGAAGCGATACAACTGCTGCAAAAGCAAAAGAACGCCGGCTACCTGGCGTTCGCCTACGCCCAGCGCGGTGAGCTGGAAGCGGTCGACGGCAAACCCGATCAGGCGCAATCGGATTTCGGCCTGGCCCGCGTCAACTACGCGCTGGCCGGCGACACGGCCGGCGCCCTCGGCGTGGACGAATCCATCGCGGCGCTGGCCATGCGGCGCGGCCAGTTTGCACGCGCCATCCCGGTGATCCAGCGCGCATACGAGCAATACCTGCGCTTGGGCATGCGCCAATTTCTTGCCGATCCGCTGCGGGATCTGATCATTTCGCAACGCATGCTGCTGCAACATCGCGACGAGCTGGCCACCACGGAACGCTACTGGCCATTCGAACAGACGCACCTGGGCATTCCCGATCAGCTGTCGCGGCACATCCTCGCCTATGAGCGTGCCTATGCGCTGGCCGACAACGGCCGCACGACGGAGGCAAGCGGCGTGCTGGAGCATCTGCTTGCGGAGATCGCACTCGATACCAAGGGCGAGCCGGGCCTGCAGGCGACGGTCTACATACTGCAGGCCAAGCTTGCGCTGGAACGCAACGACATGCCGGCCGCCCAATCGTCGATCAACAAAGCCATGACCGGGCACCTGCTGGAGAAAGACAATGACCCGCGCGACGAGGCGGATGCGCGCTTCATCAATGCCTTGGTATTGCAACGCGCCGGCAAATCGCAGGAGCTCAAGCACGCCGTGGCCGATATGCAGGCATGGGCTGCGGGCTTGCGCAATCAGGACGAATGGATCGCCATCCCGCTGCTGCGCGCGCAGGCACTGGGAGCCTGGAACGAAGGCCAGCACGAACAGGCGTTGGATCATTTGAAGCTCGCCATGAGCAAGGCCAACGAGCTGGGTGTGCCGGAGCTGATCGTCGATGTTGGCCAGGCCTATACCCAATCCCTGCTCGCCGCCGACAAGGTGGAAGAGGCCGTCGCCGTCAGCGGCGAGCTTTCCACCTGGGCAGAGCTGGATTGGCGCGCGGCATGGGCGCAGGCATGTGCCTACCGCGCGTTGGGGCAGGTTGCGTCGTGGGAGCGATTCCGGCAGAAGGCGCGCGAGCTTGC
>CBJMMB010000367.1:0-2310 GCA_966430775.1 uncultured Dyella sp. | reverse complement strand
ATAAAGCCGAAGCCCAGCGCGCCGAGTGCGTCGAGATGCTCCGCGTTCTTGTCCAATCCCGCGGCCAGGCCGACCGGATTGGGAAAATTGAGCCCGAATGCTTCCACCGGCAGATCCTGCGGCGGCTGGGCGACGAAGCGCATCAGCTCGCTGCGCCAGGCGACGTCCAGGCTGTACAGGGTAAGGCCATGCGCCTTTTCGGCGTCCATTTTGAACAGCAGGGGGCGCAGCCAGGAATACATCAAAGAACCTCACCAACGTAGACGCGTGTGTCGTAGTCGAAGCTTACCCGACCATCCACCGCGCAGGCATCGAACAGTCTGCGTAGCGCTTCGATCATCGGCTCATGCTTCGGATGGCCGGCTTGCGGTGCATAGGAGGAGGACATCAGCCGCCCGCGCAAGGCATCGAAATCCAGCAACTGGCGATGATCGAAACTGGCCGTACCGCGCCAGCCTTTGCCGAACCATTCGCGCATGCGCGGCTCGTCGGCATAACGCTCGGCCACGCTGGTGTAGTCGGTGCCGTAGATTTGGAGCAGGGTCTCGTAGCCTTCCAGGAAGGCTGTGCCGACAAGGCGGCGCGAGTTCCAGTAGATCGCAGCCAATCCACCCGGGCGAAGAATGCGATGGAATTCCTGCCGCGCTTTTTCCGGATCGAACCAGTGGAACGCCTGCGCCACGGAAACAAGATCGATGCTGCCATCGACCAGCGTGGTGGCGTCGGCTTGGCCATCCACGGCGTTGAATTTCGGATCATTGCCCAGCCATTCCGTTGCTGCCCCGCGCATCGCGGCGTTCGGCTCCACGGCGATCACGCTATGGCCGGCATCGAGAAACATCTTGCTGGAAATGCCGGTGCCGGCGCCGATGTCGGCGACGCGCCAATCGGATGTCACGCCGTGCGCCTTGCGCAACCAGTCGAGCATGACCGCCGGATAGGTGGGGCGATAGCGGACGTAATCGGCCACGCGATCGCTGAAACGCTCGGTGCTTTGCAGAGTATTCATGGCTGTTACCTGCTCAGTTGCTGTCCGCCGTCGACACAGAGAATTTGTCCTGTGATCCAGCTGGCCCAGGGCGAAGCCAGGAACAATGCGGCATGCGCCACTTCCTCTGGCGTGCCGTAGCGGCCGAATGGAATCTTCGACAGCACAGTGGCGTAGCGTGCCGGGTCTTCGTGCTTGCAGCGATCCCACAGGCCGCCTTCGAACTCGATGGAGCCGGGAGCGATGGCGTTGACGCGAATGCGCTGCGGCGCGAGTGCCAGGGCTTGCGAGGTGGTGTAATGGCAGAGCGCCGCCTTCATCGCGCCGTAGGGCGGCGTATTGGGGCGGGGGTACAGCCCGGCGATTGAACTGGTGTGCAAAATGCTGGCGTGCGCGGATTTTGAAAGATATGGCAGTGCGGCGTGCGAAGCCCGCACGGGTGCCATCATGTCGATATTGAACCCCGCGACCCAATCGTCTTCTTTGTCTTCGAAACCGTAGCCGCTGGCGTTGTTGATCAGTACGTCGATGCCACCGAGCGCTCGTGCTGCAGCGTCGATATAGGTGTTGATGGCTGCGGCGTCGCCGAGGTCGCAGGACTGCATGTGGACGGGCACGCCATGTTTGGCGATGGCGTCGGCGGTTTCATCCAGCGCGGCTTGCCCGCGTGCGCAGATCGATACCGCGGCGCCGGATGCCGCAAAGGCCAGCGCCATGCTGCGGCCGATGCCTTTGCTGCCGCCGGCGATGACGATGCGGTAGTTGTGGAAGTTGAAGGGGGAGGACGTTGTAGGCGAGGTCACGACATGCCTCTTCAGTCTGGTGAGAATAGAAAGCTATAGGTTTGAACCAGCGTGCAATCTTGCCTCACCGTCATTCCGGCGAAGGCCGGAATCCAGTTCAAATACGCGTCCGAGGGACACCAAATCATTAATGAGTGCTTCGCACAGCATATTGAAACTGGATTCCGGCGTTCGCCGGAATGACGGCAGGGTAATTGCCGCACGTCCTGCAGGTTGGCCCCTCACCCCAGCCCTCTCCCCGAAGGGGAGAGGGAGCCAACTTCGCCGCACTTACAAATCGAACTTGATGCCTTGCGCCAACGGCAGCGCATCCGAATAGTTGATCGTGTTCGTCTGCCGGCGCATATACACCTTCCACGCATCCGAACCGGATTCACGGCCGCCGCCAGTTTCCTTCTCACCGCCGAACGCGCCACCAATCTCCGCACCCGAGGTACCGATATTGACGTTGGCGATGCCGCAATCCGAACCGGCGGCCGACAGATACTGCTCGGCGGCTTTCAGATTCTGCGTGAAGAT
>CBJMMB010000366.1:0-2336 GCA_966430775.1 uncultured Dyella sp. | reverse complement strand
TGTCACGGTGCTCATGGACCCTCGTGGACCGTCAAAAGCCTGCCACAACCGCGCGTGGCATGCGTGAGGAAGGCGGCGCAAGCGCGTTGACCAGCAGATACTCGGCCTCCCGCCGCAAGGCCTCGCGGCGACGGAACGCGGCCCGGTGATTGCTCGGCACCTCCGCCTCGGTCTTGTGCGGAAGCGTCGAGGGGAGCGCGTACCAGCCGCCGTAGATACGCTGGCCGTGCTGTTCTTCCCAGAAGGCGTCATAGTCTGCGTAAATCGCGCGCCCTTTGCGGCGCAGCGGATGCGCATCGTTACAGACCGCCACCACCCGCTCGATACCGTACTGGCGCGCAAAGCAATAGACCAGCGAAAGCATCAGCTGCTTCGGGCGCATGCCATGCAGGTTGCGCGTAAGTTCGCGCACGATGTCCCTGGCGTTATCACCCCGCGGCCCCTGCAGACAGCCGATCATCAGCATCGGCTTTTCATCGGCCACGGTGAAGACAATGCTGTATAGGGGATCTTCGTTCACATCGCACAGTTGCAGGCAGAGCTCACCTTCACAACCCTTGTGAATGGGCGGCTTGAGACAAAGCGTCAACAGGGAGCCATCCTTGGCCATGATGCCTCCAAGACTCGCATGGCCCATGGCATAGACCAGCTCGAACAAGCCGCGCGGCAAGTGTGCCTTCGCGAAACGGTAATGCTGATGCAAATGCAGCAGACGGCTGCGTCGGCGCCAGTACGTGTTGATGTAACCGCGCATATGCCGCTCCAACAGACGCGGATCGCGCTCCCGATAGGCACGCATGGTCGAATCGGCTGCAACAAAATCCAGAAATCGCTGATGTGTTGGACCAATACACAGGCTCCGCACGAGATATCTCAATCCGAAGACGCTGCGCCGGTACCACGCGCCGGTCCAATCGTGGCGGCGACGCAGCGAATCGAACAAGTTCAGCAGCGAGCCGAAGGGCCGCTCACCGGAAGAGGCGGGTCGGTGCGGCTCAGGCACATAGGCGCTTGGCGCCAGCAAAGCTTCCAGGCCGATGCCCAGTACACCGGCAGGGGGATGATTGGGTTTGTTCAAGGCGTTCGTTCCGTCGGGGGCGCAGTTGCTGTTCCCCTGGTAGACGTTTCAGCCTTGGGATTTTGAAATGGTTGGCGTCGAGCCTTAGCTAGGCAAGGGACAGCTCCCTCCCCTACTTCGCAGGGGAGGGAACAGATGGTGGCAAGTCGAGGAACATTTCTCGCAAATCAGCGCCGCGAATTTTCCGCCAGCACCGCCTCCTGCGGCACACCCATCGCCTGGAACAACGCCGCCGTATCCGCCAACCGCGCCGCCCTGGCCTGGATCTCCGTCAGCCGCGCGTTCTGCCAATGCTGCTCGCTGAGCACCTTCGACGGATAGGAAACGCCGCCCAGCCGATAACGCGCTTCCGCATTGTTGAATGATTGCTGCGCCGAGGCGGCCGCCGTCTGCGCCGCCTGCAGCGTCAAGGCATCCTGGTCGAGCGCGGTCAAGGTATCGGCGACGTTCTGGAACGCGTTGAGCACGGTCTGCTGGTAGTCCGCGATTGCGGCGTTGTAGCTGGCGATGGCGGCCTTGCGTTTGGCGATCAATTCGCCGCCGTGGAAGATCGGCTGCGACAGCGAAAGTCCGGCGCTCCATACCGAGCCGGCGGCGGTGAACAGGTTCGACGGCTTGAACGCTTCCGTGCCCAGCGTGGCCGACAAGGAGATATGCGGGAACAGGTTCGCCGTCGCCACGCCTACCTGCGCGGATGCCGCATGCACCGCGGCCTGTGCAGCTAGGATGTCCGGCCGCTGCTGCAGCAGATCCGACGGCACGCTCACCGGCACGTTTTGCGGCAGATGCAGCTCCGCCAGCGTCAGGTTCGTTGGCGCCTGGTCGGGTGTGCGTCCCAGCAAGACGGCCAGCGCATGCCGCGCCTTTTGCGCTTGCGCGCGCAGCGGCGGCAAGGATGTATCGGTGCTGGCCGCCTGTTCGCGCAGGCTCAATACATCGTCCTGCGATGCGGCGCCCAAGCCGCGTTCGCGCTCGGCCAGATCGGCTTGTTGGTGCGCAAGCCTGGAAATCTGCTCGGTGGCACGAACCTGCTCCTCCAGCGACGCCGCGTTGATCGCCGCAATTACGATGTTCGCGGCCAGGCTGCGCTTGGCCGCATCGAACTCATAGGACTGTTGGTCGACCTGCGCAGCCGTCTGCTCGATGCCGTGCCGGTTGGCGCCGAAGATGTCGAAGTCGTAGCTCAGCGCCAGTTGCCCGGCGTAGACGTCGTAGAGATTCGTCGGCGGCCCGAAGCTGGGGAAGCCCAAGGCGCGCT
>CBJMMB010000365.1:0-2339 GCA_966430775.1 uncultured Dyella sp. | reverse complement strand
GAGGCCTTGCCATGTACCTGGACGCCAGTGTCAGTCGCCGCCAGTTCACCGATACGGCCATCAATACGGCCGATGACGCAGCCCCTTCCACGTCCGTCGCCAGCCCCGACCAGCACAGCTCCACGCCGCAGCTCGCCTACAACCCGAAGCTCGCGCAACTGGCGAGTTTCCAGACGCAGCAACCGCCCGGTTTCGCGCAGCAGGTGGGCGGACAGGACGCCAAGCCGATCGATCTCACGCTGGCCAAGCTGGCGCAGGATTCCTATGACCTGGACAACAAAAACATCGACGGCTGGACGCGCCTGAGCGACGCGCAACTGGAAGCGGCCGATATCGATCCTGCCACCTTGAACGATACCTCCATCGGTTTTCGCGCGGCGGTCTACCAGGATGGCAAAGGCGATTACGTGCTCGCCTTCAAGGGCACCTCCGGCGCGAACGACTGGAAAGCCGACGCGACCCAGGCGTTGGGCCTGGATACCGCGCAATACAACGAAGCGGTGGCGCTGGCCACCAAGGCCAAGGCTGCGTTCGGCAACAACGTGGTGCTGACCGGACATTCGCTGGGCGGTGGCCTGGCTTCGACCGCTTCGGTGATCACCGACATACCTGCCGTCACCTTCAATGCCGCCGGCGTGAACGACGCAACGCTGCAACGCCTGGCGCCCGAGGGCGACGTCGCGGCCATGAAAAAGGCCGCGAGCGACGGCTTGATTCGCCGTTACGCCGTGCAAGGCGATGCTCTGACCGGCGAACAACAGACCGGATTCGCGCGTGGACTCATCCCTGCGGCGCTGGGTCATGAAATTCAATTGCGCGATCCCAACAAGCCAAGCTGGTACATGGAAGCACCCGGCCTCAACCTGGTCACCGACACCTATGCCGGCTACAAGGATCACTTGATGCCCGCCGTACTGCAGGCGCTGCAGAACGACCAGCCCTGGAACCACAACGGCAACTACCTGCGCGACAACAGCATCACCGCACGCATCGCCGATTTCTCCGGCTCGCTCAGCGATGGCGCAGCCAACGTGGTCGACACCATCGGCGACAAGGCCAGCGACGTGACCTCAACCGTGTTCGACAAGACCGGCGATGCATTGGATCACCTTGGCACCCCGGGCCATTGGGCCGGTAACGCGATGCGTGTCGCGGGCACGGTGACAAGCAAAGCGATCGATGTCACCAGTGGCCTCGCTCAAGGTGCGATCGAAGTGGCGGGCCATGTGGGACGTGGCGTGATCGAGTTTACCGGTGGAGCGATCACGACTGGCATCAATGGGGTAAAAACGGCGGCCGGTTGGGTAGGCGATCATGCCAAAGATCTGTTGCCGTGGAATTGGTAATCACCCAGTCCCGCTCCCCACAAGCACCGATACCTATACAACTTTTCGAAATGCCGACGACGAAATGAGTGATCCAGATCTACGGAGAATCGTAGATCCATATCCGAAGAGAGAAGGATGCGCTCAGTTTCACGGCCAGAACCCAGGGAAATCCCTAGCTCGGGATAAACCCAGCTAGCCGGGCGCGGGCGTTGGGCATTAGATATCTCTTTTGAACAGCCATTCACATGAGGTGAGTCATGCGCATTGACGGCGGCGGCGATAGCAGCCCGTACATTCCCACCCAAAACACAACGCCGACTTATACCGCGCAAGCCCATGACACGGCCACCAGCGTTGCCCAGGCCTATCAGGTGACTCCGGAAGAATTGGCGCGCGCCAACGGCATCAGCGTCACTACCGAACTTCAGCCCAACCAGGTACTCATGCTGCCGCCCAACGCCGTGCAGCCCAGCAAGAGCGATCCGGCACCCGCGCCGCAAACGCCGGCTCAAAAAACGGATGCGGCCATTGCCGCTTACGATGCCGCCGTCAAAGCACATGGCGATCTGATGCGCAGCTTGCCGCACAACGCCGGGATGCGACAGGAAATGAGCGACACGATCAGCGCGTCCAACAACACCGTCGCTCAAGCGAAGGCCGCGATGGACAAGGCGATCGCCGATGAAATCAGCGGCCAGATCGCCAGCCGTAACGCCGGCGTGCCGCCGGATTTCCGCACGCCCACGGATCAGTTGATTACCCAGTCCGGCCAAACCATCTCGCAACGCCATCAAGGCGATTCGGTGGCGCAGTCCGGCATTGCCGATTCCATTCAGACGTACCAGGTAAAGGCAAAAGCCGATGCCTTGATTCCCGATTTCTCCGGCGATTGGAGCGCTGCCGACAAGCTCAAGCGGATCACGCTGCAAGGCCAGCCGCCCGAAGTCGTCAACGCGGTACTGTCCGATCCGCGCGTGCAGAGCTGGATCAACCAGGCGGCGAAAGACATCG
>CBJMMB010000364.1:0-2341 GCA_966430775.1 uncultured Dyella sp. | reverse complement strand
GCGAACTTGGCAAATGTTGGGGTTTGCACCCCAACCTACGTGGCGTGTCGGCGCAGTCGAAACACCAACGCCACCGGCACCTGCAGCGCGATCGGATCGAATTGCGCACCGGAAGGAATATCCGCGGGGTCCAGCATCGGCTCCAGCACGTCTTCGATCACCATCCCGAGCGACGCGCACGCGGCATGCCAATGGCTATACAGGTGCTGCGTGTGCTGCACGGCGAAACGCTGGCCGTCTGCCTTGAAGTCGCGTTGCCAGCCGAGCGCCGGTCCGATCGGATGCACATCGCTGCATAGCACGACGCCACCGGGTTTGGTCACGCGGTGCAGCTCGCGCAAGGCACTGCGCAGATGTTCCAGATGCCCGATCACCAGTCCGCAGACAGTGACATCGGCCCATGCGTTGGGCACGGGCAACGCGGTCACGCTGCCTTGCGCAAGCCCGATGCCGGCATCGAAATGGCACGCGGTCAACTCCGTATACGCGCGCCGCAGCATCGCTTCGGAAAGATCCACGCCGATCGCATGCGTCGCACCGCGCCGCAGCGCGCGCAACATATAGCGTCCGCTACCACAGCCTGCATCCAGCACGTTCTTACCATGCAGATCGGCCGGCATCAGCGTGAGCATTGCGCGCTCTTCGGCACACATCACCGGATTGTGCGCATGCGCAGGGTAATGCGGCGCCCACAAGGCATAGGCGGCGGCGGGCGAAAGAACCGGGGCACGCGACATCAGTCCCTCCCGCCAGCAACGGCCAGCCTGCGTTCGCGGCGGCGCTGATTCGCCACCGATTCCAGTCCGGGTTCGAGCGCGACCAGCGCGGAATCGGCCAGCGACCTGGCGAGCAACTTCGGCCTTCCGTCCAGCATCACCGGCACCGCGTCCACGCCCGCCTCGTCGAACCATTCGGCGAAATCCCTATCGGCGATACGCGGCACGCCATCGCGCAGCACGGCACGGATGCGGCTGCGCTCGATACCGACCAGGCTGCGGATGGGATCGCCGCCCAAGTCTTCCACAATCACCATATCCGCATGCGCGCCAGGCGACAGATGCCCACGCGAAGGCATGCGCAGAATGCACGCCGCATGCGTCGTGACCAGTTGCAGCAGTTGCACACTGCTCAAGCCATAACCATCGATCACACCCGCCAGTTCCTGCAGCAAATCGCGCGCACCACTCACGCGCGAATCGCTGCCCAGCGCCAGGCGGCCCGCTTCGCACAAACGCCTCGGATCGAGCGTGCGCCCCAGCAAAGCCAGATTGCTGCCGGGACACCACACCACCGCGGCATCGTGCGCGATCACGCGCTCGACATCCTGCTCGCGCAGGCCCACGCCGTGGATCAGCACGCTGTTGCTCGCCAGGCAACCGAATTGATCCAGCAGCGCCAGCTCGGCCTGTGCCACCGCATCGGTACCTTCGGCCAGATGGATCAGCCACGGGCGATCGGGCGGCGTGGCGGCGAAGCTCTGCTGCAGCGGCGGGCCGTAATCGGGCCAGCCGAGCGCGTAGCTCCAGCCGTAATGGCGCAGCAGCGCAACTGGAAATTCTTCCTCATCCAGCACCGGATGCCATGGATCGTGATGCGCCACGCAGGTCGTGCCGGCCAGCAGATTCTTCAGCGCGCCGTGCCGCATGCGCAACGCCTTCGGTATCTGCAGCGCGGCGATGACTTCGGGCGTATTGAAATGCGCCTGGAACGCGGCGATCCAGGCATAGCTGTTCGAAAACGGCGCATGCGCCGGCAGCGGCGGCACGGCATTGACGTGCAGATGATCGTGCGCGTTGATCAGGCCGGGGAAAATCAAGTGGTCGCGCAGATCGACGTGATACGCCGACGACGCGATCGCGCTGTCGACCAGGCCCTCGCTGATCGACAGCGTCGCGCGCGACACGCCGTCGGGCGTGACCGTCGCGGCGTGGCACAGGCTGGTATTGGCGCGCGCGAATCGGTTCACAACATCAGCGCCGATGCATGGTGATCAGGAAGTGATCGCCCATGTCGCGCAGCAACGGCAGCGCGCCGAAGCGATCGTCGAGCCGGCCGAGCCGTTCGCACGCGTTGCGATGGCGATCGTAGACATCCACCAGGTACGGCGGTGGCATGAACAGGCTCAGTGCGCGGTAATCGTCCAGTGCGAAGTGCGGCGCGAAGGCGCGATAGAACTCGCGCGGCAGGTAATAGCGGGTCCAGATCGTGTGGCGGTTCATGCCTACCGGCGTGACGCCGCGCGCGGCGCGCACGAAGGCGCGCTTGAAGCGTCCCTTGAACAGGTAGTAGCCCGCTTCCCACGGGCAGATGCGCCCGATCACCGAAAACACCAGCTTGCCGC
>CBJMMB010000363.1:0-2396 GCA_966430775.1 uncultured Dyella sp. | reverse complement strand
CCTTCGATGCTCGCCATGCGCACGACGGGCGCATCGATACGGCGCACATCGGCGCGATCACCCGCCCCCGCCAGGCAATGGCCCAGGATGTCGAACCCCACGCCCACGTTGCCGACGCTGGCGAAAGCGGTGGCGGAAGCAGCTTGCAGGCGTTGCACGGGCATGGCGGGTTTCACGGCGAGAGGAGCGTTCATGCGCGCACCTCCAGCGATTCGGCAATGCGCAGCAGGTCGGCGAAGATCCCGGCCGCGGTCACTTCAGGACCGGCGCCGGGGCCTTGCACCAGCAGCGGATTGTCGCGGTAACGCTGGGTGCGGAATTGCACGATGTTATCCGTAAGCCGCGTATGCGCGAACGGGTGCGACGCCGGCAGCACCTGCAGCCCGACCTGTGCATGCCCTTTATGGTCGAGGCTGGCGACGTGGCGCAGCACGCCGCCTTCGGCGTGGGCCTCGGCCAGACGCGCGGCCATGGGCGCGTCCAGTTCGTCCAGGCGGGCCATGAACTGCTCCAGCGGCAGCTCGGCCAGTTCCGGCGGCACCAGGCTTTGCACCGCCACGTCATGCAATGACATCGGCCAGCCGGCTTCGCGCGCCAGGATCACCAGCTTGCGCGCCACGTCGATGCCGGAAAGATCGTCGCGCGGATCCGGTTCCGTATAACCCAGCGCATGCGCTTCGCGCACCAGCGCGGAGAACGGACGTTTGCCGTCGTAGTGGCAACACAGCCAGGCGAGCGTGCCGGAGAACATGCCTGCCACCGACAGCAACTGATCGCCGGTGTCGAGCAGGTCGCGCAGGGTCTGCACCACCGGCAGGCCGGCGCATACCGTGGCTTCGTAACGGAAGCGACCGCCGTGCTGGCTGGCCGCGCGGATCGCCTGCCAGCGCGAGAGCGGGCCGCTGCTCGCCAGCTTGTTCGGCGTGACCACGTGCACGCCTGAAGCGAGCCAGTAGGGATACTGCGAAGCGACCGCATCGTTGGCGCTGCAATCGATCAGCATCGCGTGGCGGGCGCCATCGGCGCGCACGTGCGCGGCGAACTGATCGAGATCGGTGGGGCGCCAGGTCTGCGCATCGTGTTGCGCGTTGAGTTGCGGATCATCGCAATCGAGCCACATGCGGCGGCTGGCAGCGACGCCGCAGAGCTTCAACTCCAGACCCGCTTCGCGCAGCAGGCGATCTTGCGCCGCGCGCAATTGGGCCAGCAGCACGCCGCCGACGCGGCCGGGGCCGATCAGGCCGACGGCCAGCGTTCGTCGGCGCGAAACGGCCGCCTGCAACGGAGGCAGGCGATGGGGGTGTTCAGCGATGAGTGATGCACAGCTTTCCATGATGGCCTCCGGTAGAGGCCCCTTACTCGCTGGCGGTTCGGTGTGAGCCGGCCCGCCTCGTCGAGGGCGGGACCGTTTGCGTATAAGACTATTCGCGCACAGACACCACCCCAGACCCGGTCGTTCCGGTTCCGGTAGTGGTGCTAATAATCGTGCTGACGTTGCGGGTCGCCGCCATGCCATTACGACCGGTATGGACCGGTGCGTTTGCAATGCGTGCTGGCGTGTTGGCGTGCGACATGGGCTCGACAATAGTTGTGCGCTGCAGCGGCTGTCAACAGTTGCCTAATGAAACTATTGCATGAGGTCAAGTGCGGAAAGTTTCAGGAGAAACCTTCGCGTTTGCACGGTTGCCGTAGAGTCCGGCGATACCTCACCGTCATTCCGGCGAAAGCCGGAATCCAGTGCAAACATGCGTCCGAAGGACATCTCATTGGTTTTGAGTGCTTCGCACGATGCATTCAAACTGGATGATTCGCTTCGCTCACCCCTTCGGGGCCGTCCTTCGGACGTTCTCCGCGCTGCGCGCTACGTCCGGCCTGCGCCGGAATGACGGTGAGGTATAGGAGAGGTTTCGAAAAATCTATCCTTCAGTGCGAAAGATCAATCGCGTACACCGCCGTGCCATCGCCGTTGTCACGCACCTGCTTTACGTTGTGCAAACCATCGCTCTCCGCCACCGCCTGCTTGTCACTGGCCGAGGTAAACACCACCGCGCCACGTGTCTTCAGCGGCGCGAAACGCCACGACGCGCGCGGCAAATCGTTCGCGCCGAGCGATGGATGCGCTTTCAACCATTCCGCCAGAATTTCGCGCGTGCCATCGGGCGAGGCCAGCACGATATTGCTGCCGTCCAAACCAGGAAAGCGCCCGCCGCCGCTGGCGCGATAGTTGTTGGTCACCACCACGAAGGTTTGCGAAGGTTGTACCGGCTTGCCTTGGTAACGCAGCTTTTCGATGCGATGTCCAACCGGCTTGGACACGTCGATGACGTAGCTGATGCCGCCTTGGATCTGATCGAAATTGAAGCCGGGATATTTGCTGTTGATCAGCTGCTGCTCGC
>CBJMMB010000362.1:0-2398 GCA_966430775.1 uncultured Dyella sp. | reverse complement strand
TGAGCGGCGAGTACGCCATGTTGAAGGCCGCCGCGCAGAACGGCTGGTTGAACGAGCGTGCGGTGGTGTTGGAAACACTCACCGCGTTCAAGCGCGCGGGGGCGGATGCGATTCTTACCTACTACGCCATCGACGCCGCCCGCTGGCTGCGCGAGCAGGCTGGCTGACACACTGCATGCAACATGACGCTGGGGTTTTCACTAGCAGACTATCTGTCACGCACGAACTTTCCCTGTCACCTCACCGTCATTCCGGCGAAGGCCGGAATCCATGCTTCGTGCTGGCGATGGATTCCGGCCTTCGCCGGAATGACGATGTGGCTTTTCTTAGCAATGCGCCAATATGAAACTCATCGTTCGTTCTTGTTGAGGAAAAGCGCGAAGCAAAACGTGGGAATATTTCAGGGTTGCAGCCCATTTACGCGTATTGCGCGATGCCGTTGCCGAACGACCAGTTCTCTTTCGCCGTTTCCAGCAAATTGATGAATACGTCTTCCGGTCGCACGCCAGGATCGGCCGATAGCTTCTGCGCCACGCTGCGATAAAACGCCTGCTTCTGCTCAACCGTGCGGGTGTTGTTGCAGGCGATCTGCACGATCACCAGATCACCCGAGCGCGAAATGCCAAGGTAATTGGGATCGTAATCGAACTCCTCCGCATCGTGCTGGCTGACCAGGATGAAGCGATCGTTTTCCGGCACGTTGAAGCTTTCGCGCATGGCGTCGTAGATGCCGTGGCGGAGCGCGGCGATATAGGCGGCCGACTTGCCGCGGCGCAAAGCGATACGAACGAGGGGCATGGGGATTCCTCAATGCTTGGGTTGAGAGATGTGTCCGACCTGGTAGATGTCCACGTTCTCGCCGGAAAGGCCGGCGATATCGCGCCACAGCCGGAAGCGCAGAGCAGTCCAGTGGGTGGGGTCGAACGCGCTGATCGCGGCCACGGCGCCGCGATCGAGATCAGCGCGCAGGTTCGCGTGCTCCATGTCGCGCACCGTGCTCAGCGCGGCCCGTTCGGGTATCGCTACGCTTTCGCAGGTGGCGTGCGTGGCGATGGAAAGATCCGGCAGCATTTGCGCATGCCAGGCCGACCACGTGTGCACGATCGGCCGACCGAACGACTCGATCACGCCGGCGAAGCCCGCGCCGCCGAGAAAATCGTCCATGCCCTGCGGATCGCGCCATAGATAAAACGGGGCGTAGCGGTTCTCGCGCCCGGCAGCGTAGGGCGCCTGGCGATCGGCGTAGAGGTAGGCCTTGAAGGCGAGCTGCGGCAGCTCATCCGTGAGATGGCCGCGATCGGCGATGCGCTTGCGGATGATCGCCATGTCGTAGTCGGCGGGCAGGGCGATGCGGTATTGCATGGTGAGCATGGCGGGCCTCGGTGCAGCTTGACGGCGCCAGGGTATCGGCTCAGCATGATTCCGAAAATCGGGAAATTGTGAATTGATAATCCCGAAAAACAGGATGATCCATGAGCCACATCCACTTCGATCTCGACGTCATGCGCAGCTTCGTCACCGGCATCGAGCTGGGTAGCTTCGCCAAGGCGGCGGACCGCTTGAGCCGTTCCACCTCGGCGGTCAGCGCGCAACTGAAGAAACTGGAAGAACAGGCCGGCACGCCGCTGCTACGCAAAGCGGGACGCGGCATGGCGCTGACCGAGGCGGGCGAAGTGATGCTGGGCTATGCGCGGCGGCTGCTGGAACTCAACGATGAAGCGGCCAGCGCGGTGCGCGGTGTGCAGTTGGAAGGCCGCGTGCGGCTGGGCCTGCAGGAAGATTTCGGCGAAAACGTGCTGCCCGAAGTGCTGGGACGCTTCAAGCGCGCGCATCCCAAACTGCGCGTGGAAGTGCATATCGCGCGCAATGCGGTGCTGATGCAATCGCTGGATGCGGGCCGGCTGGATCTTGCACTGGCCTGGGAAACGGGCGCGCGCGCAGCTCATGCGCAGCACATACGAACTTTGCCGATGTGCTGGATCGGCAACGACACCGCGCAACTCCCCTTTGCTCCCGATGAACCCGTACCGCTGGTGATGCTGGACGCCCCCTGCCTGATGCGCACCGCGGCGACCGAAGCGCTGGATCGCGCCGGGCTCGCCTGGCGCATTGCTTTCACCAGCGCCAGTCTGGCGGGAACGTGGGCGGCGGTGAAAGCGGGGCTGGGCCTCAGCGTGCGCACGCCGCTGGGGCTTCCGGCCGATGTATGCACGTTGGATGCAGTGGCTATGAAGCTGCCTGCGTTGCCGAAGCTGGGGCTTGCGCTTTATCGCACCGAAACCGAGCCCACGCCGGCGGTGGAGCGACTGGCCGAGTTGATCGTGCAACGCGTGAGCGAGGCAACGTAGATACCGTCTTGCCCGTCAAGCCTTAGCTGCCCAATCTGGGGCATAGGGTT
>CBJMMB010000361.1:0-2400 GCA_966430775.1 uncultured Dyella sp. | reverse complement strand
TGCGGTTCCACCCAGGTGGAACGCCGCGCGATCAAGGAATCGGCCGAAGGCGCCGGCGCCCGTGACGTGTTCCTGATCGAAGAGCCGATGGCGGCCGCGATCGGCGCCGGTATCCCGGTGCATGAGGCGCGCGGCTCGATGGTGCTGGACATCGGCGGCGGTACGTCCGAAGTGGCGGTGATCTCGCTCAACGGCATCGTCTACTCGCAGTCGGTGCGCGTGGGTGGCGACCGCTTCGACGAATCCATCATCAACTACGTGCGCCGCAACCACGGCACGCTGATCGGCGAATCCACCGCCGAGCGCATCAAGCTGGAAATCGGCTGCGCCTTCCCGCAGAGCCAGGTCAAGGAGATCGAGATCTCCGGCCGCAACCTGGCCGAAGGCGTGCCGCGCATGTTCACGGTCAACTCCAACGAAATCCTCGAAGCCCTGCACGAGCCGCTGGCCGGCATCGTGGCGGCGGTGAAGTCGGCGCTGGAGCAGACCCCGCCGGAACTGTGCTCCGACGTGGCCGAGCGCGGCATCGTGCTTACCGGCGGCGGCGCGCTGCTGCGCGACCTGGATCGCCTGCTATCGGAGGAAACCGGCCTGCACGTGCAGGTGGCGGACGATCCGCTCACCTGCGTGGCGCGTGGCGGCGGCAAGGCGCTGGAGCTGATCGACCAGCACGGCAGCGATTTCTTCGCTCCCGAATAATCGCGCCCCGGGGGTCAGGCCATGCCGCTCGCGCGCGAGGAATCCTCGCCCCTGTTCGCCGGTACCGCCGCCGGCACCTTGCGGCTGATCTTCTACCTCGCCATGGCGCTGGTGCTGATGGTGCTGGACCATCGCAACGGCTGGCTGTGGCGTCTGCGCTACGCCACGGCGATCGTGGTCGAACCGGTTTACCGGCTGGCGAGCCTGCCGGCCGATGGTTTTCATGCGCTGGGCGTGGCGTTCGCCGATCGGCGCATGCTCACCGAGCAGAACCAGCGCCTGCGCGAAGACCTGCTGCTGGCCAACGCCAAGCTCAACCGCATGGCGGCGGTGGCCGAGCAGAACCAGCGCCTGAAGGAACTGCTCGATACCCAGCACAGTCTGGAATTGCACGTGCAATTGGCACGCGTGATCGGCGTGGACCTGGGCGCCTATCGGCATCGCATGATGATCAACCTCGGCGCCCGCGACGGTATCAAGGCCGGCCAGCCGGTGATCGATGCGCACGGCGTGGTCGGCCAGATCATCGACGTGCTGCCGAACTCCGCCATGGTGATGCTGGTGACCGATCCGGATCATGCCGTGCCGGTGGTGGTCCAGCGCACCGGCCTGCGCACCATCGCCTATGGCTCGCGCAACGGCCAGCAGCTCACCTTGCCGAACGTGCCGATGGCGGCCGACGTGCATGTGGGCGACATATTGCTTACTTCCGGCCTTGGCGGACGTTTCCCACAAGGTTTTCCGGTCGGTGAGATCAGCAACGTGGAAGCGGCCCCCAGCGGCATGTTCCTGGAAGCGCGCGCGGAACCCACCGCCGACCTGGATCGCGCCGACGAAGTGCTGGTGCTGCACGACCTGGCCGAAGCGGCCGGTCCGCCGCCGCCTGCGCAGCCGGCCGGTCCGCCGGCAAGCGAAGCGCCCGCGCCGGCGTCAACCACAGCGACACCGCGCGCCTCCGCGCCGATTTCCGCGAAGCCGTCCGTCAAACCGGCATCCGCGCAAAGCACGGGAACACCGCCATGAGCCGCCAGCGCCTGTCCTTCTGGTGGTTCGTCGGCACGCTGTTCGCGGCGCTGCTGCTGATGCTGATACCGCTGCCGCACGTGCTCGATGCGTTCAAGCCGTACTGGCTGGCGCTGGTGCTGCTGTACTGGGCGCTGGAATCGGGCGACCAGCGCGTCACGCTGGGGCTGGCCTTCATCCTGGGCATCTGCGCCGACGTGCTGACCGGTGTATTGCTCGGCGAACAGGCGCTGCGCCTGTGCGTGCTGGCCTTTATCGCGCTGCGCTTCCGTTCGCGCCTGCGTTTCTTCCCGATGTGGCAGCAGACGCTGGCGGTGCTGGCGCTGCTGGTCAACGATCGTTTCCTGCTGCTGGTGGTGCGCGCCTTCGCCGGCGAATCCACGCCGCCGGCCTTGTGGTGGGCCTCGCCGTTCGTCAGCGCGGCGCTGTGGCCGTTCCTGTTCCTGCTGCTTGACGACTTGCGGATGCGATTGAGGTTGCAATGAGGGCGGGTAAAAAACGCCTGCGCAGCTACAAGGATGCTCGCGGCGAAGGCGAGCTGTTCCGGCGCCGCGCGCTGGCAGGCTTCGGCCTGATCCTGCTCGGCCTGTGCGCACTGGTGGGTCGCTACGTGTTCCTGCAGGTGCTGCACCACGACGAATTCGCCACCCGCTCGGTCAACAACAGCGTGAAGCCGCG
>CBJMMB010000360.1:0-2401 GCA_966430775.1 uncultured Dyella sp. | reverse complement strand
GCGCAGATCGGCACCTATCGCACCTCCAACCCGACCGCCATCGCCCTGGGCGCAAAACCGCTGGTGCCGGAAAAATCGGTGAACTACAGCCTTGGCGGCGTGTGGCAGCCGACCGGCAATTTCACCACCACCGTCGACGTCTACCAGATCCGCATCTGGGACCAGATCCTGTATTCGGACCAGATTCCGGTAAGCATTCCCGGCGACCAGGTCACCGGCGCGCAGTTCTTCGTCAACGGCGCCACCACGCGCACGCGCGGTGCGGACGTGATCATCAGCTATCACCTGGACCTGGACAGCTGGGGTGCGCTCAACCTCACCGGCAGCGCCAACTACAACCAGACCACGATCCTGCACGTTTCCACGCCCGCGTTCGGCCGCGCCAGCCAGGGCCTGCTGACCGATGCCGCCCCGCGCACGAAGTTCGTGCTGGCCGGCGACTGGCTGGTCCACGGCTTCGACTTGCACGCCAACGCCACGCGCTACGGCAGCGTGACGCGCCTGGGCGACGATGCCAACGCCGATGAAGACCAGGTGTTCGCCGCGCGCTGGATCTTCGACGTGTCCGCCAGCTACACCTGGCAGGCCTGGACCTTCACCGCCGGCGCCGACAACGTCACCAACCAGTATCCGACCAAGGCCTCGCTCAACAACGTGTACGAAGACCGCGCCGATGGTCTGCAGTACTCGTCGTTGTCGCCGTTCGGTTTCAACGGACGCTATTGGTACGGAAAGGTCACGTACCGGTTCTGAGGCGCCAGCGGCACGTAGGTTGGGGTGCGAACCCCAACGTCGCATGCATGCAGATCGCGATGTTGGGGTTTGCACCCCAACCTACGTTACCGCGGGAGCGCTTGCAGCCATTCCTCGTGAGGTATCCGATGCAAGACGGCACGTTTTCCATGAAACGCCGCGACCTGCTGCGCATGATCGGCATGAGCGCCGGCGCGGCGGCGATGTACCAGGCGATGAGCAGCCTTGGCCTCGCCGCCGAATCGAGCTTCAAAGGTTCACCGAAACTGCAAGGCGCGCCGAACAACACGTCGGTGCTGATTCTTGGCGCCGGCATCGCCGGCATGGTGGCGGCGTATGAATTGCGCCAGGCCGGCTACAAGGTGCAGGTGCTGGAGTACAACCAGCGTCCCGGCGGACGCAACTGGTCGCTGCGCGGCGGCGATCGGTTCACCGAACTGGGTGGTTTTTCACAGCACTGCCAGTTCGACGACGGCTGCTATCTCAATCCCGGGCCATGGCGCTTGCCGTATCACCATCACGGCATCCTGAGTTACTGCAAGAAACTCGGCGTGCCGCTCGAACCGTTCGTGCAGGTGAACCACAACGCCTATGTGCACAGCGCCAGCGCGTTCGGCGGCAAGCCGCAGCGGTATCGCACCATCAATGCCGATTACCGCGGGCACGTGGCCGAGCTGCTCGCCAAGAGCACGCAGCAAGGCAAGCTCGATGAGACGGTGAGCAAGCAGGATCAGGAAAAGCTGCTCGAATCCCTGCGTGACTGGGGCGCGCTCGACAAGAACCTTGCCTACAGCAGCGGCATCGCCAGCAGCAACCGGCGCGGCTTCGACAAGGATCCCGGCGGCGGTCTTTCCGCCCGTCCCGTTCCCTCCAAACCGATCGCGCTCGACGAACTGCTCGGCTCGCGTTTGTGGAGCGCGCTCAGCGCGGGCGAAATCTACGAATTCCAGACCAGCCTGTTCCAGCCGGTCGGCGGCATGGGACGCATCGGCGAAGCCTTCGGCCGTGCGCTGGATGGCGTGATCCGTTACGGCGCGAAAGTCACCGCGATCCAGCAGGACGCGCACGGCGTCAGCGTCAGCTATGAAGACGCCAGCAAGCCCGGCAGCACGCATAAGGCGCAGGCCGATTGGTGCATCTGCACGATTCCGCTATCGGTGCTCAGCCAGATTCCGATGAACGTCAGCGCGCCGATGGCGGCGGCGATCAGCGCGGTGCCGTATGCCGCATCGGTGAAGGTGGGCCTGCAGTTCAAGCGCCGCTTCTGGGAGGAAGACGAGCATATCTATGGCGGCATCACCTATACCGACTTGCCCATCGCCACCATCGGCTACCCGAGCAGCGGCTTTCACAGCAGCGGCAAGGGCGTGTTGCTCGGCGCCTATATCTGGGGCCTCAATGCGTTCGAGTTCACGGCGATGACACCGGCGCAGCGCATCCAGAAAGCGCTGGAATACGGCAGCCAGATTCACCCGCAATATCACCGGGAATTCGAAACCGGCGTCGCGGTGGGCTGGCATCGATCGCCCTTCACCATGGGTTGTTTCGGCCTGTGGTCGGACGACACGCGCGCAAAGCACTACGACAACCTCTGCCAGATCGACGGACGCATCGCGCTGGCCGGCGAACACGCATCGTATCTGCCGGC
>CBJMMB010000359.1:0-2402 GCA_966430775.1 uncultured Dyella sp. | reverse complement strand
AAACCCAGATCCGGCACGACGCTGCGCAAGGTATCGCGGTAGCGGCGCTTGAGCGCGGAGCAGGTGAGCACCACGCGTTGCGATAGCTGGAGTTGATCGAGGGTTTCCTGCGCCAGCCGCTCCAGCCAGCCTTGCCGGTCGGCGTCGTTCAGCGGCATGCCCGCGCTCATCTTGCGGACGTTTTCGGGCGGGTGGAAGGCGTCGCCTTCGATCAGGTGTGCGCCAGTGCGTTGGCAGACGGCTGCGGCAATGGTGGATTTGCCGCAGCCGGAGACTCCCATGATGACGATGGCGCGCATCTAGCCGCACCACTGTTCCCTCTCCCCTCCGGGGAGAGGGCTAGGGTGAGGGGGCAATCTTGCGTGGAGATTTGTTTCAAGGGTGGAGATCATTCGGGCATTTTGATGGCAGCGCTGGTGAATATCATCGCAAGCCCGGCCCCTCACCCCAACCCTCTCCCCCATCCCTGATTAAAGATGGGGGAGAGGGAGTCAGTCGTCGATTACGCCGCGAGCTCTTCCTTCTTTTCCACCACCGGCAAGCGGATCAGGTAATCGAACGCGCTCAGCGAAGCCTTCGCGCCGTCGCCCATCGCGATCACGATCTGCTTGTACGGCGTGGTGGTCACGTCGCCCGCCGCGAACACGCCCGGCAGCGAGGTTTCGCCGCGTGCATCTACCTCGATCTCGCCGCGCGGTGACAGCTTCAGCGTGCCCTTCAGCCATTCGGTGTTGGGCAGCAGGCCGATCTGCACGAACACGCCTTCCAGTTCCACGCGCTGGCTTTGGCCATTGTTGCGGTCGGTGTAGGCAAGGCCCGTCACCTTGCTGCCGTCGCCGAGCACTTCGGTGGTCTGCGCGCTCACGATGATCTTCACGTTCGGCAGGCTGCGCAGCTTGCGTTGCAGGACTTCGTCGGCGCGCAGCTTGCTGTCGAATTCGAACAGGGTGACGTGCTCGACGATGCCGGCCAGGTCGATCGCCGCTTCCACGCCGGAGTTGCCGCCGCCGATCACCGCCACGCGCTTGCCCTTGAACAGCGGGCCGTCGCAGTGCGGGCAGTAGGTGACACCCTTGTTGCGGTATTCCTGCTCGCCCGGCACGTTCATGTTGCGCCAGCGCGCGCCGGTGGAAAGGATCACGCTGCGCGATTTAAGCGTTGCGCCGTTGGCCAGGCGCACTTCGATCAGGCCGCCTTCTTCCTTGGCGGGGATCAGCGCTTCGGCGCGCTGCAGGTTCATCACGTCCACGTCGTATTCGCGCACATGGTTTTCCAGCGCGGAAGCGAGCTTGGGGCCTTCGGTGTAGGAGACGGAGATGAAGTTCTCGATCGCCATCGTATCCAGCACCTGGCCGCCGAAGCGCTCGGCCGCCACGCCAGTGCGGATGCCCTTGCGCGCGGCATAGATCGCCGCCGCGGCGCCGGCCGGGCCGCCGCCCACCACCAGCACCTCGAACGGCGCCTTGGCGTTGAGCTTTTCCGCATCGCGCTGTGCGGCCTTGGTGTCCAGGCGGCTGACGATCTCTTCGATCGTCATGCGGCCCTGGTCGAACGGCTGGCCGTTCAAGAACACGGTGGGCACGGCCATCACCTGGCGCTCGTTCACTTCGTCCTGGAACAGCGCGCCGTCGATGGCGACATGCTTGATGTTGGGATTGAGCACGCTCATCAGGTTGAGCGCCTGCACCGTATCCGGGCAGCTGTGGCAGCTGAGCGACATGAAGGTCTCGAACACGAACTCGCCTTCGAGGTTGCGCACCTGCTCGATCACGTCGGGCTCGGCCTTGGGCGGATGGCCGCCGACCTGCAGCAGCGCCAGCACCAGCGAGGTGAACTCGTGGCCGAGCGGAATGCCGGCGAAGCGCACGCTCACGTCGGTGCCGGCGCGGGTGATGGCGAAGGAGGGCTTGCGCGCTTCGTGGCCGTTGGTGCGCAGCGATACCTTCGGCGACAGCGATTCGATATCGCGCAGCAACCCGAGCAGCTCTTGCGAGGCGGCGCTGTCATCGACGGAGGCGACCAGCTCGATCGGATGGGTCACCCTTTCCAGATAGGCCCGGAGTTGTTCTTTCAGATCGTTGTCCAGCATGGTGTGTCTCCATCAATGACTTGAATTTGGAGCAGACGCCACCGGCATCCGATGAAAACTGGATGGGCGGCGTGTGCTTCGGGTAAAGGGTGCGGGCCCGGCGGGAGGGGGTAGTCGGGCCCGCGGCGATTCCCGTTGCGGGAATCGCCAAGCTTGAAACTTAGATCTTGCCGACCAGGTCCAGCGACGGCTTCAGCGTGGCGGCGCCTTCCTTCCACTTGGCCGGGCACACTTCGCCCGGGTGGGAGGCGACGTACTGCGCGGCCTTCACCTTGCGCAGCAGCTCGGAAGCGTCGCGGCCGATGCCGTTGTC
>CBJMMB010000358.1:0-2409 GCA_966430775.1 uncultured Dyella sp. | reverse complement strand
TACATCTCAGGAAACACCTGCTTCAACCGCGCCACCTTCGGCGCATCGTTGACCACGATGTACATGTCGTTCGGATGCTTGCGCGCGTAATCCTGGTGGTAATCCTCGGCCGCATAGAAACCCGTCAGCGGCGCCACCTGCGTCACGATGGCGTCGTCGAACACCTTCGCCGCATTGAGCTGTGCGATGTACGCCTGCGCGATTTTCTTCTGCTCCGGACTGGCAAAGAAAATCTCCGAGCGATATTGCGTACCCGCATCCGGCCCTTGGCGGTTGAGCGTGGTGGGATCGTGCGCAACGGCGAAATAGATCTTCAACAGTTGCCCGTAGCTGACCACGGCCGGGTCGAAGGTGATCTTCACCGATTCGGCGTGACCCGTGTTGCCTCCGCTGACCAGTTCGTATTGCGCCGTGCCTGCATTGCCGCCGCTATAGCCCGCCCAGACCTTGCGTACGCCACGCACGTGTTCGAACACCGATTGCATGCCCCAGAAGCAGCCACCCGCGAGCACTGCGGTTTCGGTGCTGTGCGTGGCGGGTTTGGCTTCGTCGTAGGCGGGGTTGGGCAGCGGCGCGTTGCTGGCGGCGGCGGTGCAGGCGGTCAGGCTGAGCAGTGCGGAAAGGGTGGCGAGACGACGGGGTTGCATGGCGAGTCTCCGTAAGAACCTGTTCGGTATTCGCCGATGGGCTTTGCCTGGTTACATCTGGACGCGGCAACGTGTGATGAAGCTTCCTAGTGAATCCCTCTCCCTCCGGGAGAGGGTGCCGAGAGGCGGGTGAGGGTTCGGGCGAAGCGCGATGCTGACGTCTGGCGCAAGACTCGGTTATCGCGCGCTGATCGCACCCTCACCCCAACCCCTCTCCCGGAAGGAGAGGGGCCAACAGCGCGCTACGCCGACACCACACGAATCTCCACATCCTCCAACTGCACCACCTGCCCCGCGTGAATCTTGCACGTCTTGCGCAACTCCTGCTGCCCATCCACATACACCGCACCGCTGGCGACGATCTGCTTGCCTTGCCCGCCGCTATCGCACAGGCCGGTCAGCTTGAGCAGTTGATTGAGTTCCACGTAGTCGCGGTCGAGTTCGAAGTCGATATGGGTCATGACGGACGATGCGAAGGCAGCACCATCGGGTGCTCGGGCAAGCTGAGGAAAGCGAAGAACGGGCGGCTCTGGCTGATGGCGAAGCCGGCCGATTCGTGCAGGATGGCGAGCAGCGTGTCGAAATCCTTGGCGGCCGCTTCGCGCAGGTCGCTGGCGTGATCGAGCAGCAGCACATGGCCTTCGCCATGCAGCCATTCCAGGTCGCGCAGGGTGTCTAGCAAGGCGTCCCAGTTCTGGCCGAAACCGTTGGGCACGTTGAGCGCGGCGGCAAGGCGGCGCAGCAGTTCGGCCTTGTCGCGGCAGCCGGCCAGGTCGGCGCGGCATACGTACAACTTGCCTTGTTCGGCGGCGGCGATCAGCGCGTCGAAATCGGCGGCATCGACGAAGTACACGCCACCGTCGTTCGCCTGGGTCAGGTCGAGGGCGCCTTCCTCGCTCATCGATTCACCTGGAAGGACTTGAAGCTGCGGTAGTGGTCGTCGGTGTAATAGAACACCGTGGGCGGCGTGCCGCCGGTAATGATGCGCCGCGCGCCGCGGTTGCGCGCATCGGGCGTGGGCACCGTGTATTCGTGGTAATAGCCGCGCGGTTGTTTCGGCAGCAGGCCTTCGTAGTTGCCGAACACCACACCGTCCTGGCTGTACGGATACGGGCCGCCTTGCAGAATGGCAGTCAGCGTGACGCAAGCCTCCGGCGGCATGTACGACGGCAGGTTGGTGCGCGCGGCGGGGCAGTTGACGTTGCCGGTGGCCGGCAGAGTGACGTTGCCGTGCGACACCATGCCCTGAGGCGGCGCGGCATGACGGTTCCAGAACACGATCCCACCGATCAGCAGCGCTAGCAGGATCAGGGGAATGAGGCGAGACAGAGACACCGCGGACTCCTTGTTGGCGACCTGCGCAGTGTAGTGCGTCGCGGGGCGGCGCGCCTTCGATGCCGGCATGCGCAATGACTTTAAGGACATGCGGCAACCCGAAGGCGAAGACTATACAGCGTCTTCCTGCCTCCTTAAGGAAGAACGACATGCTCCGCAAGTCTTTGTGGTGGATGGTTGCGCTCGGCCTGTGCAGTACCACCTTTTCATCCTTCGCCACCGATGCGCCCCAGGTGTTTGCGCCGGGTGTGATTTCCGGACCGGCCGGCGAAGCGTGTCCGGCATTCACGCCGGACGGCGACACGGTGTATTTCGACGTGGGTTCGATGATCCTGATGTCGCATCGCGAACATGGCACGTGGTCCAAGCCCGCGATTGCGCCGTTCTCCGGGCAATGGCTCGATCACGATCCGGCCATGTCGCCGGA
>CBJMMB010000357.1:0-2434 GCA_966430775.1 uncultured Dyella sp. | reverse complement strand
TGAACGACACCAGCGGCACGCGCCAGCCGCGCCAGGCGATGCGGCCGAGCAGCCATTCCGGCGCGCCGGCGACGGGCTCGGGCGTGGCGAAGGTGATCACTTCGGCCACGGTGGCGTTCGGCAGCAGCAGGCGCAGATTGCCCACCGGCACCAGGACGCAGCGGATTTCGCGGGGTAGCTGCTGTTCGCTCATCGGAAGTCCTCCACCAGTCGTACCGCCAACTCCTGCGGCGAACCGGAAAAACTGGCCAGGCGTTCGGCCATCACGCCGTTCACCATGTCGGCGTAGTGATCGCTGAAGGACGCTTCCACCCACACCTGTCCGCCGCGATCGTGAATGGCCTGCGCGCCGGCGACGGCGTCAGTGCCCTGGCCGGCGAACACGATCGCCAGCGCATTGCGTCCAAATACGCTCGCCGCCATCGTGAAGCTGCTGTCGATGGAAGGCGACTGGCCGGCGTCATCGTCGTTGGCGGCGCTGAGTTCCACGCGACCGTCGCGCGTGATACGCACCAGTTGTCCGCGCGGCACCACCACCACTTCGCCGGCACGCGTGCGCATGCCCGCGGTGGCGATCTTGATCGGCAGGCTGCACTGCGTGGCCAGCGATGCCACCAGAGGTTCCAGCGCGTCCGCCGTGTGATGCTGGCTAAGCAGGATCGGCATTTTCAGGTTGCCCGGGAGCGCGCCCAGGAACGCCGCCAGGGAGGCGCCGCTGTCTTGTGCCGCACCGAGCACGAGCAGATGCGCGAACGCGGCATCCAGCTCCTGCAGGTGCGATTCGAACGGCTGGTATTCCTCGGCCGGCGCGATGGCTTCTTCCATCGACACCAGTTCCAGGCTCATGCCCGGCGCCACCGGCGATTCGTCTTCCAGGAACTCGACGTCGGGCGCGAGGTAATCGGCCGCACTGACTTTCTCGATACCGAACGCCTTGTCATCCGCGGCGGGCGGCGCCACCGGCGCGTCCTCGTCCACGAAACCCCATTCGGGCGCGCTGTGCGCAGGCGTCTGCTGCGCCAGCGTCGCTTTTTCGAGCACCGGTGGGGTGAACTCTTCGTCGAGCGAGGCCAGCGAAAGATGATCCAGGTTGATGTTGAACGCCGGCGCTTCCATCCGCGCCGGCGCAGGGGCCGGTGCGGGTGGTGCGGGGGCGAATCCCGGCGAGGTCGGGATGTCGTCGTGCGACACCGGCTCGGCGTGATCATCCTCCCAGCCGAAGTTGCCGTCGTGCAGCGGCGGCATGTCTTCGTCGGCCTTGAATTTCAGCGAACCGAATTCGTTTTCCGGCTCGTGCGGCGGCTCGTCGGTCGCCAACAGCGCTTCGAGTTCGTCCGCCAGCGTTTCCGATGCGGCCGGTGCGGCGGCGATGTCCTCGTGCGCCAGCAGCGTATCCACAGGCGCTTCTGCGGCAGGCTCGTGCGCAAGCGCGGTTTCCGCGACGGGCTCGAACGCAGGTTCCGGCTGCTGCACGGTTTCCGCTTCGAACTCCGGTTCGAAGTGCTGCGCCACGACGGTTTCGAGCGCCGGCTCGGCCAACGCTTCCACCACCACCGGCTGCGCGACCGGCATTTCCACGGCGCGCGCATGCTCCGGACGCGGCGGATCGATGGTGTCATTGTTGAGCGTCTTGGCGGCCAGATGGCGCGCCCAGCGTGCGCGATCCCAACCGTCGAGGCTGCGGCTGGCCTGCGCATCGTTGAATACGACGGGAATGTCGCCGGAGGCGACCAGTTCGTAGATCAGGTCGAGCGCGGCGTCATCCACCGAGTCGTCCAGGTTCACCACCAGCACGTTCACGCCGGCCTGGCGCAGTTTCACCACGTCGAAGCTGCTGATCGGCCCTTCGTGCGCTATCCGGGCACCGTGCTCGGACAGGGCGGCGCGCAGATGACTTCCTAATTCCACGTCATCGAACAGCAGCGCGACCGCTGTTGCCATCTCACTCATTCACCGGCTCCTGCGCGTGCTGCTCCAGTACTTCGCTGATCTGCGCCAGCAATTCGGCTTCCTGGTACGGCTTGCCGAGGTAACGTTCCACACCGATGTCGAACGCGCGCTGGCGATGCTTTTCGCCGGTACGCGAGGTGATCATGATGATCGGCACGTTGCGGAAGCGCACGTCGGCCTTCATCTGCGTGGCCAGCTCGTAGCCGTCCATGCGCGGCATTTCGATGTCCAGCAGCATCAGGTCGGGCACGCGTTCGTGCAGCTTTTCCAGCGCGTCCAGGCCGTCCTTCGCGGTTTCCACTTCGTATTCGTGGCGTTCCAGCACGCGGCCGGTGACCTTGCGCATGGTGATCGAATCGTCCACCACCATCACCAGCGGACGCACGCGTTCTTCTTCGATCACCGGTGCGATGGTCGCGTCTTCCAGGCCTTCGGCCAGGCGCTGTTCGCGACGGGCCAGGCCGTGACGCACCAGCGGCGCCAG
>CBJMMB010000356.1:0-2438 GCA_966430775.1 uncultured Dyella sp. | reverse complement strand
CGACGGCCCCAGGTTCTCCACACGCCAATGTCCCTTGCTGTCCGCTCGCGCGCGCCAGATATCCGTTTTGCCATAGCCACCGGGACGGCTGGAGCCAAAGTACAGCCAGCCATCCGGCCCGGGACGAGGAAACCATTCGGCCCAGGCGGAATTGACCGGCTCGGGCAATCGCTCAGGCGCAGCCCAACTGCCGTCCGCGCGGCGCTGCATACGCCAGATATCGAGATCCTTGCTATGCATGCTCCCCGTCGCGCGCGTGGAAATGAAATACAGCCATCGACCATCGGGGGTGAAGAACGGATCGGCCTCCAGCCCGGCGGCCGCGAATGGAGGCGGCTGTGGGGCCGTCCAGCCTGATGCGCCGCAATGGCTCTGCAACAGATGCCATCCGGTGAAATCCTTTGTACTGCGCACGAACAGCAGATCGCCGGTGAGGGGATCGAAGGCCGCATGGGATTCGAATAGCGGACTGGCAATGCCCGGCGGCGCCCAACGCGTGGGTTCCGGCGCTTTAAGTTCCGTCGCCGATGCTGCGATGAATGGGACAGACAGGCACGCTACAAGAACGCTCCTCGCGAGGAGCGTTGCCAGCTTGGGCGTAAGGCGAGTCGTACGCATCTTCCGTTGCTCCATACAGGCCATCGATCGCGGGTGGGCGTCATAGTAATAAGGCGGAGGGCAGTCACCAAGTGCGCTTTTTCCATGGCTGCGCTCGGGTGGTTCATCACCTTCTGGCGATATTGATTGGTCATCCCATTCACCGCCGTAAAGCGATCCTGATCGTCCAGCGCTTGCAGCGACAGGAAAGCCCATGAAAGCGATCGTCTACCGCGGAGAAGGCGACATTCGTTCTGAAAATGTCACGGAACCAAAACTTGAAGCACCCACGGATGCCATTGTGCGGCTGACGGGCTCGGCCATTTGCGGCACCGATCTGCACTTCGTGCGCCAATCCTTCAAGGGCGTAAAGCCAGGGACGATCCTGGGGCACGAAGGCGTCGGTATTGTGGAGCAGGTGGGTGAGCACGTTCGCAATTTCGCACCCGGCGATCGCGTGGTGATCTGCTCGACCATTGCGTGCGGTTCCTGTGTCTACTGCAGGGCGGGTTATTACTCGCAATGCGATAACGCCAATCCGAACGGCAAGCAGGCTGGCACGGCGTTTTTCGGCGGCCCGGAAACCACTGGGCCGTTCAATGGATTGCAGGCGGAAAAAGCCCGCGTGCCGTTCGCGCACGTGGGCATGGTGCGCATACCCGATGCGGTCACGGACGATCAGGCCATCCTGGTATCCGATATTTTCCCCACCGCGTATTTCGGCGCCGAACTGGCGGATATCCAACCCGGCCACGTGGTGGTAGTGCTGGGATGCGGCCCGGTTGGTTTGGCGACGATCTTGAGCGCACACCTGATGTCGGCCGGGCGCATCATCGCCGTGGATCACGAAAGCGATCGACTGGAAAAAGCGCGCGAACTCGGCGCCGAAATCGTCAACTTCGACCGCGAAGATCCGGTGGAAACCATCCGTGAACTGACCGGTGGTATCGGCCCTGATCGAGTCATCGACGCGGTGGGTATCGATGCCGAAAAACCCGGCACCGATCGCGAAAAAGACAAGAACTTTGCAGCCGGCAACGCACCGAAGACGGCGCTCGACTGGGCCGTCGAAATGCTAGCCAAGGCCGGCACGCTCTCGATCATCGGCGTCTATCCGCTGGAATTCACTACCTTCCCGATCGGCAAGGCGATGAACAAGAACCTGACCCTTCGCATGGGCAACTGCAACCATCGCAGGTATGTACCGATGTTGCTGGACCTCATCGCGTCGGGAAAGGTCGACCCAACACGCATCATTTCGCAAAAGGAACCGCTCAAGGCAGGCATCGATGCCTACAAGGCCTTCGACGAACACGAGCCGGGCTGGATCAAGGTGAAGCTGGAGCCAGCAGAGGCATGACGACAGGGAGATGGACCTATGAATACGCAACGCACCCATCCCGCGCAGAGCGGCGATCGCAATAATCTCGAGAACGCCGACCGCGATGCCAAGCCCCAATTGCAGCGTGACCGGAAAAACGAAGCGTCCGACAACAAGCGCGACCGCGCAGACGAACGCGATACCGGGAATGCGGAAAAGCGGACGCCGGGCAGTGGTTAAGCCGCTGGATCTTCTGGTGGTGTGCGGAAACGCGACATGGTGACGAAGCCAAAAAAGAGAAACTGGCGCACCTGGATGGCGTTCCTGGTGCTCGTGCTGGTTGTGGTGATCGCTTCTGAAATCGTGCAGAACTTCGTTCATTAGCAACCGTGGTGGGAAGGTTGGGCGGAGCTCCACGACGAAAGCTTCGGTCTTGCAATGCGTTTCCGATTTTGCGTGCCGAACGAATGAGGATGATTTTTCTGCCGCATGCAATGGGCGCAGCCGTCGAAGCGTATTT
>CBJMMB010000355.1:0-2446 GCA_966430775.1 uncultured Dyella sp. | reverse complement strand
TCGCCGAGAAAGCAGCGTGTGGGCGCATCGTCGTCGGCCACCAGCACATAGGGCTCGGTAGCAGAAACGGGGAGGGTGTTGTCTAGCGGGTACGGCATAGTCCTGTGTCCGTATCGTTCAGCTTAGTTTGGCAGAATGATCCTTCCATGTTGTCCTTCCGCCGCCCGCTTGCTGTCTGTGCCTTCTGGACCCTGCTGTGGGCTGCGCCCGCGTGGGCCAACACCGTCGTGGTCGCCAAGCGCATCGACGTGCCGGGCGTCAGCCTGCAGGACGTGCGTGCGCAGCTCGCGCCCGGCACCGTGCAGGATACCGTGCAGCTTAGCCTGCACGCCGGCAAGGCGGACATCCCCGCGCTCGGCTGGCGCAAGGTCGGCATGACGGTCAACGGCAACCTGCGGCGCGATGCCCAGTTGCGCTGGATCTTCGACGGCACCGTACAGCTCAGCGGCACACCGGGTGGTGCCTTGGGCAACGGTACGGTGAGCTGGATGGTGGATGCTTCCGCCAACACGCTGGAGATCACCGCCGAGCAGGGTGCGGCGCGCCTCGATGCCGCATTTCCGCTCGACCAGACCACGCACGCGCAGATCAACCTGCGCAATCTGCCTGCAGGCTGGTTGCAGGGTTTGCTGGCAACCGTGTGGCCGGCGCGCGTGTCGGGCGGAAAGATCGATGCCGATCTTGCGCTGGATGTTCGCGACGAAGGTTTTCAATCCTCCGGCGACGTCACCTTTGCCGAACTCAAATACGCCACGCCTGCCGGCAATCTCGCGGCCCAGGGTTTGAACGGGCACGCGCGTTTCTCGCTGGACGGCAGCGCGCACCCGGCACAACTGGCCTTGAATGGCAGCCTGCATGGCGGCGACCTGCAGATGGGGCCGGTGCTGGCCAAACTTCCCGCGCACGAGGTGGTGGTGGATCTCGCCGCCAGTTCCGAACATGGCGGCCTGGCCATCAGCCGCCTGCGCATGGACGACGTCGATGCGCTGCAGATGGAAGGCGCGCTGGCGATCGACGCCAGGGGCAATCTGCAAAAACTTCGGCTGGATCATTTCCAGGCGCATTTCCCCGCGGCCTACGATCGCTACGGCCAACCGTGGCTGGATGAGCTGACCCAATCGCATCCGCAGATCGCCGGCCAGTTGGACGGCCATGTCGACTACGCCGGCGAGAGCCTGCGCAACTTCGCCTTCCACACCGACGGGCTGGACGTGACCGGCGGCTCGGGCCAATGGCAAGCGAACGGACTGCGCGGTGACCTGGACTGGTCGGCGCAGAGTGAGAAAGCCGTCACCACGGTGGCGTGGAATCAATTGACCCTGCGCCAGTTCGTGTGGGGACCGATGCAATCGCGCTGGCGCAGCCGCGACGGCATGCTCAGCCTGCAGGCGCCGCTGTCGCTGCCGACCTGGAAAGGCCAGACCCGCCTGACCCGGTTCGACTGGCGGCCGGCGGCGGCGAAAGGCGAACGCATCGATCTGGCCGCCGACGTGCAGGGCGTGGACTTGAGCGCCGTCGACCAGGCCTTGGGCTGGATGCCGTTCCCCGGCACGCTGGACGGCAGCATCGCCGCCATCCATTGGACCGGCGATCGCTATGCGCTGGAAGGCCAGCTCACCGCCAAGGCCTTCGGCGGCAGCGCCGCGATCGATCACCTCACGCTGCAGCAACCGTTGAGCAGCGCGCCAGCGTGGGGCGGCGACGTCACGCTGCATCAGATCGATCTCGCGCCGCTGGCCGATACCTTCAACTTCGGCGCCATGAGCGGGCACCTGGACGGCAGCATCAACGGCCTGCAACTCGTCGGCGGTACGCCGGTGGCGTTCAAGGCGTCCTTGCTGGCGCAGGGCGGTGGACGCATTAGCCTACGCGCGGCGAACAATCTTTCCGTCGTCACCGGCGGCAATCCGGCCAGCGGTTTGCAGGGCGCGGTGATGAAGCTGTTCAAGGCCGCGAGCTACAAGCGCATGGGCCTGGACATCAGCCTGCAGAACGGCGTCTGCTCGCTGAGCGGCCTGGACGGCGATGCCAGCGGCTACTCGATCGTCGAAGGCTCCGGCCTGCCGTACCTGCACGTCACCGGCACGCAGAACCGGATCGACTGGCCATTGCTGATCAGGCGCCTGAAGACGGCCACCCAGGGCGCCGTAGCCGAGCGTTAGGCAACACTGACCAAGTATCGCCACCGTCATGATGCCTGGAAGGCTCGCAGGGTGCGTTGCGCGGCGCCGGGAAGACTGGCCGTCTTGCCAAGCCGCGCGGCGCAGCCTGCGGGCCTTCCAGGCATCACCCCATCATTTACATTCAATACGTGGGGCCAGCCCTGTCTGTCCGCATGCCTTCGGTCCGCCGTCTCGACAGACGGCCAGTCTGCCTTCGCCGACGGCCCTGTGGCCTGCGAACAGACAGGGCTGGTGACGGCGGCGATACTTGATCAGTGTTGCCT
>CBJMMB010000354.1:0-2446 GCA_966430775.1 uncultured Dyella sp. | reverse complement strand
TCGGCCCGTCCGGGCCGAGACGACCCTAACCAAAGTGGAGACTCACACATGTACGCACATTTCGAACGCACCGGCCCGCTGACCCATCTGTCCAGTTATCCGACATGGGCACAAGACATGGTCACTGCCTGCGAGCCGACCAAGCACGCCGTGATTCAGCATGAACTGTGGACGCTGATGCGCGAAAACCGCCTGGACGCGGTCGGCACCCGCGATTTCATGGTTGGCGTATGGCCGGTGATCGAGCGGTTCCCGGCCTTCATGGCGCTCAACCTGCTGAAAACGCAGTACGGCCGCAGCCCGGGCGAAAACATGGCCCGCCGCTGGCTGGTACGCAACATCCGAGTGGAGCAGAATCATGCCGAATACTGGCTCAACTGGGCCGAGGGGTCGGGGGTGCCGCAAGCGGAGGTACTGAACGGAAGCACCCCGTACGGCACGGACGCGCTATCCAACTGGTGCGAGGAGATCAGCCGCAACGGTCCGCTGGCGGCGGGCATGATCGCCACCAACTACGCGGTAGAGGGGGCGACCGGGGAATGGTCGCAATGGGTTTACGAGAGCGAGGCATACAAGGAGAACTTCCCCAAGGCCACGCGTCCGGGCACCCTGCGTTGGCTTCAACTTCACGCAGCGTATGATGATACTCATCCATGGGAGGCGCTGGAGATCGTGTGTACCCTCATCGGGAACGCTCCTCGCACGGATGAAGTCGCATATCTGCAAGAATGCGTCAAACGTAGCTATGTAAGTATGAGGATTACCCTGGATCGGTGTCTGGATGTGCGTCGGGACCCGTGGCTGGCCAGTGAAGCGGCCGCTTAAGTAAAGCGTTGGTGGGGCGATACACGTCAGGTCGGCAGTTTCTGGACTGTGGATGACAGGCTCTAAGAAATAGGGGCACGATGCGTATCACCCGCAATGCTCAGCAACGACCGCTGTCACGACGGCTTATGCCTTTGGCATACGGCTTGGCGGCGGTCGTTGGCTTGGTTTTGTGCCTGACCTGGGGAGCGCTCCAGGTCCAGGTCACGCTGGCGGGCTTCTTGAACGGCGAAAGCCTGTGGTCCAAGGCCCAAAAGCAATCGGTGATCGACCTCACCGACTATGCCCGCACCGGCGATCCGGCCCGGCTGGCGAGCTTCCGCCGCAACTACGAGGTGGTGCGTACCGACCGCTCGGCGCGCGACGCCATCGCCAGCGGCCACTACGACCGGCATACGGTATACGAGGCGTTCCGGCGCGGCGGGGTGATCCCCGCGGCGATACCGGGCATGGTCTTCATCCTCGATCACTTCGCCCAACTGCCTTACGTCGGGCCGGCGTTGAAGGACTGGCGTTCGGTCGATGGCGCGATCGAAGACTTGAACACCATTGCCGACGAATTGCAGCAGGCCTATGCGCAGGGCACGCCCCCGGCGCGGGAAATCGCCGGGCAGCGCGCGCGCATCGATGCGCTCAACGCCTTCATCCAGCCGCGCAGCGACGATTTCTCGTTGCAGATCGCGCTTGGCGCCGCCTGGCTGGGGCGGGTGCTGTTCGCCAGCGTGCTGCTTTCCGCATTGCTCGCCTCGCTGCTGTGGGTGCGCATGGCCAAGCGCATCCTGGCCGGTATCCGCGGCACCGAGGAACGCTATCGCCTGCTGTTCGACAGCGCCGCCGACGCGATCGTGATGGTGGACGAAGTGCATGGCCGCATCCTCGGCGCCAACCGCACCGCCGGCGCCTGGACCGGTCGCAACCCGCATGAATTGATCGGCCTCAATTTCCTCGAGCTGTTCGTGGAAGGCAGCACGCGTTCGGCCGGTTCGTCCACCATCGGCCTGCTGCGCGCGGTCGATGGCCTGATCCGCACGGTCGAAACGCACAGCAGCCTCACCACCTGGGGCGCGCAGCCGGTACGCCAGGCGATCATGCGCGACATTTCCGACCGCATCGCGATGGAGCAGGAGCGCCGTATCGCCGCCGAGGCGCTGGCCAGCGTGGCCGAAGGCGTGATCATCGCCGACGCGGACCGGCGCGTGACCACGGTCAACGCCGCGCACACGCGCATCACCGGCTACACGCTGCCGTACCTGCAGCATCATCGCTTCGACGAATTGCGCCGCATGCCCGATGGCGCACCGCTGCCTGCGTCGATCTGGGAGATGGTGGCCGAGGGCGGCAACTGGGTGGGCGAAGTGCAGAGCTGGCGTTCGGACGGCTCCTCTTATCCGGAACTGCTGAGCATCAGCGCCATTCGCAACATGGAAGGCCGCGTGCAGCACTACGTGGCGGTGATCACCGACATCACGCGCAGCAAGGCCGATCGCCAGCGCCTGGAATACATGGTGGCGCACGATCCGCTCACCGGCCTGGCCAACCGCAGCGAATTCCAGCGGCATTGCTCGCAGGCGATCGAAGCGGCGGCGCGCGTGAACGGCGCCGCGGCGGTGTTGTTCGTGGA
>CBJMMB010000353.1:0-2464 GCA_966430775.1 uncultured Dyella sp. | reverse complement strand
TGGATCGCGGGCGCCACTTCACGCTGTGCGCGGCCGGAAACATAAATGCCGATGTGTCCGCCCTTGAAGGCCAGTTCGGTGTAATCGGTGGTGCCGACGTGCTTCTGCAGCGCGCGCGAGGCATCCGGCGGCACCAGGTGATCCTGCGTGGCGTAGATGTTGAACACCGGCTGGGTGATCATGCCTAGATCCACCGGCTGCTTGCCGATCTGCAGATCGCCCTTGATCAACTTGTTCTGCTGGAAGAAGCCTTTGATGAACTCGCGGAACGCTTCGCCGGCCTGGTCGGGCGAATCGAAGATCCAGCGCTCCATGCGCAGGAAGTTTTTCAGTTCCGCGGGATTGTCGAGGATGTCGACCATGCTCACGTACTTCTGCTGATTCAGGCGCAGCGGCTTGAGCATCAGGTACACCCAGTTCATCAGCTCCGCGGGAATGTTGCCCAGCGTGTCGACGAACAAGTCCACGTCCATGCTCTGCACCCAGTGCGAGAGCATGTTGTCGGGCGTGCGGAAATCCACCGGCGTCACCATGGTGACAAGATTTTTCACCTTCTCCGGGTGCATGGCGGTGTAGCACAGGGAGAACGTGCCGCCCTGGCAGATGCCGAGCAGGTTGATAGCGTCCAGATCGTGGCGCTTGCGGATGGCGTCCACGGCGCGATCCAGATAGCCGTTGAGATAATCGTCCAGCGTCAGCCAGCGATCGGCGCCGTCGGGATAACCCCAGTCGACCAGGTAGACGTCCTCGCCTTGCTCGAGCAGGTTGCGCACCAGCGAGCGGTCTTCCTGCAGGTCGGTCATCCACACGGTGTTGACCAGTGCGTAGACGATCAGCGTCGGCACCTTGGCGGTGGGCTTGTGGTTGCCCTTCATGTGCCAGACGGTGAGCTTGTCTTCGCGATACACCGCTTCGCGCGGCGTATTGGCGTAATCCTGTTCGCCCAGGCCGCACAGGTTCTGCAGGCCGGCGGCCAGCTTGCGCTGGAAGGTGGCGATTTCGTTGAAGGCCTGCTGCGGATCGATGTGCAACGGATGCTGCATGCTGGCTCCTTACTTGCGCTTGCCGGCGGCCGAGCGCGTGGCTTTCGTGCGCTGCGAGGGTGTGACCGTCTTGCCGTTACCGTTGCCGGACTTGCGTTCGATAGGGCGAACCTTCGCTGCCGTCTTGCTCGCCTCGAGTTCGCGCTTGAGCGTGGCGATTTCCGCCTGCAGCGTGTCGACCAGGGAATCGTCCGGATTGGATTCGCCCTGCCCGCGCGACTGCGCTTGCTTGAGTTCGCGCCGCAACTGCTGCACGCGCTGACCCAGACTGTTCACTTCGCTGCGCGTGGGAATGCCCAGCTCGCGGCAGATCTGTTCGGTCTGTTGCTGCTGCAGTTTGCGCACCTGCATCTGCGCATTGGTCAGCGCGCCGAACACTTCGCGGAATTCCTCGGAGAGGGCCATTTCGGCATAGGCCTCTTCCATCGCGTCCACCCACAGGTCGTACAGGGCCTTGAGTGATTCGACCTGTTTGCCTGGTTCCGCGTGCTGGCCGAGGATTTCCTGCAGCCGTGCAATACCCTGTGCGTTGACCTTCTGCAGCAGCGCCTGGTAGCGCGCGTTGATCTGCGCGTATTCCTGCATGGCCGCGGCCAGCGCCTGCTGATCGAGCTGGAATTCGCGCGTAATGCCGAAGGCGGCCATCTGATTGGTATTCGGCATGCCACCGGCCATGCCGGCCTGTTGCATGGCCTGCAGCCATGCCTGCCATTGATGCTCCAGGCCGAACGCGGACGCGCTGTCGATGCCGGCGACGGTTTGCGCGAACGGTTGCGTGAATGCGGAAAGGAACGATTGCATGGCGGCCGGTTGCTGCTGCCATGGCTGCATGGTCGGCTGGATCATGCCGGCGCTGGCGGCCTGTTGCAGCCAGTTGCCGTAGGCCTTGAGGCTGGCCAGGCTGCGGGTGAGCAGGTCGTCCTGCGGCGCGGCTGCGGCGCCCATGCCGAAGGCCGCAAACGGATGGGCCGAACCCTGGGGCTGTTGCAGGTAGCGCATCCAGGTCTCCCAGGATTGCTGCGCGAAAGCCTGGTAATCCTTCAGAAAGTCGTTCGCCTGGTCGGGCATGCCTGCATCCTCGAGGTGAAACGCCATGCTACCAAATACCTATGTACAGAAATGAAAACGCCCGGCTATGCAGCACGGGCGTTTTCATGGATCAGCGTGTCAGAAAAGCGTCACACGCTGGCGCCTTCGTCTTCGGTGACGGCCTTCATGGACAGGCGGATGCGACCCTGCTTGTCCACTTCCAGCACCTTCACCTTCACGATGTCGCCTTCCTTGAGCTTGTCGGAGACCTTCTCCACGCGCTCGTTGGAAATCTGCGACACGTGCACCAGGCCGTCCTTGCCGGGCATGATCGTGACGAACGCGCCGAAGTCCATCAGCTTGGCGACCTTGCCTTCGTAGATGCGGCCCGG
>CBJMMB010000352.1:0-2479 GCA_966430775.1 uncultured Dyella sp. | reverse complement strand
CGATGAAGCTGATCGGCCTGGTGCCGCAGGAGATCAACTTCAACCAGTTCGAAAAACCGTTCGACATCTGCGTGAACCAGGCCGGCTTCTATGGCATCCCGCGCAAGACCGCGGCCGAGCGTGCCGAGAAGTATCTGAAAGAGCTGCGCCTGTGGGACAAGGCGCAGGACCAGGCGCGCATGCTGTCCGGCGGCATGAAGCGTCGCCTGATGATCGCGCGCGCCATGATGAACGAACCGCGCCTGTTGATCCTGGACGAACCAACCGCCGGCGTGGATATCGAAATCCGCCGCTCCATGTGGCAATTCGTCAGCGGCATCAACGCGGCCGGCACCACGGTGATCCTCACCACGCATTATCTGGAGGAAGCCGAACAGCTCTGCCGCAACATCGCCATCATCGACCACGGCACCATCGTGGAAAACACCTCGATGAAGCTGCTGTTGTCGAAGCTGGATGTGGAAACCTTCGTGTTCGACGTGAACAACATGCCGGAGCAGTTGCCCAACCTTCACGGCATTACGTTCCGCCGTATCGACGATCACACGCTGGAAGCCGAGATGCCGCGCACGCAGGCAATGAATGCGCTGTTCGACACGCTTACCGCGCACGGCATTACGGTGATCTCGATGCGCAACAAGACCAATCGCCTGGAAGAATTGTTCGTTCGCCTGGTCGAGAATGGCCGCCAGGAACCGAAGGAGAAAGCGGCATGACCAGTAACATGTCCGGCAATCTGGTCGCGTTGCACACCATCGTGCGTCGCGAAATTGTGCGCATCATGCGTATCTGGACGCAGACGCTGATACCGCCCGCGATCACCATGACGCTGTACTTCGTGATCTTCGGCAAGCTGATCGGCAGCCGCATCGGCAACATCCAAGGCGATTTCACCTACATGCAATACATCGTGCCGGGCCTGGTGATGATGAGCATCATCACCAACAGCTATGGCAACATCTCCAGTTCGTTCTTCGGCGCGAAGTTCCAGCGTTCGGTGGAAGAGATGCTGGTGTCGCCGATGCCCAACTGGGTGATCCTGCTCGGCTATGTGACCGGCGCAGTATCACGCGGCCTGGTGGTAGGGTCGCTGGTATTGCTGATTGCGCTGTTCTTCACGCATCTGCACATTGCACACGTGTTTATCACTTTGCTGTCGGTGCTGTTCGGCGCGACGATCTTTTCGCTCGCGGGCTTCGTCAATGCGGTTTATGCCAAGAAGTTCGACGACATCGCATTGGTTCCCACCTTCGTACTCACCCCGCTCACCTATCTCGGCGGCGTGTTCTATTCGGTGAACATGCTGAGCGAACCGTGGCAGGCGATTTCGCGTGTCAATCCCATCTTGTACATGGTGAACGCGTTCCGCTTCGGCGTGCTCGGCATCAGCGACGTGCACATTGGTGTAGCGTTCGGAGTGATGCTGCTGTTCGTGGTCGGCTTGTCGTACGTGGCGCTGAGCCTGCTCAAGCGCGGCGTGGGCCTGCGTTCGTAACCATCTCCACATTGCTGTGTTGGAATGCGCCTTCGGCTTATCCCAACCTACATGGGCTTCATGCGCGTCAATAAATACATCAGCGAAGCAGGTCTGTGCTCGCGCCGCGAAGCGGACGAGCTGCTGTTGGCCGGGCGCGTCACCATCAATGGCGAGGTCGTCACGACCGGTGCGAAAGCACTGGAAGGAGACGAAGTTCGCGTCGATGGCGAGATCGTCCGCCCGCGCATTCTGGCCAGCACGCCAGCGGCCAAGCGCGCCGTCTACATCGCGCTGAACAAGCCGGTCGGCATCACCTGCACCACCGATCGCAGCGTGAGCGGCAACATCATCGATTTCGTCGATCACCAGGAACGCATCTTTCCGATCGGCCGGCTGGACAAGGATTCCGAAGGGTTGATTCTGCTGACCAGCAATGGCGACATCGTCAACGAGATCCTGCGTGCGGAGAACCAGCACGAGAAGGAATATCTCGTGGCGGTGAACAAGCCGGTCACCGATGAGTTCTTGACCGGCATGGCCAAAGGCGTGCGTATCCACGGCCAGATGACCAAGCCTTGCCGTACCCGCAAGATCGCCAAGTTCGGCTTCGCCATCGTGCTGACGCAGGGGCTCAACCGGCAAATTCGTCTTATGGCGGCGGCGTTTGGTTATCGCGTTACGCAGTTGCGTCGTGTGCGCATCATCAATGTGAAGCTGGGGCATTTGAAACCCGGTCAATGGCGCAATCTTACCGATGCGGAATTGAAAGGTTTGTTGCCCAATCGCACGCAATGGTGATGTAGGTTGGGGTGCAAACCTCAACATTCGTGCGCAGGTATATCTCGATGTTGTGGTTTGCATCCTGAGATGTCCCACGTTTTCGTTCGATATGACGAGCGAAATAAGAGGACTATCTGTCTCGCACCGAATTTTCCCTATCACCTCAGCGTCATTCCGGCGAAGGCCGGAATCCATCGCCAGCACGAAGCATGGATTCCGGCC
>CBJMMB010000351.1:0-2488 GCA_966430775.1 uncultured Dyella sp. | reverse complement strand
CCGTCGCCGGCAACGCCACCAACCCCAGCATCAACAGCGGCGGCGGCACCGGCGCTTCGACCGTGTCGCTGCGTGGTCTGGGCGACAACCGCACGCTGGTGCTGGTCAACGGGCATCGTCTTGCGTACGACGACGTCAACAGCATTCCTTCCAACATGATCGAACGCGTGGAAGTGCTGACCGATGGCGCCTCGTCGGTGTACGGCTCCGATGCGATCGGCGGCGTGGTCAATTTCATCCTGAAGGATCATTACCAGGGCGTGCAGCTCAGCGCCGATTACGGCGAAAGCTCGCACAGCGACGGCAATCGCCGCAGCTTCAATCTGCTGGCGGGCTTGTCCACCGATCGCGTGAATTTCATTGCGTCCATCACGCATCAGACGCAGAACCCGATCACCTCGGACAAGCGCGGTTATTCCGCTTATACGCTGGCATTTCGCGATGGCCAGGTGAAGAGAATCGGCTCCTCGGCGGTGCCCGGCGGCCTGGTGCAGGATGCCAGCGGCACCAATGTCACGCTCAACCCTGGCGTGACCGGCATCACCACCTTGGCCGATTATCACCCGTATACCTCGGCCGATTCCTTCAACTATGCACCTTACAACCTGCTGCTGACGCCGCAGGATCGCACCAACATCTCGCTGTTCGGCTCCTACAAGTTCACGCCGCAGATCGAGGGCTATTTCAACCTTTTCTATACGCGCACTGCGGCCTCGTCGATCATCGCGCCGGTGCCGATCTTCGCCAACTCGGATGACTTCTTCGTTCCTTCCAGCAACTACTACAACCCGTTCGGGCTCAACTTCGGCACCGATCGCGTCAGCGGCAACAGCTACAACGATTTCAACATACGCTTCACCTCGCTGGGCAATCGCATGTACGCCAACCAGACGTACGATCTGCAGTTCACGCCTGGGCTGCGAGGCAGCTTCGGCAACAGCAGCTGGCAGTGGAACGTCGATTTCAATTACGGCAAGGTCAGGCAGAAAACGCGCAACGAAGGCTTTATCGACTATGCGGGTTTCCAGCAGGCGATCGGCCCCTCGTTCATGGCCGGCAACGGCGTGGTCACCTGCGGCACACCGGCCGCGCCGATCGCCAACTGCACACCGATCAACATCTTCAACATCAATGATCCGGCCACCATTGCGTCCTTGAAGAAGCTGCTGGTCAATCCCGATTCGTTCTACCACTACACCATGCAGCAGTTCGAGGCGAGCGCCAACGGCGAGCTGTTCGATCTGCCCGCCGGCCCGGTGAACCTGGCGGCGGGGCTTTCCTATCGCCGCGAATCACAATCGGATGGCACCGACACGCCCAGCGCGATCGCGATCAACGATGGTCCTTATGCTGGCCTGTGCGGCGTGGTGGAATTCTGCGCCACCCAACTCAGCGGCAGCTACACCGTAAAAGAAGCGTACGCCGAAACGCTGATTCCGGTGCTGGCCGATGTGCCGTTTGCGCATTCGCTGAATATCGACATCGGCTCGCGCTTCTCGCGCTACAGCCTTTCCGGCACCACCACCAACAGCAAGATCGCGCTGGAATGGCGTCCCATTGCCGACCTGCTGCTGCGAGGCACGGCTTCGCAAGTATTCCGTGCACCGAACATCAACGAACTGTTTGCGGGCACATCCGGTGGCGCGCTGGCGGCCACCGATGTCTGCGATGGCTACACCGGTGGTCATCCGCAGGCCTGCGTGAACGTACCGACCAACGGCAGCTTCCAGCAGATCAATCCGCAGCTGGGGGTGAGAAGTTCCGGCTCGGTACCGGCCGGTTATGACCTGAAGCCCGAATACGGTAAATCCTTCGACTTCGGCCTGGTCTACGATCCGCATTGGTTGCCGGGCCTGTCGTTCAGCGCCGACGCGTGGCGCATCCATCTGCGCGACACGATCGTGGATGGCCTGGACCCCACCACCATCTTGAACGAGTGCTACTACAGCAGCCGCCTGTGCAGCCTGATCCATCGCGCCGGCAACGGCCAGATCAGCTACATCAACCTGCCCACCGTCAACCTTGGCGAAACCTGGGCCAGCGGCATCGATTCGACCATCCAGTACGCGTTTAAAACCGAGCACTTCGGCAAGTTCAACGCCAGCCTCACCAGCACCTATCTGCAGCGCTACGACGTGGATACCGCACCCGGCGACAGCGCCGTGCCGATCACGCATTGCGCAGGTTCCTATTGCGCGGTGTACGGCGAATTTCCGCGCTGGCGCGGGCTGGCCACGCTCAACTGGAGCAAGGGACCGTGGAGCGCCACCTGGACGATGCGCTACGTGGGACGCACGCGCGTGGGCAGCACCGATCTTTCGCAGGGGTATTCGGCGGACGAGGACGTGCCTGGCGTGGTGCATCCGATCGGGGCGTATGTCTACCACAACCTGTCGGCGAGCTACGCGCTGGCGAAATACCACACCACGCTGTCGGCTGGCGTCGACAATCTTTCCAACAAGCAGCCGCCGATGTTTTACCAGTGGGG
>CBJMMB010000350.1:0-2495 GCA_966430775.1 uncultured Dyella sp. | reverse complement strand
GCATTGGCGCCTTCGCCCAGCACCGAACCCTCGATGCGGCCTTCCACGTGCAGGGTGCCGGTGAAGCGCACGTCGCCGCGGATGATCGTGCCTTGCGAGATCAGGCTGGTTTCGGCGTGGCGCGAGGATGAGGTCGGTTCGCTGCGTTTATTACGGTTGAGCATCGGATTCCCCTTGGGTGATCGTAACTGGGCTGGTGAGGGCGTCGCTCCAGGCGACGGCACGGCTGACCGGGTCGCCATTTTCGGGCGTGACCGTGACATGCAATCGCGTGGGGCGAAAATCGGCGGGCAGCGCGATGGTCGTATGCAATTGCTGAAAGTAGCGAAAGCGGAACGGGATGCCGTTCTTTTCCGCGGCATCGCCCAGTGTGGACCAGTCCAGCTGCATCACCTTGTTGTTGCGCAGGCCTTCCACGCTCACCGTGGTGGTGCCGCTGGTGTCGTCGTTGCGCTTGACGTTCTGGGTAAGGCTGATGGTGAGGTTCCACGCCGCCGGCGAATGCGGCACCGGCTGCAGGGATACTTCCTGCACCTTCATGCCTTCGCGTTGCGCATCGCCCCCCACCAGCCGCGAGTAGAACCCGAGATCGGCGCGCAGGCCGCTGATTTCCTCATCGCGCTGTGTGATGGTCTTGCGCAGCGCCTGGTTGGCGACGTCGCTGACCTGCTGCGAGCGCTGCAGGTTGGCGACGTCCTGCTTAAGCCTTTCGTTCTCCGCATTGAGCGCACGCAGCGCGCGTCGATCGACCAGGCTCGGCCCCACGCTCTTCCACGCGCCGCCGAGCAGCGCGCCGAGAATCGCCACCAGCAGCAGACTGCCCAGCCACGCCAGGCCGAGCCACAGCATGCGGCGACGCTGGCTGGCAGCGTCGTGCGGGCGAACGACGTAGCGGGGCGGTGGACGGGAGGCCATGCGTGATCTTTACGGCAAACGCTGGATATAGCCCGTCCGTGATGAGACCGTCAAGAAAGTAACAGGCGCCTTGTGCTGTAGATCGCTTTGATCCGGCACCGGCGAATGGCTTCTTAACGTACGACGCGTGCGGAGCAGCCGCACAGGCGCCCGATTCAGCTTTGCATCTTCGACTGCAGGTAGCGTTCGGCGCCGATGTCCTTGACCAGGCTGAGCTGCGTTTCCAGCCAGTCGATGTGATCTTCTTCCGAGCGCAGGATCTCCTTGAACAGATCGCGGCTCACGTAGTCGGCCACGCCTTCGCTGTGCGCGATCGCCGCGCGCAGATCCTGCACCGCCATCAGTTCCAGATCCAGATCGCCCTGGATGCATTCGAGCACGTGCTCGCCGATGCGCAGCTTGCCCAGGTGCTGCAGGTTGGGCAGGCCTTCCAGAAACAGAATGCGTTCGATCAGGCGATCGGCGTGCTTCATCTCGTCGATCGACTCGTGATACTCGTGCTCGGCCAACTCCTTGTAACCCCAGTTCTTGAACATGCGGGCATGCAGGAAATATTGATTGATCGCGGTCAGTTCGTTGTAGAGCACCTTGTTGAGGAACTCGATGACCTTGGCGTCGCCTTTCATGGCTGTTCTCCGGGCAGGGGTGATGCGGAACTATAAGGGTCTGCGCAAAGCGATGGCGCAATGAGAATGATTTGCCGCCAAAGCAAAACGCCATCGCGCGGGGCGATGGCGTTCAATGCCGAAAAGCTTGGCCGAAAAGCTTGTCGGATCAGGCCGTGACGAAGATCGGCAAATCCAGCGCGACTTGCTGGATCGCCTGATCCAGCGTGGCGCGGGCTTCGGTCTCGCAGCAACCACAGCAGTCGGAGCAGCCGGTACGCGCCTGCAGCTCGGCAAAGCTGCGTACGCCGTCGGCGGCCGCGCGGCGGATGTCGTGATCGGTAACGGCGTTGCACAGGCAGATGTACATGCGCGCATTTCAACGCGAATGCGAATGATTGTCAACTAGACTTCGGGTTCAGGCGGCGCGCCGACCCCGCCCGGGACGGCTGTGCACCTGCGGCTGCGGGCCCAGTTGGATACACAGGGTGGTTTCCACCAGCGGCGCGAAGTGGCGCAGGGCGCGGTGATAGACGTCGCGCTTGAAGTTCACCACGTGGGCCGCGGGGTACCAGAAATCCACCCAGCGCCACAGGTCGAACTCGGGCTTCTCGCAGGCGTTCAGGCACAGCGCCTCTTCGCCCCCGACCAGCTTCAGCAGGAACCACACCTGCTTCTGGCCGATGCAGGTGGGATGCTGGTGATGGCGGATATAACGGCTGGGCAGCTTGTAACGCAGCCAGCCGCGGGTGCTGGCCAGCACTTCCACGTGCTGCGGCAGCAGGCCGGTTTCTTCCTGCAGCTCCCGGTACATGGCTTCCAGTGGGGTTTCGTCGCTGCGCATGCCGCCCTGGGGGAACTGCCAGCCGTCGCGGTGGACGCGGCGCGCCCAGAACAGCCGGCCGTCTGCATTTAGCAGCACGATGCCAACATTCGGACGGTAGCCATCTGCGTCGATCATCCAGCCTCCTCGGG
>CBJMMB010000349.1:0-2500 GCA_966430775.1 uncultured Dyella sp. | reverse complement strand
GCGCGGCATCAGCCAGCTGGAGATGATGCCGGGGCTGGCGCTTACGGTCAGCGCATCGTGGCGCCGCTGACGATAACGCGACAGCGCATGCTCGATGCCATCGAAATGCTCGCCCACCGCCTCGAGCAGGCTGCAGCCTTCCACGGTCAGGGTCACGCCGCGCGGACCCCGCTCGAACAGGCGTCGCTCCAGGCGCTCTTCCAGCTGACGCATCTGATGGCTCAGCGCGCTGACGGTGAGGCTTGCCTGCTCGGCGGCACGCGAGAGATTGCCCAGGCGCGCCACTTGCACGAACTGTTGCAGAAGACTGAGTGGAACCCGACTCATGTTGAATGCCCTTCAACGCTGTCTTGCGAATATATCGCTTTTTCTTGCAGGTCTACGCCGATAGCTTGTGTACACTCCCACTCCACCGGAACTCGCCGCCATGCGTTCGCCATGGGTCGATCTGTTGTTCCTTCACGGCCATATCACGCCGTCCAACCTGAGCTGGCACGTCGATGCACCGTCGCCTGCCTGCGCCGCGGAGCCGGCCAAAGTCGAGGTGGACGTGGCGAAACTGCCGCTGCCGTCCAATGCGCAGGACACCCCTGCACGCTGTGCTTGATTAAGGCCGACGCGTACCCACCTCGGCAGGATTGCACCCTGCCGAGGATCGTCTTTCATGCAACTGCGCCAACTGGGTCGTTCCGCGCTTTCCATCGCCCCGCTCGCCTTCGGCGGCAACGTGTTCGGCTGGAGCGCGGATGAGCAGCGCTCGTTCGAGCTGCTCGACGCGTTCGTGGATGCCGGTTTCAACCTGATCGACACTGCCGACGTCTATTCGGCCTGGGTGCCGGGCAACCGCGGCGGCGAATCGGAAACCATCATCGGCAAATGGCTCAAGCGCAGCGGCAAGCGCGACAAGGTGCTGATCGCCACCAAGGTGGCCAAATGGGTAGAACACCGCGGCCTGTCACCGCTGAACATCCGCCAGGCAGTGGAAGGTTCCCTGCAGCGGCTGCAAACCGACTGCATCGACCTGTACCAGGCACACGAAGATGACGCCAGCGTGCCGCTCAGCGAAACCCTGGGCGCGTTCGCAAAACTGATCGAGGAAGGCAAGGTACGCGTGATCGGCGCTTCCAATTACGGCGCCGACCGTTTCGCCGAAGCGCTGAAGCTTGCGCAGGAACACAACCTCCCCCGCTACGAAAGCCTGCAACCGGAATACAACCTCGTCAGCCGCGGAATCTACGAGCGCGAACTGGAGCCGCTCGTGCGCCGGGAAGACATCGGCGTGATCAATTACTACGCGCTGGCCAGCGGCTTCCTCAGTGGCAAATACCGAAGCGAAGCTGATCTCGCCAAGAGCCGCGCACGTGGTGGATCAGTAAAGAAGTATCTGACGCCGCAAGGCCTGAAAGTGCTGGCCACGCTGAACGAAGTGGCCGCCGCGCACAAGGCCACGCCTTCGCAAGTCGCACTGGCCTGGCTGATGGCGCGGCCTGGCATTACCGCACCGATTGCCAGCGCGACATCCGTCGAACAGTTGCGCGAACTGACCGGCGCGGCGGCGTTGACGCTGGCGCAGGATGAAATGGCCGCGTTGAACGAGGCCAGCGCAACGTTCTGAGCGGGCTCAATCATCCCCTTCATCTGGCGCTTGCACGGTATAGCCAAGCGCCTTGAGACGAGCCAGCCAACCATCCGGCGACAGCACCTCTTCCATCGGCAACACAGCGAAGGTTTGCGTATTGCGGATCAGCGCCGCTTCCGCCGCATCCAGCCAGGCCTGCTCCATTCGCTGGGGCAGATCGTGCAGGCCGAGCTGCTCGGCAAAATCGGCGTTGATCACGGCGATCAGGCAGGATTGGTGACGGCCATTCACGGCCAGGTTGCGCAGCCCTTGTATATCACCGGTCGACCAGGCATTGGCGCGCTCGGTCAGCATGCCCATGTCGTTCTGCACCGTATCGAGCGTCTGGTTGAAACAACTGATGTCATGCAACTGGGTCTGCTTGATGGTGTCCAGCGCCTCGCGCGGATGCTCCACCACCAGCCGGTATTTCACCGGGATGCGCTTGATGTCGTGCCGCGCGGCCAGCTTGAACACCAGCTTGTTGATGTCGTTGCGATTGGTGAGCCCGGCCTTGTCCAGCGCCTTCTGGTACAGCTTCAGCGCCACCAGGATCGGCCGCCAGTATTCGATGCCACGGTCGTTGCCGAAATACGGCGGCTTCACCGTCTGCCAGCGTGCATAAATACTAGGCGGCAGAATCTGCTGCAGGCTGGCGCCATCGGGATTCTTGCGCGCGCTGTAGACCGACGGCAGCAACACGAGCTTGCCGAAAAAGCCGGCGTCCACCTTCACTTCCGCCGAGGGCGCTTCGAGCAGTTCCTGCGAATGCGTGATCGTCTGCTCCACTTCCGCCGAACGCCATTGCATGTTCTTCGGCAAGGGCGTCACCGTGCCGAGCACCCACATCACGTGATCGCCCTTGCTCACCTTCCACAAACC
>CBJMMB010000348.1:0-2510 GCA_966430775.1 uncultured Dyella sp. | reverse complement strand
TGAGCGAGCACGGCCAGGTGCAGGGCGAAGTGCGCGTGCCGCACGCCATGATCAACGGCCAGGTCAGCGGCGACATCTACGCCAGCGTCCGGCTGGAACTGGCCGCGCAGGCCCGCGTCACCGGCGACGTTCGCTACAGCTCGCTGGAGATGGCCGCCGGCGCCCAGGTGAACGGCCGCATCGCGCACCAGGGCGACGACCACGTGCAGCGCGAACTGCCGGCGCCGGAAGTGCGCACCGATCCGGTCACCGCCTGAATCGGGCCACATGGCTACGCGGAGCACGGGCTTGAGCTGATATGCTTGAGTCCGCAGTGTCCGAGCCCCATGTCCGCGCTATGGAAACCATCGTAGCCATCCCCGATTACCGCCAAGCCGGCGCTCCCCTCGTCTTCACCGAGGCCGCCGCGCGCAAGGTGCATGAACTGATCCAGGAAGAGGGCAACCCCGACCTCAAGCTGCGCGTGTACATCAGCGGCGGCGGTTGCTCGGGCTTCCAGTACGGTTTCACCTTCGACGAAACGCAGGCCGAGGACGATTTCGCGCTGGCCCGGGAAGGCGTCACCCTGCTGGTCGATCCGTTGTCCCTGCAGTACCTCACCGGCGCCGAGATCGACTACACCGAGAGCCTGAGCGGTTCGCAGTTCGTCATCCGCAACCCGAACGCCAAGACCACCTGCGGCTGCGGTTCCTCGTTCTCCACATGAGTTTGAGCCGGTCCGGATGATCGCGACGAAGCTCAACACATTCGCCGGACTCAGCCTGATTCTCGACCGCGTTTCCGAGCAGCGCGACGCCATCGACTGGGTCACGGCCAAGGCCGGCTCGCCGCACGCGCGCTATCTGCTGCTGGACGCCGCCGGCGATGCATTCTTGCACCGGGAAGAAGAAGCCCTGCGCTGGCTCGATGCCAACGAGCGGGAGCAGTTACTGGCGCATGCGTCCTGGAGCCTGCTCGGCATCGCCGATGACCAGCCGCACTTCATGCTGGTGCTCGACGAACACGACGACATCGCCGCGCTGGAGCAAACTTTCAACGCCCGCCGCGTCGGCTTGCGCGAAGCCGGATTGCGTCTTGCCGCCGAAGAGGCTGGCCTGTTCGCCTATGCCAAGGGTCTTGCGCATTGGCAGCGCGAAACACGATTCTGCGCGCGCTGTGGCGCGCCGCTGCAGATGGTGTCGTCCGGCCATCGCGCGCAGTGCACGAATCCCGACTGCGGGCGCCTGCATTTTCCGCGTACGGATGCGGCGATCATCGTCATCGTCGAATACCAGGGCGCCTGCCTGCTGGGTCGCCAGGCCGGCTGGCCGCCCGGGCGCTATTCCACCCTTGCCGGTTTCGTGGAACCGGGTGAAGCGCTGGAAGACGCCGTGCGGCGCGAAGTCGCCGAAGAAGCCGGCGTGCTGGTCGGTGAGGTGCACTATCACTCCTCGCAGCCCTGGCCGATGCCGGCGTCGTTGATGGTGGGTTTCACCGCCACCGCGCTGTCGCCCACCATTCGCTTGCGTGATGGCGAGCTGGAAGATGCGCGCTGGTTTACGCCGCAGCAGATCATCGACAGCCTGGCCGATGGCAGCCTGAAGCCGCCGACGCCGCTGTCCGTGTCGTACCAGTTGCTGTCGCATTGGCTGCAGCAGCGTGCGGGGTTGGATCTGGATGCGCTGGTCGCGCGCTGACGCCGCGACGTTCGCGTAACCATGTCCATGGCGATGCTGGGGTTCGGCTGCGCCTCAGCCCAGCCTACGTGCATTCCGATAGGCGAGACGGCAGCACGGTTCGCATACAATCGCAACCAGTCAACCGAGTTACGTTGTCATGGCCATTCGCCTGCTTGCCGCGCTCATCGCTCTTGGACTGCTGCACCTGCAACCGCAGCTTGCCTGCTGGCGCGGCGATGCCGGATTCCGGCGCTGGGTGCATCAGCTGGCCGATACCTCCGGCGTAGGGCGCGTGGTGCTATCCGTGGCCGTACCAGTCGTGCTGTGCGCGCTAGTGGTGTGGCTGTTGCACCGTTTGCCGCTGGCGGATCTGCTCCTGCTCGTATTCGCGTTGGTCGTGCTGCTGTTCTCGTTCGGCCCGCATGCCTTCGAAGCCGATATGGAGACCATCCTCAAGGCGCCCGACCAGGCCGGTCGCGAAGCCGCGGCGCAAGCCTTGTCGGACGACGGTGAAGCGGTGGCCTGGCGCACGGCCGATCTCGGTGAGGCGACTGCATACGCCGCGCTGCGCCGGCGCTTCGGCGTGCTGTTCTGGTTCTTCGTGCTCGGCCCGATCGGCGCCCTGCTCTATCGCCTGGCACGGCAGCTCGGTCATGACACGTCGCTGGCGTTGGATGCCGGCGCCCGCCGCAATGCGCGTTATCTCGCCAACGCCCTGGACTGGCTACCAGCGCAGTTGATGGTGTTCACGCTGGCGCTGGTGGGTCACTGGGATGCGGTGATCGGCGCATGGCGGCGCTGGCACCAGCAGGCCGCGCCGAACAGCTGGTATCTGTCCAGCCCGGATTTTCT
>CBJMMB010000347.1:0-2530 GCA_966430775.1 uncultured Dyella sp. | reverse complement strand
GCAGGCGCGGCTCGCACGCGACCGCGATCGCCTGCAGCGCCTGCACCGCCAGCTGCTGGCCTGCCGGCTGGCGCAGGTTACGCGCAAGACGGTCCACCTCGATCGCGTTTATGCACGCCTGCTGGCGCAACATCCACGCCAGCGCCTGGCGATGCTCCGGCAACGGCTCGCGCAGCATGCTGCGCATTTGCGCCGCATGACGCTGCACAAGCTGGAGCGCGAACGCTTGAACTTGCAGCAGACGGCGCGTGCGATGCATGCGGTGAGTCCGCTGGCTACGCTGGAGCGTGGCTATGCGATCCTGTTCGATGCCGAAGGCAAGGTGCTGCGTTCAGCGCAGGGCGTGGCGGTAGATACGCCGTTGAAGGCGAAATTGGCGGACGGCGAATTGCCCTTGCGTGTCAGCGAGGAGTAGGTTGGGGTGCAAACCCCAACATCGTCCCGCAACGCGCATGGCCTGTTGGGATTTGCACCCCAACCTACGCGCATCCATTCTTCACACGACTCAAACGCATCACCGCACGAATCGAACATTGGAGTACATATAGCATCCGTTATCCCCTGGAGACGATGCATGAAAGCGGCATCCCTGTTCGTCAAAGCGTTGGAAGCCGAAGGCGTGCGCAGCATCTTCGGCGTGCCGGGCGAGGAAAACCTCGATCTGGTCGAGGCGTTGCGCGAGTCGTCCATCAAGCTGATCGTGACCCGCCACGAACAGGCCGCCGGCTTCATGGCCGCGACCTGGGGCCGGTTGACCGGCGAGGCCGGCGTGGCGCTGTCCACGCTGGGGCCGGGCGCCACCAACCTTGTAACCGCGGCGGCCTATGCCCAACTTGGTGCCATGCCCATGTTGATGATCACCGGCCAGAAACCGATCCGCACGCACAAGCAGGGCCTGTTCCAGCTGGTCGACGTGGTGGACATGATGCAGCCGCTGACCAAGTACACGCGGCAGATCGTATCCGCCGCGACGATTCCCGCGCGCATCCGCGAAGCGTTCCGCCGTGCGGAGGAAGAGCGCCCCGGCGCGGTGCACCTGGAGCTGCCTGAAGACATCGCGCGCGACAGCGTCGACGATTACATCCTGCTGCCCACCGAATACGCGCGCCGGCCCTCGCCCGACGATGCAGCATTGGTGCAAGCGGCCGAGGCGATCAGCAACGCGAAGCATCCGATCCTGATGATCGGCGCTGCGGCCAATCGCCAGCGCACCGCGGTGGCCCTGCGCGCCTTTATCGACAAGCTCGGCATTCCCTTCTTCACCACGCAGATGGGCAAGGGCGTGGTGGATGAAGAGCATCATCTGTGGCTGGGCAACGCGGCGCTTTCCGACGGCGATTTCGTGCATCGCGCGATCGATGCGGCTGACGTGATCATCAACGTCGGCCACGACGTGGTAGAAAAGCCACCGTTCTTCATGCAGCGCGGGCGGCGCACCGTCATTCACATCAACTTCTCCTCGGCGGAAGTGGATACCGTGTATTTCCCGCAGATCGAAGTGGTGGGCGATATCGCGCATACGGTGGAACGACTGACCGATGCGCTGGATGCGCAGGCGCACTGGGATTTCCGTTATTTCAACAAGGTGCGCAAGGCATTCCATGCGCAGCTTGGCCAGTACGCCGATGAGGCGCGCTTCCCGATGCATCCGGTACGCATCGTGGCCGACACGCGCCGCGCCATGCCGGACGACGGCATCCTGTGCCTGGACAACGGCATGTACAAGCTGTGGTACGCGCGCTACTACAAGGCGCGGCAGCCCAACACGGTGTTGCTGGACAACGCGCTGGCCACCATGGGCGCCGGCCTGCCCTCGGCGATGGCGGCGAAGATGGTGTATCCGGAGCGCAAGGTACTGGCGATCTGCGGCGACGGCGGTTTCATGATGAACGCGCAGGAGCTGGAAACGGCGGTGCGCCTGAAGCTCGATCTGGTGATCCTGCTGCTGCGCGACGACGCCTACGGCATGATCCGCTGGAAGCAGGCCGAGATGGGTTACGTCGATTACGGCATGCAGTTCGGCAATCCGGATTTCGTGCGTTTCGCCGAAGCGCATGGTGCACACGGACATCGCCCCGCGAGCGCAGATGAATTCCTGCCTACACTGCAAAAGGCCTTCGACCAGGGTGGCGTACACCTGATCGACCTGGCCATCGACTATTCCGACAACCACCGCGTGCTCGACGAAGAAATCCGCAGCCTGAGCGCAGCGGTGAAGGAGTGATCATGCTCGACAAAACCTATCCCTATTACCTCGCCAACGAGCCGCGTACGTCCTCGACCCTGATGGAGGTATACGACAAATACAGCGGCGAGGTCGCCACACGCGTGGCCATGCCGGACGATCAGGCGACCGAGGCGGCCATTCGCGCCGCCGTGCAGGCCGCCGGCCCGATGAAGCACTTCAAGCCCTGGGCGCGGCAGGCGGTGCTGCAGCATTGCGCGCAACGTTTCCAGGAGCGGCATGAAGAACTCGCCATGGCGTTGTGCATCGAAGCCGGCAAGCCGATCAAGGACGCCGCCGGCGAAG
>CBJMMB010000346.1:0-2541 GCA_966430775.1 uncultured Dyella sp. | reverse complement strand
CCGACGCTGCGGATCACGTAGTGCGGCTTGCCGTTGGCCTGGTCGATGACGGCGGTGGAGTAGCTGTCGGTTTCCTTCGCCGGCGGAATCCACGCGCCGAGGAAGTAGTTCTGCATCATGGCCACCCAGCCGCCCGTCACCTGGCGCTGCTCCAGCGGCTTTTTCTGGAATTCGCTGAATTCCAGCTTGTTGAATTTTTCTTCCGGGCTGTACCACGCGGCGCCGAAGAAGCCGTAGCGCGACTGATCGGAAATGCGCTGCAGGAAGTTGCTGTAGACCGGCGCCGGACGATCCGCGCGCTGCAGCTGGCGATACGCCTGGCCGTCCCAGGCCTTGCCGCTGCCGTTGTCGACCTGCTGATCGAGATCGATCACGTAGCTGCCGCGATGAAAGGTATAGCGCTTGACGACCTTGATGCCCGAAGCGTCGGTCCAGGTCAGGTCGACATTCAGCGCATCCTGACCGGCAGCCAGCTCGTAGCTGGTTTGGGCTGCCTGAAAGATCGCGCGATGATCGGGCGCTGCGCCGTCGGCGCTTACCAATCCGCTCTGTGCGGCGAAGTAATCGTTGGCGCCATCGTCGAGCAGGCGGATCGGCGCGGGGTTCGGATCCTTCTTCGTGCGCGGCGTCACCGGATATTGCAGCAGCTCGGAGCGCACGATGCTGCCGCCACGCGTATCGATGGTCAGCCGCAGCACGTCGGTGCTGACCGTGACGAGCTGGGCCGTGCCCGCTTCGCCGCCTGCGCTGTTGGCGATCGCCGGCGTCGTGCCCGGCGTGGCGTTGTTGTCAGCGGTGCTGCTGCTCGCCGTGGTTTGCGCAGGTGGATGCGGGCCGTAATCCTGTTCCCATTGCTGGAACAGCAGATACGCCACAGCCAGCAGGGCAAAGAGTAGGAAGGTGCGCGTTTGATTCATCGCGTAGCGATCCGGATAAGGCCCTGCCGTGGGGGACCCAGGCGAAGGACAGAAAGAGGGAAGGTCAGCACGCCATTGTGGAGGTGTCGCCTTCACGCTTCAACGGCGGCAATTTGCGCCAGAGCGCATCAAGCTCGGCCAGCAGCACAGCGCCGGGCAGGGCGCAGGCCTGATCGCGCGCCATCACCATCAGGTCGACCGGCGGCAGCGTGTGGCGGGCGCGGCGAAATGACTCGCGTACCAATCGCTTGATGCGATTGCGATCCACGGCGCGCTTGGAGACGCGCTTGGAAATGGCAAGACCGAGCCGCGCGTGGCCCAGTTCGTTGTACCGATAGCGCACAGAAAAACAGCGGCCGCCGAGGCGACCGCTGGCTTGACGCAAGACCGCAAAGTCACCGGCTCGGCGAATCCGCGCCTCGCGCGGCAGGCCGGCGGTGCCCATGGACGCGGTCGCTTGTTACGGGATCAGGCGCTTACGGCCCTTGGCGCGACGTGCATTGAGCACCTTGCGACCATCGGCCGTGGCCATGCGAGCACGAAAGCCGTGCGTGCGGGCGCGCTTGAGCTTGCTGGGCTGGAAGGTCCGCTTCATGGCTTCCTCCTAAGTGTATGGGTGAAAAAGATCGCGGAGTATGCGCAATCGGACCGTGTCATGTCAAATACGGCAGCGCTCGAAGCTTGTGGATATCCGTGTGGATAGTTGCCCCGTTCCTGCTGGTAGACTTCCCGGTCCACCCTGCGCGAAAGCGCCCCTGCTGTGGTTGAAAGTATCCATGAGTGACTTGTGGCGGCGCTGTCTCGAGCGTCTTGAAGGTGAATTGAGCGCCGAGGACCTGCACACCTGGCTGATGCCGCTGCAGGCGCGTGACGATGCGGAAGGTTTGCAGCTTTACGCGCCCAATCCCTACACGTTGGATGCTGTTCGTGACCGTTACCTGCCGCGCATCGAGGCCGTGCTGGCCCTGCTCAACGGCCGCAGCCTGCCGGTGCGGCTGGAAGTGGGTTCCAGCAGCGTCGTCGCGAACAATGCCGGCCGTCCCGCGTCGGTGCCGGTCGTCAAAGTTGGCGGAGTCGCGGAAGCGACGCCGGTGCATTTTCACCACAACCTCGATCCGCACTACACCTTCGAGACCTTCGTGGAAGGCAAGTCCAACCAGCTCGGCAAGGCCGCCGCGATGCAGGTGGCGCAGAACCCCGGGCGCGCCTACAACCCGCTGCTGCTGTACGGCGGCACCGGTTTGGGCAAGACCCACTTGATGCACGCCGCCGGCAATCTGATGCGCGAGCACAATCCGAACTTCAAGGTGCTGTACCTGCGCTCGGAACAGTTCGTGGGCTCGATGATCGAAGCGCTGCGCACCAAGAGCATGGACGAATTCAAGCGCCGCTTCCGTTCGGTGGATGCGCTCTTGATCGACGACATCCAGTTCTTCGCCGGCAAGGACACCACGCAGGAAGAGTTTTTCCACACCTTCAACGCGCTGTTCGAATCCAAGCAGCAGATCATCCTCACCTGCGATCGTTATCCCAAAGAGGTCGACAAGCTCGAGCCGCGCCTGAAATCGCGCTTGGGCTGGGGCTTGTCGGTGGCGATCGAGCCGCCGGATTTCGAAACCCGCGC
>CBJMMB010000345.1:0-2542 GCA_966430775.1 uncultured Dyella sp. | reverse complement strand
TGGCAGTTCTCCAGCGTGCCCAGCATGGCCGATGGCGCGTTGCGGCTGGACGCCATCAACATCGACGTTTCCGATCGCAGCGCCACCACTTTGCACTTGAGCGGCCATGCACGCTGGACCGGCGCGACCAACGCGTCGATGCAATTGCAAGGCAAGTTTCATCTGGCCGATGAAGGCGATTACGACGCCGCGGTCACGCTCACGCCCGCCGCGCAAGGCAAACCCTTGCTGCTGCATTTGACATTGCTTGGCGCGGACAACCACATCGATCTGGACCTGCCGCCGCTAGCGCTGGCGCAATGGTGGAACCAGATGGCTAATTCGCAAGAACCGAAACTATCCGCGCCGCCCGGCAACGGGCAGATCGACATGGCCAGGCTCGACGTCGGCAAGGTGCATATCGAAGGCCTGAGCGTGCAGACCGGCGACGCCGTACCCGCCTCCAGCGAAAGCATCGCGCCTGCCGCTAAACCCGCAATGCCGAGATCGCAGTGACCCCGTTCGCTTCCGCCCTGCTCGACTGGTTCGATCACCACGGCCGCCACGACCTGCCCTGGAAGCAGCCGCGCGATGCGTATCGCGTGTGGCTGTCCGAAATCATGCTGCAGCAGACGCAGGTGGCCACGGTCATTCCCTATTTCCAGCGCTTCGTCACGCAACTGCCCACGCTGCGCGACCTGGCCGCGGCTGACGAAGGTACCGTGCTCGCGCTGTGGTCGGGGCTGGGCTATTACCGTCGCGCGCGTTTTCTGCATCGCGCCGCGCAGGTGTGCGTGGCGCAGCACAACGGCGAGATGCCGCGCGACTTCGATGCGCTGGCGGCGTTGCCCGGCATCGGCCGCTCCACCGCCGGCGCGATCCTGGCGCAAGCTTACGAGCTGCGTTTTCCGATCCTGGATGGCAACGTCAAGCGCGTGCTGACGCGCTATCACGGCATCGCGGGTTACCCCGGCGAGCGTGAGATCGAAAAGCAACTGTGGCTGCACGCCGATGCGCACACACCGGCCGAACGCGCCGCCGATTACACGCAGGCGATCATGGATCTGGGCGCAACGCTGTGCGTGCGCACGCGCCCGCTGTGCGCGATGTGCCCGATGCAAAGCGCGTGCATCGCCCACCGCGACCATCTCACCGCGCAACTGCCCACCGCCAAGCCCGGCAAGAAGATTCCAACGCGCAGCACGATCATGCTGATCCTGCGCGACGCCGAAGGCCGCCTGCTGCTGCAGCGTCGCGGCCCGCAAGGTGTGTGGTCGGGCTTGTGGAGCCTGCCCGAAGCCGAGGAAACCGACGGCGCCTGGCGCGAAGCGCAACGCCACGCGCGCATCGACGACGCCCAACCGCTCACGCCATTCGTGCACGTGTTCAGCCACTACCGCCTGCAGATCCAGCCGCTGCTGTTCGACAACGCAGCGCCCGCGCACGCAATCGCCGATAATCCCGACCTGCGCTGGTGCGCCATCACCGACCTGCCCGCGCTAGGCCTGCCCGCGCCGGTGCGCACGCTGTTGATGGCGCTACCCGAACCCACCGCGTCATAAACGAAAAGAGATAGCCCGATGAGCCGTATCGTTCACTGCGCCAAGCTCGGCATCGACGCCGAAGGCCTGGATTTCGCCCCCTGGCCCGGCCCGCTCGGCCAACGCATCTTTGCTGAAATCTCCAAGCCCGCATGGCAGCAATGGCTGGCCCACCAGACCATGCTGATCAACGAATACCGCCTCAACCCGCTGGACCCCAAGTCACGCCAGTTCCTTGGCGGCGAAATGGAAAAATTCCTGTTCGGCGGCGAGGCAAAGAAGCCCGAAGGCTACAAACCACCCGAAGCGGAGTCTTGACGCCGCCCGCCCCATCCGATTTAATGAGCGGCTCCACGCAGCACCGATAGCCCACCGCGGCTGTCCACCCTGGCCGGGTAGCTCAGTTGGTAGAGCAGGGGATTGAAAAGACCCTTCTCGATCATCATTCAGGCCAGAAAAATCAAGCAATATCAATGACTTAGGCCACCCATCGCGGTGGCTTTTTGTTTTACGGACCGGCTGCGGACCGGGCCACTTCGGTCGAATTATTTGCAATTCCTTGCACGGACCGACCCTGCGGACCGACCGTTTCTTGTCGCCTCCGTCCCCCTCGCCTATCCTTTTCCCCTCAGTGGAGAAGTGCGCATGGCGAAGCAAACGCTCGAAGAATTGACCCGCGATCCGATGGTCCTCGCCCTGGCCCAGGCCGATGACAAGCAACTGGTCAACGAGCTCCTGGCCTCCGGATTTCTCTCCGTTTCCCTGACCACCCTGCGCGGGTGGCGCACCGCCGGTCGCAAGCCCCCGGCCGCGATCAAGTTGGACACCAAGATCAAATCCTCGGTCCGCTATCCCGTGGGCGAGCTGCGCAAGTTCGTGGAGCAGGCCCTGGCGGGGGACACGCCCGAGCCCGAACTGGCCCCGATCGCCCTGCCCCGGGCCCAACCCGAGGGTGGGCTGAGCTCGCATCTCGGGATGAATCTGGCGCCCGTGAAGCGGGGGCGGCGCAAGGGCGTCAAGCA
>CBJMMB010000344.1:0-2543 GCA_966430775.1 uncultured Dyella sp. | reverse complement strand
TCGGCAAGATGGAGCCTGGCCTGGCCGTGGTGCTGGTGGGCAGCGATGCCGCCTCGTCGGTTTACGTGCGCAACAAGCGCAAGGCCTGTCACCAGGTGGGTTTTCGTTCCTACGACTACGACCTGCCGGCCAGCACCACGCAGGAAGAACTGTTCGCGCTGATCGATCAGCTCAACGCCGATCCGGACGTGCACGGCATCCTGGTGCAATCGCCGTTGCCGGAGCATATCGACGAAGACGCACTGGTCGATCGCATCGATCCCAACAAGGACGTAGACGGCTTCCAGGCTGTCAATGTCGGTCGCCTTGCCTTGCGCCGTTTCGGCCTGCGCCCATGCACTCCGCGCGGCGTGATGACGCTGCTCGGCCACACCGATCGGCCGGTGCGCGGTCAGCACGCCGTGGTGGTCGGCGTTTCCAACCATGTGGGCCGTCCGCTGGCGCTGGAACTGCTGATCGCTGGCTGTACCACCACCTGCTGCCATCGCTTCACCCGCGGGCTGGAAACCTATGTGCGGCAGGCCGACATCCTGATTGTCGCCGTGGGCAAGCCGGGCCTGGTCAAGGGCGACTGGATCAAGCCGGGTGCGGTGGTGGTGGACGTGGGCATCAATCGCCTGGATGACGGACGCTTGGTTGGCGACGTGGATTTCGGCGTGGCCGTGCAGCGCGCAAGCTGGATCACGCCGGTGCCGGGCGGGGTAGGGCCGATGACCGTCGCCACCTTGATGGAAAACACGCTGGAAGCGGCCGAAGCACGTGACGCGTGAGCGCCTTCCCGTCTGTTGTCGGAACGGGAAACCAAACCGCCAAAGCAAATCTCGCGCCGCGGCCGCATCCCGCGTATAATCTCCTCTTTGGAGCGAGACTTTTCGCATGCGCATCCTCGCCGAGGCCCTTACCTACGACGACGTCTACCTCGTCCCGGCCCATTCCCAAGTCCTGCCGCGCGACGTGGACACCTCCACGCGACTCACGCGGAACCTTCGACTGAACATCCCGATCGTGTCCGCCGCCATGGACACCGTCACCGAAGCCCGGCTCGCCATCACCATGGCGCAGAACGGCGGCATCGGCATCATCCACAAGAACATGACCGCCGAGCAGCAGGCCGCCGAAGTGCGCCTGGTGAAGAAATTCGAAGCCGGCGTCATCCGCAGCCCGATCACCGTCACCCCGCACACGTCGATTCGCGACGTGCTCAAGCTCACCCGCGCGCACAACATCTCCGGCGTGCCGGTGGTGGAAGGCGAGCAACTGGTCGGCATCGTCACCAGCCGCGACCTGCGCTTCGAGCGCAAGCACGATGATCCCGTGCGCAACATCATGACCCGCCAGGAAAAGCTGGTCACGGTGAAGGAAGGCGCCAGCCAGGACGATGTACTGCAGCTGCTGCACAAAAATCGTATCGAGAAAGTGCTGGTGGTGAACGACGCGTTCCAGTTGCGCGGCCTCATCACGGTGAAGGACATCCAGAAAGCCCGTGACAACCCCAACGCCGCCAAGGATGCGCATGAGCGCCTGCTGGTCGGCGCGGCGGTCGGCGTGGGAGGCGACACCGAGCAGCGTGTGGAAGCATTGGTTGCCGCCGGTGTGGACGTAATCGTGGTCGACACCGCGCACGGCCATTCGCAAGGCGTGATCGAACGCGCCGCATGGGTGAAGAAGCATTTCCCGCAGGTGCAATTGATCGCCGGCAACATCGTCACCGGCGAAGCGGCGATTGCATTGATGCATGCCGGTGTCGATGCGGTAAAGGTCGGCGTCGGCCCCGGTTCGATCTGCACCACGCGCGTGGTCGCGGGCGTGGGCGTGCCGCAGATCACCGCCATCGACATGGTGGCCACCGCACTGAAGGATGAAATCCCGCTGATCGCCGACGGCGGCATCCGCTACTCGGGTGATATTCCCAAGGCGCTCGCCGCCGGTGCGTCCACCGTGATGCTCGGCTCGATGTTCGCCGGCACCGAGGAGTCGCCGGGCGAAGTGGAGCTGTTCCAGGGCCGCTCCTACAAGAGCTACCGCGGCATGGGTTCGCTCGGCGCGATGGCGCTGGGTTCCAAGGATCGCTACTTCCAGGAAGAAGCCGACGCCGACAAGCTGGTGCCCGAAGGCATCGAAGGCCGCGTGCCGTACCGCGGTCCGCTGCGCAACATCATCCACCAGCTGATCGGTGGCTTGCGCGCTTCGATGGGTTATCTGGGCGCCGCCACGATCGAGGATGTGCGCAACAAGGCGCAGTTCGTGAAAGTGACCTCGGCCGGCGTGACCGAAGCGCATCCGCACGATATCCAGATTACGAAGGAAGCGCCGAACTACCGGCTCAATTCGTGATTGAAGCCGGGACTCGGGACTCGGGACCCGGGACTCGGCAGAGCTAAAAGCCCCAGAGGCAGCGATAACAAGCTACCTCTCTTTTTCATTCAAGCGGCGGTGGCCGGGAACCCGAGTCCCGAGTCCCGAGTCCCGAGTCCCGAGTCCCGCATGCAGCACAACATCCACAGCGACAAAATCCTCATCCTCGATTTCGGCGCGCAATACAC
>CBJMMB010000343.1:0-2548 GCA_966430775.1 uncultured Dyella sp. | reverse complement strand
GGGGAGGGGACGGCATTCATGGCGGATCACCCGCTGCGTGTTCGAGTTGATTGAGGTTGTAGGCGAGCTTGCGCAGCAGCCGGTTCAAATGGCTGCGGTCGTCTTTGGTGAAGCCGGCGAAGACATGCTTCAAGCGCGGAAACATGGTCGGCAGCATCTTCTGTACGAAGCGCCTGCCGGCAGGCGTGATCTGCATCACCACGCGGCGCCGGTCCTCGGCGCTGGGGCCGCGCGTGATCAGCCCGCGCTTGACCAGCGCGTTGGCGATACGCGTCATGTTGGTCACACCCAAGGACGTGAACAGGCACACCTCGCCCGGCGTGGAAGTGCCGTCCGGGCGCGAAAACAAGGTGATCAGGGTGCGGAATTCGCTGTCGTTGAGCTTGTGTGGGCGCAGCTTGTGCTCGAGTTCGGCCTGCAGGCTTTCGCTGATCAGCACCAGCATCCGGCACATCTCTACGCCCGCGGGTACCTCGGGCATGAGTTTGCGGACGCCCGCAACCCCTTCGTCGAGCATCTTGATTTGGTCGAGTAGAGACATTCCATCAATGCATATTTCACTGGTGAAATAAAATGATGCGCTGCGTCGTGGCAGCTTTGCAAGTGCCATGGCTGAAACGAGGGCTTGTGTAGGTTGGGCTGAGGCGCAGCCGAACCCCAACGTTGTCATCTACATGCTCGTGTTGGGGTTTGGCTCAGCCCAACCTACGGGGTCATCCGGCGATGGCGAACAGGCGGCGCGCGTTTGCGGTTGTCGCCGTGGCGACGGCCTCGGGTGTTTCGCTGCGCAGTGCGGCAACGTGCTGCAACACTTCTGCCACGTAAGCAGGCTCGTTGCGCTCGCCACGATGCGTGGACAAGGGCTGGTCCGGCGCATCGCTTTCCAGTAACAGGTATTCGATCGGCATGTGCGCCACGATGCGGCGCAATCGTTGCGCGCGTTCGTAGGTGACCGGTCCGCCGATGCCCAGATGAAAGCCAAGCTTCCACAACTGCTCGGCTTGCTGCTGGCTGCCGGCAAAACTGTGCACCACGCCGCGCAGATTGCCGATGCGGCGCAAGCTGGCAGTGACTTCATCCAGGGCGGCGCGTGCGTGCACGATCACTGGCAGGTCGAATTCGCGTGCCAGCGCAAGCTGTTGGCGGAAATACTCGCGCTGGTCTTCCGCATCCAGCCCTTCGACGTGGAAATCCAGGCCGATTTCGCCGACCGCGACGGGGCGGTGTGTCTTCAGCCATTGCGACAGTTCCGCAAGATGTTCCGGACGATGCTGGTCGAGGAACATCGGATGCATGCCGTAGGCCGGATACAAGCCGCTGCCTGGCGTGCACAGCGCCTGGATGCGCGGCCAGCTTGCGGCGTCGACGCCGGGAATGATCTGCAGCGTCACGTCCGCCGCACGGGCGCGTTCGACGACCGTCTGGCGATCGGCATCGAATGCAACGTCGTCCAGGTGCACGTGGCTGTCGGCAAGCGTAAGCATGGTTGTCATGATGCCTTCTTGCGGGTCGATTGTGATAACTGTGTACCCGGTCTAGCATCATTCAGCGTGTGAGCGCTTCAATGCGCCACATCAGGGCGCCGGGCGGCGTTCGTTTGCACATCAAAACACAGGAGGTCGTCGTGAAAATAAGATCATTCAAATTCGGTGCGGTGGCAGCGGTGCTGGTTGCCGTTGCGGCTCTGTCAGGCTGCCAGACGCAGCCGACGACCTATCAGACGCAGTACGGCTACCGCGGCTGCCAGAATTGCGGCGTGGTGCAGCAGGTGCAGCAAATCTACATCCAGCAGCAGGGTAGCAACCACAGCGGTCTCGGTACGGTGATCGGCGCGGTAGCCGGCGGCCTGCTGGGCAGCACCATCGGCCATGGTCGCGGCAATACGGCGGCGATCGTCGGTGGCGCAGTGGTCGGTGGCGTGGTGGGCAACAAGGTCGGCCAGGCCAACAGCCAGCCCGCCAACACCACGCCTGCATGGCAGATCGTGGTGCGCATGGACAACGGCCAGTACGCCACGGTGACGCAGGTTCCCAATCCGGGCGTGCGTCCGGGCGATTACGTGGTGATCAGCAACAATCAGGTCTATCCGCGTTGATGATCAAATAGACGTCTGGACGTCCAAATGGAAATGGTCAAATAAAAATGTTCAAATAAAAAAAAGGCCCTCGTTCGAGGGCCTTTTTTATGGGAAATGCGCGTATCAGTTGATGGTGTAGAACTTGTGGTCGCCGATGGTGATGGCGCGCTGGTTGCGCGACCATGCCGGCGCCACCGACACCGTGGCGAAGTGATCGGCGTGCGGAACGAAGAAGCGGCGCTCATCCACCGGGAGCTGCCAGTTGGTCAGGGTTTTGCCGGCGATGTCCCAGGCTTTCTGGAACGCCACGAGGTTGTCGATTTCCTGATTCTGCGGCGTGGTGGACAAGGCGAATTGATGCGGCGCCTTCACGACTTCGCATACGGTATCGCCCCATTGGCCGCGTTCGCGCCGACGCATGGCGACTTCCGCCACGGCCATCTGGCCGACCGTGGACTGGCTACGTGCTTC
>CBJMMB010000342.1:0-2551 GCA_966430775.1 uncultured Dyella sp. | reverse complement strand
TCCGGATTGGCGCCGCGCCAGGCGTAGATCGACTGATCGTCGTCGCCCACGCAGGTAAAGCTGCCGCGCTCGCCCGTCAGCGCCTTCAGCAGGCGATACTGCGCGTCGTTGGTGTCCTGGTATTCGTCCACCAAGAGGTAGCGCAGGCGCTCGCGCCAGGCAGTGCGGCATTCCTCGTCGCTTTCGAGGATGCGCAGCGGCAGGCGGATCAGGTCGTCGAAATCCACCGCATTAAATGCGGCAAGGCGATTCTGGTACAGCTCATAGATCGTCGCCGCTTCCAGTTCGCGCGGACTGCGCGCGGCGGCCAACGCTTCTTCCGGCGACAGGCCGCTGTTCTTGGCGCGGCTGAGCAGGTTGCGCAGGCCGAACAGCACATCCGGCTTCGCGCCCTTGGGCGCCAGTTCCTTGACGATGCCCTCGCTGTCGTCGGCATCCAGCACGGAAAAACCGCGACGCAACCCGGCGCGGGCGTGTTCCATCTGCAGGAACTTCAGGCCCAGCGCGTGGAACGTGCACACGGTAAGCGCTTGCGCATCTTCGGCGCTCACCAGCTTGGCGACGCGCTCGCGCATCTCGCGCGCGGCCTTGTTGGTGAAGGTGATCGCGGCGATCTTGGAGGCGGCCAGCTTACGGCGCTGCACCAAGTGCGCGATCTTCTGCGTGATCACGGACGTCTTGCCCGAGCCGGCGCCCGCGAGCACCAGCAGCGGGCTGTCGACGTGTTCGACAGCGGCCAGTTGTTGGGGGTTGAGCATGCGTCGGTCGGATCGGTCAGGTGCGCGCAGCGCGAAGTCTGATCGTAGCAAAGCGGGGGCGGTCGGAGCAGGCTTGCAAAGACTTCCGCGCGGTGGCAGCCGGTCGCGCTACCATGCGCCATCCCGCTTACCCGCAAGCCCATGGCCAAGCTCTACTTCTACTATTCGTCGATGAACGCCGGCAAGACCACCAACTTGCTGCAGAGCGCGTACAACTACTTCGAGCGCGGCATGCGCACCCTGATTCTCACGCCGGCGCTGGACAATCGTTACGGCGAGGGCGTAGTGGCCTCGCGCATTGGCCTGCGTTCGCAGGCGCAGCGGTTCACGGCGAAGACCGATCTGCTGGCGCAGGTGCGGGCGGATATCGCCGCGCACGGCGACCTGCATTGCGTGTTCGTGGACGAGGCGCAGTTTCTCAACAAGGCGCAGGTGTGGCAGCTCACCGACGTGGTCGACGAACTCAATATTCCCGTGTTGGCCTATGGCTTGCGTACCGATTTTCGCGGTGAACTGTTCGAGGGCAGCACGTACTTGCTGGCCTGGGCCGACAACCTGGAAGAAATCAAGACCATCTGCCACACCGGTCGCAAGGCCACCATGGTGGTACGCGTGGACGACGAGGGGCGTGCGATCACCGAAGGGCCGCAGGTTGAGATCGGCGGCAACGAACGCTATGTCTCGGTGAGCCGCGCCGAGTTCAAGAAAATCACGCGCGGACATGGCCGTATCGAACTGAAGCAGCCCACTCTGCCGCTGGAAGAGAAGCACTGATCCGGAATGGCATCAGCATAAGGAAAACATCGAATGAGCAACCCGGTCACTTATTTTCCCGCCTGGCAGCGCCCGCATTGGCAGCCCAGCGACGAGGAAGTCATTTTGCAGTTCTACGCCTTCGGCAATTTCCAGCCGACGCGCGTGCCATCGGCGACCTACGGCAGCGACGGCCTGCCGGAAGAAGTGCAGCTCACCAGTCATCACCATCACGTGCTGCGCGATTGGGAAGGCTATCCGCTGAAAGGGCCGCTGGGCGAACTGTTCAAGAACGATGCGCCGGAAGCGTTCGAGCAGGCCATGGCCGCGCCGCAGGTCCTGGTGCTGCATGGACGCTTCAAGGATCAGGCTGATACTGGTTATTTGCGCGACACGTTCGGTGTACTCGCCGGCCTGCTCGACATCGGTGGTGTGGCGATTCTCGATCCGCAGATCCTCACCCTGTTCGACGCCGCCGAGTGGCGCGATCGCTACCTGGTCAAGGATGGCGCGCCCTTGCGCAACCACGTACTGATCCTGCGCGACGAAGACGAAGCGGGGCGTTATTGGATCCACACGCGCGGCATGCGCAAGTTCGGTCGTCCGGATATCAGCCTGCGCAACGTGCCGGAGCGCGAAACCGATCGCGCCGGCGCGTTGTGCCAGCGGTTGATGGAGCTGGAGGCGTTGGGCGCGCGTTTTGCCGATGGGCAGGCGCTGGAAGTGGATGGAATGGTCGGCGGGTTGGTCGCGGAAGTGGGCGGCGCGTTTGATGATCCGCAGTTCAACAATACGTATGTTGAGTTTTATTGGCCTGATGCAGGCTGATTTACGGAAAGGATTTTTCCGGCGGCATTGAATCTTACCTCACGTCATTCCGGCGAAAGCCGGAATCCAGTTTTAATGCGTTGTGCGAAGCACACTTGCCCCTAGCATATTTATTCGGAGTGCTTCGCACGCATATTTGCACTGGATTCCGGCTTTTGTGTTCCGTACCAGGACATAGTTAACAGGTGTGCCAGGACATGGTTTACACCTCG
>CBJMMB010000341.1:0-2556 GCA_966430775.1 uncultured Dyella sp. | reverse complement strand
CCGGCGTTCGCCGGGATGACGGCTTTACGCAACATCGTTGGGTTACGCTTCGCTAACCCAACCTACGGCCTACGGCTTACGATCGTCGTCATGCGCACATTTCTCGCCTTTGCTTTCACGTTACTGGTGGCGCTCGCCGCGCCTGTTCACGCCCAGTCCGCGCAGCTTGCCAACGACGGCACCGCCGCCACGCACGGTCCCATCGTGGTGCTGATCACCATCGACGGCTTCCCTGCCCGCGCCCTGAAGGACTCGCGCCTGCCGATGCCCACGCTGCGCAAACTGCAGCAGCAAGGTGTGTATGCCGATGCGATGCAGCCGATCAATCCCTCTGTCACCTGGCCCAATCACACCACGCTGATCACCGGCGTGACGGCCGCGCAGCATCACGTGATGGCCAACGGCCTGATCACCTTCCCGGCCGACGGCAGCATGATCCAGGTGAAACCCTGGACGCCCAAAACCGAACTGGTGCACGCCACCACGCTGTACGACGTGCTGGCGGAAAAAGGCATGAGCACCGGCCAGGTGGATTGGGTCGCCATCCACCACGCCGAGCACGTGCGCTGGGAGTTCGCCGAAGTGCCGGATGCGGACGGCCCCATCGCGCAGGATCTTATCGCGCAGGGCCTAGTCACCCACGATGCCTTGAAAACCTTCAACGACGACAGTAGCCCGGCGTGGCGCGACCAGATCTGGACCGATGCGGCCATCGATATCCTCACGCATCACACGCCCAACCTGCTGTTGTTCCACCTACTGCAGACCGACACGCTGCAGCATCAATACGGCGCGCTTTCCAGCCCGGCCTACGCGGCGTTTGCCGACGCGGACGCGAATATCGCACGACTGATCGAAGCGGCGCGCAAGGCCGGCCTACTCGACCGCATCACGTTCATCATCGCCTCCGACCACGGCTTCACCAACTACACGCACATCATTCGGCCGAACATCGCCTTGGTCGAACAAGGCTGGCTGCATCAGGAAAAAGGCAATTATCGCGGCGACGTGTGGATACAGCCGGAAGGCGGCGAAGCCTCGCTCTACATCCGCGACCACGCCAAGCGCGCCGCCTTGCTGCCCAAGCTGCAGGCGTATTTCTCGAAGATGCCCGGCGTCGCGGCGGTCTACACCGGCAAGGATGCGCAGCGGCTGGGCCTGCCGGCGCCGGGCTCCACCGATCAGGCGCCGGATCTGTACCTGGTCGCCAAGGCCGGCTACAGCTTCATGGATGGCACGCAGGGCGCGCTGATCACCAACGTCGACCCGGCGCGCGGCGGCCACGGCTATCTCAATACCGATGCGGACATGCAGGCGCTTTTCATTGCGTCGGGCGCACACGTGCGACGCGGCGTGCAGCTCGGCGCCATCAGCAATCTGAGCGTGGCGCCGACCATCGCCAAACTGCTCGGCGTTTCACTGCCAGCAGCCACACAGCCGCCTCTTTCGAACATGCTGGAATGAGACCTGCGTGACAGATTGCCTGTCTTCACATTTGCTTCTGGCCGCTGAAGACATTAAAAACAGGTGCAGGGGAAGTCCTTCCTCCGTGTTTTCCATCCGTCAAACCGGCTACGCCGGTCTGGCACCGCAGGAGCGTGCTGCAACAGGGGCGCTCCCTTCTTGGTAGTTTATGCAGATCAAAAACATTTCCTCCCGCGCCACCGCCGTCGTCGCAGCCTGCGCGTTGGGTGTGGGCCTTGCCGGCTTCGCCAATACTGCGCAAGCCATCGATATTCCTTCCCCGCCCGGCTGGCAGTTGCAGTGGGGCGACAATTTCAACGGCGCAGCAGGCTCCCTGCCATCGGCCGCCAACTGGCGCATCGATACCGGTCATGCGTATCCGAACGGGCCGGTCAACTGGGGTACGTCCGAGATCGAGAGCTACACCAGCGATCCGAGCAATCTTCATCTGGATGGCAAAGGCCATTTGCTGATTACGCCGCAGCGCGGCGCGAATGGCGAATGGACGTCCGGACGCATCGAAACCGTTCGCGACGATTTCACCGCACCCAACGGCGGCATGCTGCGCATGGAGGCACGCATCCAAATGCCCGACGTCACCGGCCCGCGCGCACTTGGCTACTGGCCCGCATTCTGGGCGCTGGGCAGCAACTTCCGCAGCAGCATGGTGTGGCCCAAGGCGGGCGAGTTCGACATCATGGAAAGCGTGAACGGGCTGGATGCCGCATGGGGCATCCTGCATTGCGGCGTGAACCCCGGCGGCCCGTGCGGCGAACCGATCGGCATCGGCGCCCGCCTGCCCTGCCCGCATGAAGCCTGCACCGCCGGCCCGCACACTTTCACCTTCGAATGGGATCGCGGCATTACGCCGGAACGCATGCGCTGGTTCGTGGACGGCCAGATGATCAACCAGGTGGCGGAAAACCAGATGCCCGCCGAAACCTGGCGCGAACTCACCGAGCAGCGCGGCTATTTCCTGCTGTTGGATGTCGCCATGGGCGGCGGCTTCTCGTTCGTGATGGCCGGCTGGAAACCCACGCCCACGCCGGAAACCGAACCGGGCCATTCGATGGTGGTGGATTACGTGGCGGT
>CBJMMB010000340.1:0-2565 GCA_966430775.1 uncultured Dyella sp. | reverse complement strand
CCCAACAATGCGATGTATTGGGAGATGCAATGTTGGGGTTTGCACCCCAACCTACAAAACGGGGACAGGTCACGCCTTGTGTTTCATCGCAACGCATACACAGAACCTTTCGCCGATCCTGGATTACGCTCCCGCCCCGAGCAAACAGAGCGATGCACGACCCACGATTTGCTCGACCGGCCCGGGGACACTCAGGCGATTCTGCGGGGCAATTGCGCGCACCGGTTGTGCCCGGCCATTCATGCTGACCAATCCCTATCGAGGAGGCTCCCATGAAGCTGCACCTCACACGCGCATCCCTTTTTACCTTGAACACCACCCGAGCACTCAGCGTGCTCGCCATCGCAGCGCTGACGGCATCCGCCGCGCTGCTGAGCCTTATGCCGGTTCGTGCGCATGCGCAAACGACTGTTCCATTGCAATGCCAGGTGAGCACCCAGGCCGGTGCCAACGGCGTCAGTTACACCATTGCCTGTAACGGCACGCTTCCTGGGGGCAGCGTGTCCTTGAATTGCCAGTCTCCGAGCGCGATCAGCGACAACCATGGCGTTTTCACTGTTGCGGGAGGTTGTTCCGAAACGGTCACGCTCGCGGCACCACCATTCCCGTGAACATTACCGGTACCGCGCTCACTATCGACTCGAACAACGGAACCATCTCCGCCGCCGGCGGCACCGCTACGTTGAGCGTCACCAATGGCCTGGCAAGCGCCACGGCGACCTGCAGCGGAGCTGCCGTTTCAGAAACCTTGTCACCGCTTACGCTCAGCAATCCTGGCGCGTGCAGTGTGGCCACCAGCGTGCTTGGTATCGGTACGGCGCAGGTCACGGGCAGTGCGGGATCGACGGTGAGCGCTTCCGGTTCGGCGGTCTCGATCACCAGTCCGAGCTTCACCGTCAGCACTTCCGTGCTCGGCCTGATTACACGCGTCTCGTGCGGCACCACCGTCAATATCAACCTCCAGCAGGTTTTCCCCATTACCGTTCCGCTGGCTCCTTGCAGCGCACTCTGACATCCGCCCATGCTGCACTGACCGGTGCCGAACGCCCGGTCAGTGCAGCGCAATGCCCCTACGCATGACCCGTCCGGGATGTCACGAGGCCCGCTGCGCCTTTCGTGCTAGTCTCCCGCCCCCATGCACGCGCCCGACGACTTCCGCGAAGGTGCCGGCCAGCCGCCCCGGCACATTCTCACGCCCAGCACGCTCAACCGGCTGGTGCGCGGCTTGCTGGAAGATGCGCTGCCGCTGGTGTGGATCGAGGGCGAGCTGTCGAACGTGGCGCGTCCGGCTTCCGGTCATCTGTATTTCACGCTGAAGGACAACGCGGCGCAGGTGCGTTGCGCGATGTTCAAGCCCAAGAGCGGCTGGCTGCGTTTCAAGCCTACCGACGGCATGCACGTGCTGGTACGTGCGCGGGTTGGTTTATACGAACCGCGTGGCGAATTTCAGCTCGTGGCCGAACATATGGAACCGGCCGGCGAAGGCGCGCTGCAACGCGAGTTTGAACGGCTGAAGGCGCAACTGGATGCGGAAGGCTTGTTTGCGCAGGAACGCAAACGCCCCCTGCCCCATTTTGCGCGCCGCATCGGCGTGATCACTTCGGCGACCGGCGCGGCCATACGCGACGTGCTGAGCGTGATGGCGCGACGCTGGCCGCTGGTCGAGGTGGACGTGTTGCCGGTACCGGTGCAAGGCCGCGAGTCGCCGCCGGCGATCGTGTCGATGTTGCGCAAGGCCGCCGCCTGCGGCCGCTACGACGTGCTGCTGCTGACGCGCGGCGGCGGTTCGCTGGAAGACCTGTGGGCCTTCAACGACGAACAGGTCGCGCGCGCCATTCACGCCAGCGCGGTGCCGGTGGTCAGTGCGGTGGGGCACGAGATCGATTTCAGCATTGCCGATTTCGTGGCCGATTTACGCGCGCCTACGCCCTCGGCGGCGGCTGAACTGCTGGTGCCCGATATCCTGGCGTTGCGCCGACAGCTGGAACAATTGCATCGCCGCCTCACCGCCATTCATGAGCGGCGCCTGCATGCGCGCATCCAGCGCATCGATCATCTGCTGGTGCGCTTGCAGGCACAACGCCCGCAGGCGCGGCTCGCACGCGACCGCGATCGCCTGCAGCGCCTGCACCGCCAGCTGTTGGCCTGCCGGCTGGCACACGTTACGCGCAAGACGGTTCACCTCGATCGCGTTTACGCACGCCTGCTGGCGCAGCATCCGCGCCAGCGCCTGGCGATGCTCCGGCAACGGCTCGCGCAGCATGCTTCGCATCTGCGCCGCATGACGCTGCACAAGCTGGAACGCGAACGCTTGAACTTGCAACAGACGGCGCGTGCGATGCATGCGGTAAGCCCGCTGGCTACGCTGGAGCGTGGTTATGCGATCTTGTTCGATGCGGAAGGCAAGGTGTTGCGTTCGGCGCAGGGCGTGGCGGTGGATACGCCATTGAAAGCGAAATTGGCGGACGGCGAGTTGCCGTTGCGTGTCAGCAAGGAATAGCCGCTCCCGGACATTCCCTTTTTGCCTCGGCGTCATTGACCAGCTTCGCTGTTGTGAAGCGCTTC
>CBJMMB010000339.1:0-2571 GCA_966430775.1 uncultured Dyella sp. | reverse complement strand
GCCGCCGCCGGCAAAGGAAAACGACCAGTCCACCAGCTTCAGCACGTCGAACTTGTCCAGCGAGCAGACCCAGTCGCGATAGATATCCAGCTTGCCGGCCGCGCGAATGCCGCCGATCAGCGCGCCCATCGAGCAGCCGGCGATGGCGACGATCTCGAAACCCTGCGCTTCCAGTTCCTCGATCGCGCCGATATGCGCCAGGCCTTTCGCCCCGCCGGCGCCGAGCGCCAGCGCCACGGTGGGCTTGCGTGTGGGAATTTGGTCATCGCCAATGCGCGAAGGGAGTTCGATGGACGGAGTGGCGGGCATGGACGGTGCGGGTTCGCTGCTCTATTGATAACCGGTAAGCGCGAGCTGCAGCATGATCTTCATTTCTTCGCGCAACGGCAGCGGTGCGACGATTTCCGCATCCGGCCCGTACTTCAGCACGTCCATCAATAATTCGCGTGAATTCGAATACGGCAACTGCAGTTCGTAGCGCCCATCCGGCAGCCACGTGCCCTTCTGCTGCGAGTGCCAATGTTCGTCGGCCACCCAGCGCGCCGCGTGCGCGGAGAAACGGATGGTGGCCCAGGCCTTCGGCTTGCCGGCGAAGATGCCATAGCTGGAAGCGAGCAGTTCGTTGAGATCGTTCTCCGCCACGTCGCGCGCCGCTTCGTCCAGCGCATGCGGATCGGCGATGCGATCCACCGCGAAGCTGCGCAGGGCTTCGCGATCGTGATCCCACGCATCCAGGTACCAGTTGTCGCGGTAGTGCGTCAGCCGCTGCGGCGATACCGTGCGCTTGCTTTCATTGTTGGTGGTGCGCGCGCGATACAGGAAACGCAGTTGCTTGCGATCCAGCACGGTGCCGGCGGTGATGCGAAACACTTGCTGGTCGAGCTTGCGTTCACCCCACGGAATCACGCGGATGCGCTCCACCGGCAACGACTTGCCGCTGGCGCGGTCGGACAGCAGATGCTCGATGCGCGCCTTGAACGGCGCCAGCGCGCCGGCCAGCACACCCGGGCCGCTGCGTCCGATCAACTCGTTCAGCGCCAGCAGCGCGGCCAGCTCGTCCGAGGTGAGCCACAGGCCAGGCAATTCGAATCGCTGGCCCTCAGTGGCTTCATAACGGAAGGCGGCATGCTCGCCACCGGCGCTCTCGATCGGCGCGCCCAGCGCATCGCGCAGGAAGGCGATGTCCCGGTACAAGGTGGCGCGCGAGCATTCGAGCTCGTCCATCAGCCTGGGCAGCGGCACCGGGTAATGCGCCGATTTCAGCAGGCGGTGCAGGGTGAGAATGCGCTCGTAGCGATCCATGTCGAGGTTCAGCAGGGGAGTTTGCGTAGCATGGCCATGCTACGTGACGCCCGCAAGCGTGCCGCGGGCCTTTCCGCCATGACACGGCGTCGACGCCCCCTCACCCGGCCTGTCACGAGCGAGCCATAAGATCGGTCCAAATTATTCACAAAGCATTCAAGCCGCTCCGTTAAAGTGGCCTGTTCCAACAGCTTTTTAACATTGGACGATCCCCGCGATGAAAAACCTGCTGATGACCGGCCTCGCGCTCGCCGCCCTGGCCACCTTCACCGCCCAGGCCCAGGACACGTCCTCCGGTACCCAGACCAGCTCCGGCACCTGGACGGGCTCGGGCGAACTGGGCTTCGCCTCCACCACCGGCAACTCCCGCTCGCAAAACGTGAATGCAAAGCTGAACCTGGCGCAGGAAACCGACCAGTGGAAGAACAGCTTCTTCGCCGACTGGCTGCGCTCCAAGGGCCAAGTCACCGTGACCAACGCGCAGGGCCAGGCCGTCAAGCAATTCGACACCACCGCCGACCGCTACGATTTTGGCGCCTCGGCCGGCTACAAGCTCGACCCACGCAGCTACATCGTGGCCGCCGGCCGCTATGAACACGACGACTTCGCCGCCTACCGCTGGCAGGGCACCGTCTCGCTCGGCTACGGCTACATGGCGCTGAAGACCGACCGCACCCAGCTCTCGTTCGAACTCGGCCCCGGTTACACCGAATACCAGCCGGCCACCGGCACGCAGACCATCAACGGCGTCACCGTGCCACTGAAGGAACCGCGCCAGAGCCAGGTCGTGGCCCGCGGCCTGGTCAACTACAAGTACCGCATCACCGAAAACACCGCCTTCGACGACACCTTCCTGATGGAGGCGGGCAGCAAGAACGCCTACCTGCAGAACGACGCCGGCCTCGCGGTGAGCATGACCAAGAAGCTGTCGCTCAAGGTCGGTTTCCAGGTACGCCACAACACCAACGTGCTGCCGGGCATCCGCCACACCGATACGCTGACGACCACCAATATCGTCTACAACCTCTGATTGCATTGCGACTTCGTCGCGCATCGAACCCCTTCGTGTTCGCGCACGGAGGGGTTTTTGTTTATGTCGTGTTGGCCCACACGCTGAGCTCATTACCGTTCAGTGTTGTCGGCGTCGGCACACACGTGCGCGTGTCGAACTCCGCTACTGCAGCAGCCCGATATTTCGAACACTCCCCGAACGTCAGTTTTTCGTAAAGCCGGCTGCGCGCGGTGCGCAGCCGTGCGCAAGCATTCGCA
>CBJMMB010000338.1:0-2578 GCA_966430775.1 uncultured Dyella sp. | reverse complement strand
TGCGCAGCACGCCGTTCTTGTCGCGCGCCAGGAGCGGATCCCAGTAGCTGCCCCACACCACCTTGATGGCGTTCCAGCCAGCGCCGCGGAACACGCCTTCCAGTTCCTGGATGATCTTGCCGTTGCCGCGCACCGGACCGTCCAGGCGCTGCAGGTTGCAGTTGATCACGAAGATCAGGTTGTCCAGGCCTTCGCGGCCGGCCAGCGAGATGGCGCCCAGCGATTCGGGCTCGTCGCACTCGCCGTCGCCCATGAAGCACCAGATCTTGCGGTCGGTCTTGGGCATCAGGCCGCGGTGTTCCAGGTACTTCCAGAACTGCGCCTGGTAGATCGCCTGGATCGGGCCCAGACCCATCGACACCGTCGGCACCTGCCAGTAATCGGGCATCAGCCAGGGATGCGGATAGGAGGACAGGCCACGGCCGTGGCCGGCCACTTCCATGCGGAACAGGTCGAGCTGCTCCTCGCTGATGCGGCCTTCCAGGAACGAGCGCGCATAGATGCCGGGGCTGGAATGGCCCTGGTGGAACACCAGGTCGCCCGGATGATCGGCGCTCGGCGCACGCCAGAAGTGGTTGAAACCTACGTCATAAAGCGTCGCGGACGACGCAAAGCTGGCGATATGCCCGCCCAGCTCGCCCGGCTTGCGGTTGGCGCGCACCACCGTCGCCATCGCATTCCAGCGGACCAGCGTACGGATACGCCACTCCATCGCGGCATCGCCGGACATCTTCGCTTCCAGGTGCGGCGGGATGGTGTTGACGTATTCGGTGGTGGGATCGAACGGCAGGTAGCCGCCGGAACGCCGTGTGGAATCGACCAGCCGCTCCAGCAGGAAGTGCGCACGCTCGGTGCCTTCGCGATCGATGACGGCGCTGAGCGATTCGACCCATTCCTGGGTTTCGGTGGGGTCGGGGTCCTGATGGAGGATGTCGTCGAGCTGATCCATGGAGGTCTCCGCGGCGCCGGGCGCCGCCTTGCGGTGGGTGCGCGTCGCCGGGGGCAGCGACGAAGTCGATGCTTCGGTCCGGCGACTAGGACCGGCACGGAACAGGAGGGACCGCGTGGCGTGATGGCCGCAGGACGAGCTAACCGTCCGATTCTAGCGTCCGTACGGCGATCTCGCCAATTGTCGGACCATACATACGTATGCGAAGGGTTCGCGGCGGCGCAACATACTTCGTCTGCCGCGAACCCGATGGCGGGATTCGCACCCCACCCTGCGCGGTTACGCGCCTTGCGATGCGCGGATCTGCGCGTCCACCACCGCGATCGCCGTCATGTTCACCACGCGGCGCACCGAGGACGAAGGGGTGAGGATGTGCGCCGGCTTGTCTACGCCCATCAGGATGGGGCCGACCGCTACGCCGTCGGTCATCACGCGCACCATGTTGTAGGCGATGTTGGCCGAGTCGAGATTGGGCATCACGAACAGGTTGGCGCGTCCGCTCAAGGTGGTGTTGGGGAACACGCGTCGGCGCAGTTCTTCGTCCCACGCGGTGTCGCCCTGCATTTCGCCGTCCATTTCCAATTGCGGCGCGCGGGCGCGCAGGATTTTCCACACCTCGCGCATCTTCGCCGCGCTGGCGTTCTCGTGGCTGCCGTAGTTGGAGTGCGACAGCAACGCCACCTTCGGTTCCACGCCGAACAGCTTCATGCGATAGCTCGCCTGCAGCGTGGCCGCGGCGATCTGCTCGGCGGTGGGATCGCACTGCACGTGCGTGTCGAGGAAGAACCAGGTGCCCTTGTCGTTGAGCACCGCCGTCATCGCCGAGGTGCACTGCACGCCCGGATCGAGCCCGAACACGCTGCGTACGTAACCCAGTTTCTTGTGGTAGCGCCCGACCAGGCCGCAGATCAGCGCGTCGGCTTCGCCGCGCTTGACCATCATCGAGGCGATCAGCGTGGGGCGCGAACGCATCAGGTTCTTCGCCGCGGCCGGCGTCACGCCGCGGCGTTCGGTGATGGCGTGATATTGCTGCCAGTACTCGTTGAAACGCGGATCGTCGTTGATGTTGGTGAGTTCGAAATCCACGCCCGCGCGCAGACGCAGGCCCAGGCGATCGATGCGCGTCTGGATCACGTCCGGACGGCCGATCAGGATCGGGTAGGCGAGTTTTTCGTCGACCACCGTCTGGATGGCGCGCAGCACGGTTTCCTCTTCGCCTTCGGCGTAGACCACGCGCTTGCGATCGCTGCGCGCGCGATCGTAGACCGGCTTCATGATCAGGCCAGTGCGATAGATGAACTGGCTGAGTTTCTCGATATAGGCTTCCATGTCCTCGATCGGACGCGTGGCGATGCCCGAATCCATCGCGGCCTGCGCCACGGCGGGCGCCAGCATGACCAGCAGGCGCGGGTCGAACGGACGCGGAATCAGGTATTCGGCGCCGAAGGTCGGCGCATCGCCGCCGTAGGCGCCGGCCAGATCGCCCGCTTCCATCTGCGCCAGCGCGGCGATCGCGCGCACGCAGGCCAGCTTCATCGCCTCGTTGATGCCGGTGGCGCCAACATCGAGCGCGCCACGGAAGATGTAGGGGAAGCACACCGCGTTGTTGACCTGGTTCGGGTAGTCCGA
>CBJMMB010000337.1:0-2585 GCA_966430775.1 uncultured Dyella sp. | reverse complement strand
GGCACCGCCGCGGTGGCCGCCGCCAGGTGCGCAAAGATCTCCTCGATGCTGATTTCCGCTTCGTCGCCACAACCGGCGGCGAAGTTGGCGACCAGGGCCAGGCAGGCGTAATCCAGTTCGAGTTCGCGCGCCAGGGCCGCTTCGGGCATGCCGGTCATGCCAACCAGATCACAGCCGTCGCGCTTCATGCGCGCGATTTCCGCACGGGTTTCCAGGCGCGGCCCCTGGGTGGCGCCGTAGCAGCCGCCGTCGATCACCGCGATGCCCGCCTTGCGTGCCGCATCGATCAGGGCGATACGCAGGGAGGCCGTATAGGGTTCGCTGAAGTCGATGTGCTTCACCTCGGCGCCGTCCACGTCGCAAAAGCTGGTGTAGCGCCCGTGGGTGTAGTCGATGACCTGGTCCGGCACCACGATGACGCGCGGCCCCATGTCGTGCCGGATGCCGCCGACCGCATTCACCCCGATCACCCGGCGCGCGCCGAGGTGATGCAGGGCCCAAAGGTTCGCGCGGTAGTTCACCCGATGCGGCGGCAAGGTGTGGCTTTCGCCGTGGCGCGCGAGAAAGGCGATGCGCCGGCCCGCGAAATCACCCACCACCACGTCGCCGGATGCCGTGCCGTACGGCGTGTCGACACTTTGCCGGGTGGCGTTTTCCAGACCGGGAAACTGATACAAGCCGCTGCCGCCGATCACGGCCAGGTCGATGGGAAGACTCATCACGAAAATCCTGTCATGCGATGTAGGTTGGGGTGACAACCCCAACGCGGATGGAAGTGGATATGGAGATGTTGGAGTCATCACCCCAACCTGACCGGCATTATTCTTTCAGCGCGTAGATGGCAGGCAGGTTACGGCCTTGCTCGTAATAATCCATGCCATAACCGAAGACATAGCGATCGGGCAGCTCCACGCCATTGAAATCGCTGTGGATGCCTTCCACACAACGGCCATGTTCCTTGCGGCAAAGCGTGGCCACCAGCACGCGCTTCGCGCCGCGACGCAGGCAATCGTCGCGCACGGCCTTGAGGGTATGCCCTTCGTCGAGAATGTCGTCCACCAGCAGCACGGTGCGGCCCTGCAGATCGGCGGTGGGCTCGCGCAGCCAGACCAGTTCGTTGCCGCTGGTGGCGCCGCGATAGCGCGTGGCGTGCACGTAGTCGAATTCGAGATCGGTGCGGATCGCCAAGGCGAGCTGCGCGCCGAACATCAGCGCGCCGTTCATCACGGTGAGAAACACCGCTCGCTCGCCATCGAGCGCGGCATCGACGGCGCGGCCCATGTCCGCGATCACGGCTTCCAGCGCTTCGCGCTTGACCAGGACATCCGAACGGGTCAGCGCCTCGGCCAGGGAAGGAACGGCCTTGGTGGAGGGAGATGTGCTCATGGGAATCCTCAAACGTCCAATGCGGTAACACGCGCGACGAATTGATCGCGCTGCGGATTGTCGAGCAGGCTGGCCCAGGTCGAGCCGACCGCGCCGCGCAGGGCAGCGATGCGCTGCACGCTGGCGTCATCGGGCTTGGGCATGGCGGCGATGGCTTCCTCCACCACCTCCGGAAAACACGCCAGCACCAGATCGCAGCCGGCCTTAAGGTGCGCGTGCACGCGTTCGGCCACGCCGCCGGCCACGCCCGCGGCGGCCATGCTGATGTCGTCGCTGATCACCGCGCCTTTGAAACCAAGTTCTGTGCGCAGGATGTCGCGGATCCAGCGGCGCGAATAGCCTGCAGGCTGCTCGTCCACCGCCGGATACACCACGTGCGCCATCATCACCGCTTCGGCGTGCGCGGAAAAACCTTCCAGGAACGGGCGCAGATCGTCGCGGCGAATCGCGTCCAGCGAACGCGGATCGATCGCCTGCGCCTTGTGCGTGTCGACCGCCACTGAGCCGTGGCCGGGAAAATGCTTGAGCACCGCGGCCATGCCGCCCAGGTGGATGCCTCGCACATAGGCGTGGATCAACTCGCCGGCGATATCCGGATCGGCATGGAACGCGCGCGTGCCGATCGCCGCGTTGCCGCGCGCCAGATCGGCTACGGGCGCGAAACTGAAATCGACGCCGCTGGCGCGCAGCTCGCTGGCCATCAGCCAGGCGTGCTCCTGCGCCAGCTCGATCGCCTGCGCCGGGTCGCGATCGTAAACCGCGCCGATTTTTGCCAACGCCGGCAGGCGCGTGAAATCGTCGCGGAAACGTTGCACGGGGCCGCCTTCCTGGTCGACGGCGATCAGCACGTCTTCGCCGGCGATCGCGCGAATCGATTCGGTCAACGCCATTAGCTGTTCGCGATTTTTATAATTGCGCGCAAACAGGATCACGCCCGCCACACCGGGTGCAGTGAACCACGCATGCTCGTGCGGCAGCAGCTCCGTGCCGGCAACGCCGATCAGCAGCATCAGGCGTGCTCCCCCGCCGCGGCGTCCAAGGCGCGGCGTTCGTCCTCATGCCATTCGGCATACGGACGCTCGATCAGGTTGACGTTGTAGTAGCGCGCCAGCGTGCTCACTTCGCGTCCCAGCCAGGCCGGGCGCGGAAACACGGCATCCTTTTCCGGCAGTTCCACTTCGGCCACGAACAGGCCGCGG
>CBJMMB010000336.1:0-2585 GCA_966430775.1 uncultured Dyella sp. | reverse complement strand
TAGTTCTGGAACACCATGGCGATGTCGCGATCCTTCGGCGCGACGTCGTTGACCACGCGGCCATCGATGCGCAGCGTGCCGGCGGAGATCGATTCGAGCCCCGCGATCATCCTGAGCAAGGTGGTCTTGCCGCAGCCGGAAGGCCCCACCAGCACCAGCAGTTCGCCGTCCTGGATGGCGAAACTGGCGTCTTCGACGCCGACGTGGCCGTTCGGATAGACCTTGCGAACCCGCTCGAGACTGACAGTCGCCATCGAAATGCAGTGCCTTCTGTAGCAATGGGGTATTCTCGCCGTGTAACCGTTTACATCAAGCCGCACTGCGGCATGGAGAGTTTCGCATCATGACGCGCAGCTATCGCTTCCCGGCCGGTTTCGTGTGGGGCGCGGCCACCTCGGCCTACCAGATCGAGGGCTCGCCCCTGGCCGATGGCGCCGGCCCCAGCATCTGGCAGCGCTTCGCGCACACGCCCGGCATGATGGCCAACGGCGATCACGGCGACGTCGCCTGCGATCATTACCGCCGCTACAAGGATGACGTTCAACTGATGCGCGCCCTGGGCCTGCATAGCTACCGCTTCAGCATTGCCTGGTCGCGCGTGCTGCCCGAAGGCACCGGCCGCGTGAACCAGAAAGGCCTGGATTTCTACGCGCGTCTGGTCGATGAGTTGCTGGCCAACGGCATCGAGCCCAACGCCACGCTGTTCCATTGGGATCTGCCGGCCGCGCTGGATGACCGTGGCGGCTGGTTGAATCGCGATATCGCACACTGGTTCGCCGACTACGCCGAAGTGGTGTTCAAGGCGCTGGGTGATCGGGTGAAGCGCTGGTCCACCATCAACGAACCGTGGGTGGTGACTGATGGCGGTTACCTGCATGGTGCATTGGCGCCGGGACATCGCAGCAAGTACGAAGCGCCGATCGTGGCGCACAACCTGATGCGCGCCAGCGGCGCGGCGATTCAGGCGTATCGCGCGGTGGGCCGTCATGAGATCGGCGTGGTGTTCAATATCGAGCCGAAATATCCGGCTTCGCAAAGCGCCGACGATATCGCTGCCGCACAGCGCGCGCATGCCTATATGAACGAGCAATTCGCCGACCCCGCCTTGCTGGGTTCCTATCCGCCAGAACTGGAAGCGATTTTCGGCGATGCATGGCCTGATTTTCCCACCGAAGATTTTCAGCTCACTCGGCAGCCGGTGGATTTCGTTGGCATCAATTACTACACCCGTTCGGTGGTAAAGCATGACGAGGAAGCTTATCCCTGCCGTGCATCGCGCGTGCGCCAGGCGAACGTCACGCATACCGAAACCGATTGGGAAGTCTACGAGCAGGGCCTGGTGGATACGCTGATGTGGTTCAAGCAGCGCTATGGCGATCTGCCGCTATATATCACCGAGAACGGCGCCGCGTTTTACGATCCACCGGTGGCGGAGGGTGACGTGGTGGAAGATCCATTGCGCGTCGCCTATCTGCGCAAGCATCTGCGCGCGCTGCACGACTGCATCGAGGCGGGAGTGAATCTCAAGGGCTATTACGCGTGGTCGTTGCTGGACAATCTTGAGTGGTCATTGGGTTTCGCCAAGCGCTTCGGCCTGAATCACGTGGACTATGCCACGCAGAAGCGCACGCCGAAGGCCTCGGCAAAGTTTTACGCGAAGGTGATCGAGACGAATGGGGCGGTGTTGGGTGATGAGCATCCTGTTCCCATTTCTCGCAGGGCGTAGCCTCTCCTCACCGTCATTCCGGCGAAAGCCGGAATGACGGTGAGGGAGCGTGCAGCTCATTAAAGAATAAGCATCAAGACGCCAGCGCCGCCTTCTCCAGCAACCACTCCCGCAAGGCGACATCCTCGGCCACCATCGGCTCCGCCACAGCCGCCCGCTGCAGCATCGCCGCCAGTGCAGGCGGCACGTCCACCGACTTGCCGATCAAAGGCTCCACCACGCTTTCGAACTTCGCCGGATGCGCGGTAGCCACCACCGCCCACGGTGTGTTGTCTCCGGAAGCACGCAACTGATCCAGCACATGCATGGCGGTCGCCGTATGCGGGCAGAACACTTCGCCATGCTCGCGTGCATGCAGGGCAATGGTGTCGGAAATGGTTCGATCATCCACGCTCTGCGCCTGCAATTGCTCGCGCAACACCTCCGTTTGCGGGAACGTCCAGCGTAGCCGTTCGAAATTGCTGGGCGCGCCCACGTCCATTGCGTTGGCCAGCGTCGCTACGGCTTCGCGTGGTGAGTAATCGTGGCCGGCGAAGAAGTCCGGCAGGGTGGCGTTGGCGTTGCAGGCGAGGCGGATCTTGCCCAGCGGCAAGCCCATCGCGCGCACCCACACCGCCGCCAGCGCATTGCCGAGATTGCCGGTGGGCACAACCAGGTTCAACGGTTCGGCATGCTCACGTCGCCACGTCAACGCCGCGTGTGCGTAGTAGCTCATCTGCGGCAGCAAGCGGCCGAGGCTGATGCTGTTGGCGGAAGAAAGCGGTGATTGCGCTTGCAGGGCGCCGTCGTTCAACGCGGCTTTCACCATGCGCTGGCAATCGTCGAAACGGCCTTGCACGCGCAGCGCCTGCACGTTGTC
>CBJMMB010000335.1:0-2596 GCA_966430775.1 uncultured Dyella sp. | reverse complement strand
CGGAACGGCGCGATATAACGCACCCGCCGGCCGCTGAAATACTCCAGCGTAAGAAAGCCGGGCTTGAGGAACAGCGCCGGCAGCGTGTGCAGGATACGTCCGTCCACATGCAGGAAGGTTTCGAAGAATTCTTCGAACAGACCGTGCACCGGGCGCAGCACGCTGTGCACCGACTGGCCGCAGTGATAGCAGTACTCGCCCTGCAGCGGTGCCTGGCAGTTGGCGCAGAGCGCGCCTTCGTGGATGGTCAGTTCCTTCATGCGCATATCCCCTGGTGCAGCGTTGAATCTTGGCAGGGGCGCGGCGAGCCGTAAATCGGGCGTGACGGTTTCCCACCCCGAGCTACAATGGCCAGCTCTGGAGCATCTCACCCATGAAGTCCATCCATCTCGACCGGGCCCGGGTCTCGCGGGAGATCGTCGCCACCGTGCGGCTGGCCCTGCCGTTGATCCTGGCGCAACTGGCCGCCATCGGCAGCAACGTGATCGACGCCGTATTGGCCGGCCACGTCGGTGCGCACGTGCTGGGCGCGGTGGCGGTGGGCGCCAGCATCTGGTCGCTGGCGATCGTCAGCGGCATCGGCATGATGATGTCGGTGCCGCCGTCGATCTCGCAGCTGGACGGCGCCGGCCGCCGGCACGAAGCGGGGCAGGTATTCCACCAGGCGATCTGGCTGGCGCTGGCGATGGGCGTAATGCTGTGGTTGTTCGTGAGGCACGCCGAGCCGCTGATCAAGCTGATCGGCGTCTCGCCCAGCCTGTACAGCGATGTGGGCGAATTCCTGCGTGCGATCAGCTGGGGCGCGCCGGCGTTGACCTGCTATTTCGCGCTGCGCGGTTTGTCCGAAGGCTTGTCGCTGACGCGCCCGTCGATGTATTTCAGTTTCGGTGGCCTGGCGCTGTTGCTGCCGCTTGGCTATGTCTTCATGTTCGGCAAGCTGGGATTGCCGCCGCTGGGTGCGCGCGGCTGCGGCATCGCCACCGCCACGGTGTTGTGGATCGAGATGCTGTCGTTCGGCACCTACGTGTATTTGCATCGCAATTATCAAGGGCTCGGCGTCTTCACCCATTTCGAATGGCCGAACCTGAAACGCATCGGCGCGCTGGTGCACATCGGCTTGCCGATGGCGATCACGCTGCTAGCCGAAGGCGGTCTGTTCGTGGCGGCGGCGCTGTTGATCGGCACCATGGGCGAGGACATGGTGGCCAGCCATCAGGTTGCATTGAACGTGGCGGCGCTGTTCTTCATGGTGCCGCTGGGATTGGCGATGGCGATCACCGTGCGCGTGGGCAATGCGGTGGGGCGCGGCGATGCGTCCGGCGTTCGCTATGCCGGTTTTTGCGGCATAGGTCTTACATTGGTGACGCAGGCGACGTCGGCCTGCCTGATGCTGGGCTTTCCGCACCTGATCGCTTCGCTCTATACGCATGACCAGACGGTGATCGCGCTGGCGGCGCAACTGCTGATGCTGGCAGGCTTGTTTCAGTTTTCCGATGGCATCCAGGTGGCGTCCAACGGTGCGCTGCGCGGGCTGAAGGACACGCGCGTGCCGATGGCGATCACCCTGTTCGCCTATTGGATGGTCGGCATGCCGGTGGGCTGGTGGCTGGCGTTCCATGCCGGGCTGGGTGCGCGCGGCATCTGGATGGGCCTGATCGCCGGCCTCAGCATGGCGGCCGTGCTGCTGTTCGTGCGCTTCTGGCGCAGCGCTCGCCGGCATCGGGCCGGGACGTTTGGCCCTGTTGCGCCGGGCGTCGCGGATGCGACCATCTCTTCGTGAGCATGCATGGCATGCGGCTAAGGATTTCGAAGCATTTATGAGCACACCTCCGCCCATCGGCCGCCCGCGGCAACCGAACGGATTCTGGGCCTTCCTGCGCGTGTTCGGGCGCGGCCTCAACATCGTGCGGCTGATCATCCTCAACGTGCTGTTCTTCACGTTCCTCGGCTTGTTCGTGCTGATGTTGCTGGCGGTGGGCGCGGCCAAGCACGTCAACGACATCGAGGACGGCAGCGTGCTGGTGCTGCGGCCGGAAGGGCGGCTGGTGGAGCAATACAGCGTCAGTCCGTTGCAACGTCTGATGTCCAAGCTCTCGGGCGACGAAGCCAAGGAAGTGCAGGTGCGCGACCTGGTCGATGCGATCGACGCGGCGGCGACCGACTCGCGCATCACGCGCATCGTGCTCGATCCGGGCCATATGCACAGCGGCGGTTTTGCGGCGCTGACCGAAGTGGGCGCGGCGCTGGATCGTTTTCGCGCCGCCGGCAAGCCGGTGATCGCGTGGGGTTCGGACCTGGATCAATACCAGTATTACCTGGCCGCGCACGCCGACCGCGTGCTGCTCGATCCGCAAGGCAGCCTGTTCATCACAGGCTTGTCGAACTATCGCCTGTTCTACAAGGATCTGCTCGACAAGCTGGGCGTGAACGTCTACCTGTTCCGCGTCGGCCAGTTCAAGAGCGCGGCCGAGCCGTTCGTGCTCGATCATGCCTCGCCCGAATCCAAGGAAGCCGACAGTTACTGGATGGGCGGGCTGTGGGACGGCTATATCGCCGACGTCGCCAAGCTGCGCAAGCTCGATCCCGCCACGGTGCG
>CBJMMB010000334.1:0-2597 GCA_966430775.1 uncultured Dyella sp. | reverse complement strand
AATTGGTAGAGGCATGGATAAAAAGTGACCGCACTTTGTACAAGATGCCATTGGCATGGCAGAGCTTGGATACAGGTGTCCACGACATGTATGAAACGGGCCAGGACGGGCACGTAAAACACTACAAACTCGCGGTGAGGCGCAAGGACGGCATTATCGGGTTCGTTCGGTATGACATCAGTCGGGAGGATTTGGGCAAGCGTCAGCTCATCACTTCCCTGATCGCCTCCGTCATTCTTTTCAGCCTGCTGTCGCTGGCGATCGGCCTGTGGCTGTCGCGCAAAGTCTTGAAGCCGGTCACCGAGCTTGCGCGCCGCCTGCGCGATTTCCGCAAGGCCGGACGCGCGGAACCGCTGGCGCCGCATTTCGCCGACGACGAAGTGGGCGAGCTTGCGCAGGCGCTGGACGAATACGCCGAACGGCTCACCGCGATGGTCGCGCGCGATCGCGAATTCAATTCGGACGTGAGCCACGAATTGCGCACACCGCTGGCGGTGATTTCCAGCACCACCGAATTGCTGCAAGGTTCGCCCGATCTCACCGACAAGCTGCGCGAACGCCTGAAGCGCATCGAGCGTGCATCGCGCCAGGCCACCGAGCTGATCGAAGCGCTGCTGCTCTTGTCGCGCGCCGAACGCCGTGGCCCGACGCGCGGTGAAATCACCGACGTCGCCAAAGTGGCGTCCGATGTGATCGACAGCCAGCGTCCGCAGATACGCGACAAGCCGATCGAGGTGGAGCTGACGCAAGGCGATGCGATCAACGTCAATGCGCCGGCATCGGTGTTGTCGGTGGCGCTTACCAACCTGATCGGCAATGCGATCAAGTACACGCTCGAAGGGCGCGTGACGGTGCAGGTGGACAAGGGGCGTATCGACGTGATCGACACCGGCCCCGGTATCAAGCCCGAAGACGCCGAACGCCTGTTTCAGCGCGGTGTGCGTGGTGAAGGGGCGGGTGGTAGCGGCGCGGGCTTAGGTTTAGCGATCGTGCGACGCTTGTGCGAGCTGTATGGCTGGGATGTATCGATCCGCCCGCGCACCGATGCCAATGGTGCGATCGCGAGCATCGTGTTCGAGCGGTAGGTTGGGGTTTGCACCCTGATATATCTCTACGTTTTGCTCGATGCTTTTCCACAGCAAAAAACGAAGAGCTTCATAACTGGCGCATTGCTAAGAAAAGCTACATCGTCATTCCGGCGAAGGCCGGAATCTATCGCCAGCACGAAGCATGGATTCCGGCCTTCGCCGGAATGACGGTGAGGTAATAGGAAGAGTTAGGTACAAGACAGATGGTCTGCTGATTTCGCTCAGCATATCGAACGAAAACGTAGGGATATCTCAGGGTTTGCACCCCAACCTACGTCAGCACTCGATGACGTTTACCGCCAAACCACCGCGCGACGTTTCCTTGTACTTGTCCTTCATATCCAGCCCCGTATCGCGCATGGTCTTGATGACCTTGTCCAGCGACACGCGATGCTTGCCATCGCTCTTGAGTGACATGCGGCTGGCGTTGATCGCCTTCACCGCGCCCATCGCGTTGCGTTCGATGCAGGGAATCTGCACCAAACCGCCGATCGGATCACAGGTAAGGCCGAGGTTATGTTCCATGCCGATTTCGGCCGCATTTTCGATCTGGTGCACGGTGCCGCCGAGTGCGGCGGTCAAGCCGCCGGCGGCCATCGAGCAGGCCACGCCTACTTCGCCCTGGCAGCCGACTTCCGCGCCGGAAATGGAGGCGTTCTCTTTGTAGAGAATGCCGACCGCTGCCGCCGTAAGCAGGAAATCGATCACGCCGTTTTCGTCGGACTTCGGGCAGAAGCGGTGGTAGTAATGCAGCACTGCCGGCACGATGCCCGCGGCGCCATTGGTCGGCGCGGTGACCACGCGTCCGCCGGCGGCGTTTTCTTCGTTGACCGCCAGCGCGTAGAGATTCACCCAGTCGAGAATCGTCAGCGGATCCTTCAGCGATGCTTCGGGCTGGTTGCGCAGCTCCGCCGCCATCGCCGGTGCGCGGCGTGTCACCTTCAATCCGCCAGGCAGTACGCCCGGTGAGCGCAGGCCGCGTTCGACGCAGCCTTGCATCGCCTTCCAGATGGTCAGCAAACCTGCGCGCACTTCGGCTTCCGTGCGCCACACTTTCTCGTTTTCCATCATCAGCTGCGCGATGGTCATGCCGTGTTGCTCGCACAGCGCCAGCAAGTGTTCGCCGGTGTGGAAGGGATACGGCTGCTCGGTGGTGTCGGCGACGATGCGATCTTCCGCCGCTTCGTCGTGATTGACCACGAAGCCGCCGCCCACCGAGTAGTAATCGCGCGTGGCCAGTTCGTTGCCGTCGGCGTCGTACGCGGTGAAGCGCATGCCGTTGGTATGGAACGGCAATTTCTGGCGCTTGTTGAAGACGAGATCGCGCTTTTCGTCGAAGTCGATCTCGTGTTTGCCGAGCACGCGGATGCGGTGCGTGGTGCGCACGCGCTTGAGGGTTTCGGGAATCTGGTCGGGGTCGACCGTATCCGGATGCTCGCCTTCGAAGCCCAGGATCACCGCCTTGTCGGTGCCGTGGCCGCGGCCGGTCATCGCCAGCGAGCCGTAAAG
>CBJMMB010000333.1:0-2638 GCA_966430775.1 uncultured Dyella sp. | reverse complement strand
CACGCGGCTGCCGAGCAGGTCCAGCGCCTGAAAAAGCTCATAGCCGTATTCGCGAAAACCGGGCACTTCCGCCGGCCACAGGTTTGGCGGCATCAAATCGGCGAAGCGCGAACGGCGATCGATTTCGCGGCCGATATGCCAGAACTCTTTCAAATCCGGATAACGGCTGTCCTTGGCCGTTTCGATCTTGAACGGCGTGTAGCCGCGCGCGCCGCCGGAACCGGGCACGTGGTATTTCAGCTTGGTTTCGGTCGGCAGCGCGAAGAAGCGCTGGAAGGCGTCGTAGGCGCCATCGATCAGCTGTGGCGCAATGCCGTGGCCGCTGATGCAGCAGAAACCGAATTCACGATAGGCCGCGCCGAGTTCGGCGACGAACGCCGCGCGATCGCTGTCGTAACGGCGGATGTCGAGGGTGGGAACCTTCTTGGCAAGTGTATCCATGCGTTTTTCCAGGTTGGCGTGCGGTCAACTTGTGTTCCGCCACCGCAGGGGCGGTGCACGTCGGGCCAATTCCATGGCGACCTGGGAGCCTGTTTGCAGCGCCGCGCGAGGCGGCGCTACTGGTTCACGAGCGTTCGGTGGCGGATTTTACGACGTCCGCCAGGCGTTCTGCCATCTGCCGCACTTCGGCCTCGTCGGCGGCTTCCACCGTGACGCGCACCAGCGGTTCGGTGCCCGAGGCGCGCAGCACCACGCGGCCGCGGCCGAGCAAGGCCTGCTCGGTATCGGCCAGGGCCTGGCGCACGGCGTCGGTGTTGAGCGCTTCGCGCGCGCCGGCGGCGCGTACGTTGATCATGATTTGCGGCATTTTGGTCAGGCCCTGGCGCGCGTCGGCCATGTCCTGGCCGAGAAACTTCAGCGCTTCGAGCACGGCCAGCGCCGCGACAACACCGTCGCCGGTGGTGGCGCGATCCAGGCACAGCAGATGGCCGGAGGTTTCGCCGCCGAGCACGCCGCTGTGTTCCTTCAGTTTCTGCAGCACGAAGCGGTCGCCCACGTTGGCGCGGATCAGCTCCACGCCCAGGCCCGCAAGCGCCTGCTGCAAGCCGTAGTTGCTCATCAGCGTGCCGACCACCGGGCCTTTGAGCAGGCCGCGCGCCTGCCAGCTGCGCGCCAGCACGTACAGCATGTCGTCGCCATCGCCGAGCATGCCGTCGCGATCCACCACCTGCACGCGATCGCCGTCGCCGTCGAAGGCGAAACCGATATCCGCATGCTGTTCCCGCACCGCGTGCTGCAGTGCTTGCGGATGCGTCGAGCCGATGTTGTCGTTGATGTTGAAGCCGTCGGGCTTGTCGCCGATCACGTGCACGTCTGCGCCGAGTTCGGCGAACACTTTCGGCGCCACTTGATACGTCGCGCCGTGCGCGCAATCGAGCACGATCTTTACGCCGGCCAGACTGAAATCTTCCGGCACGGTGGCCTTGCAGAATTCGGCGTAGCGCGTCACCGCGTCGGTCACACGCACCACCTTGCCGAGCTGACGCGAATCTACCGTGGTGAACGGCGCTTCCACTTCCTGCTCGATCTGCGCTTCGATCTCGTCGGAGAGTTTTTCACCGTCGGTGGAGAAGAACTTGATGCCGTTGTCGTAATGCGGGTTATGCGAGGCGCTGATCACGATGCCCGCATCGGCGCGCAGGCTGCGGGTGAGATACGCCACCGCCGGCGTGGGCATGGGGCCGAACAGGCGAACGTCCGCACCGGCCGCGGTAAGGCCCGCTTCCAGCGCGGATTCGAACATATAGCCGGAAGCGCGGGTGTCCTTGCCGATCAGCACCAGCGGACGGCCCGTGGATTTCTTCCGGTTCCGGCCCAGCACCACGCCCAGTGCGCGCCCCAGGCGCAGCACGAAATCCGCACTGATGGGCCACTCGCCGACTCGTCCGCGGATGCCGTCGGTGCCGAAATATTTGCGTTGATTCATGGTGTCGTCTTGGTGGAGCGGGAATTAGGAAATAGGGACAAGGGCGTCGGTAAGGCGTGAATGCTACACCGCTTGGGGGTTGGCGCTTTAGCGGGAATTTATGCGCCTCCCATCCCGTCTCCCCTCCGGGGAGAGGGCCAGGGTGAGGGGGACAAGGCTTACGGGGAATCTTGGGCGCGCGCCAGATGCGGGCTGCTCTTCTTACGCCTTGTTTGAAAAATCGGGCGAGGTTGGCCCCTCACCCCAACCCTCTCCCCGGAGGGGAGAGGGAGCTGTCACGGCAAGCTACTCATCATCCGGCCAAACCGGCATCTTCGGCTTATCGTGCCGCTCGGGCGTATCGCCGGCCTGCACGGCATGCCACACCTTCAACGCATCCACCGTCGGCGCCACATCATGCACGCGCACCATGCGCGCGCCGCGCTGCACGGCGATCACTGCGGCGGCAACGGAACCGGCGGCGCGTTCGGCCGGATCCTTGCGGCCGGTGAGCGTGCCGATCATGGTCTTGCGCGACAGGCCGGCGTAGACCCCGCTGCCTAGATCCGCGAAACGCTCCAGTTTGCGCAGCAAGGCCAGGTTGTGTTCCAGCGTCTTGCCGAAGCCGAAGCCGGGGTCGACCAGCACGTTGCGCCGATCGATGCCGGCCATTTCGCATGAAAACAGCCGGTCCATCAGGAAGCGGTGCACTTCGCCCACGACATCTTCGTA
>CBJMMB010000332.1:0-2654 GCA_966430775.1 uncultured Dyella sp. | reverse complement strand
CTACAGATCGCCGTGCAGCGCCTGCAATGCCGCCAGCGCCGCCAAGCCCGCCGTTTCGGTGCGCAAGATGCGAGGCCCCAGCTGCAAACCTTGGAAGCCTGCTTCGCGCAGCGCCGCGATATCGCGTTCGCCCAGGCCGCCTTCCGGCCCGACCACCAACAAGCCACCTGATGCGCTGAAACGCAATTCGCGCGCCCGCAGCGTGCCTTCCGGCAGCAGCGCCAGACGCAGGGCATCGTCATCAGCAAGGCTTTCCAGCCAGCTCTGCAGCGATAGCGCAGGCATCACTTCGGGAACACGCACGCGACCGCTTTGCTCGCACGCGCTGGCGGCCACCGCGCGCCAATGCTGCAGGCGTTTTTCCGCGCGGGCGGGATCGAGCTTCACCTCGGAGCGCTCGGTAAACAATGGCACGATGCGCGCAACGCCCAGCTCGGTGGCCTTCTGCACGATCAGGTCCATCTTCTCGCCGCGCGCAACCCCTTGCGCCAAGGTAAGTTGCAGCGGCGATTCGTTCGCAACTTCTTCGCGCGCGCCGATGCGAATGATCACCTCGCGCTTGCCCACGCGCACCAGTGTTGCCGCGTAGTCGTAGCCGTCGCCGTTGAAGACGGTGAGCACATCGCCCGCATTCATGCGCAGCACGCGCGCGACGTGCTCGGCAGCCTGCGCCGGCAAGGGCAGTTCGGTGGCTGGCGCCAGCGGCTGTTCGAGGTGGATGCGGGTGGTGCGCATAAGCTTTCGAAGGACGAGGGTTGTGCAGCATACCGCGCGGCGCGCATGGCGTTCAGCCATCTGAACGGCTTTTGCGAGCAAGGGCCTTGCGATGAACCGACAGCGGGATCAGCATGGTCTCACCTACGAGGCTCGTCACTTTCCCCACCTGCGAGCAAGGAGGTTTGCCATGTTCAGATTGATGCTTTCCACCGCCCTGGCGACAGGCCTGGCGACGGCGGCATTCGCCGCGCCCCAGAATGCGCCACCCCTGGCGGACCAGCCGCCAACAGCCGCGACGGCAGCGGCCCCCAAGCACGCCTCACCGCTCAGGCCCGGCGATCGCCAATGCATCCGCGATACGGGCAGCCTGATCCCGGCGAAGAAAGGCCAATGCCTGCCGGTGGCGGGCCGCTCCTATTCCAAGGGTGATATCGACGCTACCGGCGAAACCAGGCTGGGGCCGGCGCTGGAGAGGTTGGATCCGGCGATTACCGTTCGGGGCCATTAGTTGCCGACATTGTGGGTTGGGTTACCCCGGACTTGATCCGAGGTAACCCAACATATCGACGCGGCATCGTTGGGTTACGCTGCGCTAACCCAACCTACGCGACGGCGCGCGCAATGCCTGCACTTGCCACGTCAACCAAGTGATCGATCTCGCCTTCGCTCACCACGTAAGGCGGCATGAAGTAGATGATGTTGCCCAGTGGCCGTAGCAGCGCGCCATGCTTCAGGCCATGCAGATACACGCGCAGGCCTCTTCGTTCTTCTGCGGGAAAAGCGCGACGAGTCACCTTGTCGGCGACCAGTTCCACCGCCGCGATCATGCCTTGCTGGCGCACGTCAGCCACGTTCGGATGTTCGCGCAGCGGGGCCAGCCGCTTGGCAAGATGCGCCGCGAGCGCATGGTTGCGTTCCAGCACCGGCTCGTCGTGGAAGATGTTCAATGTTTCCAGCGCGGCGCGGCAGGCAAGTGGATTGCCGGTGTAGCTGTGCGAATGCAGGAACGCCTTGCCTGCGTTGTATTCGGCATAGAACGCGTCATACACGCGCTGGGTGGTGAGCACGGCGGAAAGTGGCAGGGTGCCGCCGGTCAGTCCCTTGGACAGGCACATGAAATCCGGCGCGATCGCGGCCTGCTCGCACGCGAACAGGGTGCCGGTGCGCGCGAAACCGACCGCGATTTCATCGGCGATCAGATGCACCTGATAGCGATCGCACAGCGTACGCAGACCGGTGAGATAGCTCGGGTGATACATGCGCATGCCGCCCGCGCATTGCACCAGCGGCTCCACGATCACCGCGCAGGTTTCGTGCGCGTGGCGTTCCAGCAGCTGGCGCATGTTTTCCAGGCGACGCGTGGCGATCTGTTCGGGCGATTCGCCGGGTTCGCCTTCGTAGGTATCGGGCGATGGCGCAAGGATCGGCGTGAGCAACAAAGGTGCATAGGTTTTGCGATACAAGGCCACGTCGCTGACCGACAACGCGCCCAGGGTTTCGCCGTGATAGCTGCCGGTGAGCGCGATGAAGCGCGTCTTTTCGCCATGCCCCTGGTTGAGCCAGTAGTGGAAGCTCATCTTCAGCGCGACTTCGATCGCGGCCGAACCGTTGTCGGCGAAGAACACTTTCTCCAGCCCCCGCGGCGTAATGTCCACCAGCCGCTCGGCCAGTTCGATCGCCACCGGATGGGTGAAGCCGGCAAAAATTACGTGCTCCAGCGTGCGCGCCTGGTCGGCCAGCGCCGCGGCGATGCGCGGATTGGCGTGGCCGAACAGGTTGGTCCACCAGGAACTGATGCCGTCCAGGTAACGGCGGCCTTCGGCATCGATCAGCCAGGCGCCTTCGCCACGCACGATCGGCACCATCGGTACTTGTTGGTGATCGTGCATCTGGGTGCAGGGATGCCAGATATGGCGAAGATCGCGCTGGGCGAGGGC
>CBJMMB010000331.1:0-2658 GCA_966430775.1 uncultured Dyella sp. | reverse complement strand
TCCACCTCGCGGCTCTGCACCCGCTCGAAGGTGCCGGCCAGATCCTTGGTCGCCAGCAGCAAGGTGGCGTAGGTGCCCTTGGCCATCATCTCGGCGATGGTGCGGCGCTCCTCGTCGGTGATGCCGGGATAGGCCGCCGGCGGCGCCAGCACGATCGAGGTGCCCGGCTGGTTGGGTGGGCCGACGGTGATCCAGCGCATGCCGCCGTAGCCGACGTCGTTGCGCACCTCGAAGCCGAGGGTGTCGCGGTAGAAGCCCAGGGAGGCGTCCGGGTCGTTGTGCGGGAGGAAGCTGGCGTGAATGGTGATGTCCATGGCGGTCCGTCTGGTTGAGTGAAGACGCGCTCAGTCTAGTTGCGGCTCGTCGGCCGGCGCTTCTCGATTCCTGATCGGTTTGGTGACCTGGCGGGCCACGCAGGAGGGCATGCCCTCGATCGCGCGCGCCTCCCGTTCCCGGCGCAGATAGGCGCTGGGTGAGATGCCGACCAGTTCGGTGAAGCGCGTGCTGAAGGTGCCCAGCGAGGCGCAGCCGACGGCGAAACAGACCTCGGTGACACTGAGGTCGCCGCGGCGCAGCAAGGCCATCGCGCGCTCGATCCGCCGCGTCATCAGATAGGCATACGGCGATTCGCCATAGGCGCGCCGGAACTGGCGGCTGAGATGCCCGGCCGACATACCGATGCCATGCGCCAGCGCTTCCACGTCGAGCGGCTGCTGGTATTCGCGATCGATCCGGTCACGCACACGGCGCAAGCGTGCGAGGTCGCGCAGGTGGTGCGGTGCGGCGGGGTTGCTCATCGGCGGGATCGTGGCATGCCGGGCGGGGCGGGCTCAATCTCCCAAAACGCATGGCTACGCCTGATCGTCATTCCGGCGAAAACCGGACGTAGCGCGAAGCGCGGAGAACGTCCGAAGGACGGCCCCGAAGGGGTGAGCGAAGCGAATCATCCAGTGAAATACGCCGTGCGAAGCACACAAAATCGATGCCGTGTCCTTCGGACGCATGCTTGACTGGATTCCGGCTTTCGCCGGAATGACGCTGAGGGGCGGTGGAGCATTTTCAAGATATGTCGCCACTGATTGAACCAACCCGCCCCAAAGGCGTATGAACAAGCCATACAGCCACGCGTGGAGAGCAACCGTGCGCAGCAGGCGGGCAGGTTCGGCAGGGGACGGCGTTTCCGTGGACGAGGAAGCCGCCTTGCTGGCACGCGTGGCGGCGGAAGAAAGGGATGCGTTCGAAGCGCTCTATCGCCTGTACAGCCCACGCCTGCAACGCTTCGTGCGCGGCATGATCAAGCAGACGGCGCTGGTGGAGGAGATTCTGGACGACACCATGATGGTGGTCTGGCGCAAGGCCTACACCTTCAACCATCAATCGAAAGTGTCGACCTGGATTTTCGCGATCGCCTACCGCCAGTCCTTGAAAGCGCTGGAACGGACTGGCGCGCCGGAAGAAACCGATCTCGACGAGCGCACCGAGGCCTCGGCGCCCGGCCCCGACGACGCCTTGCAGCAGCAGGAAGTGCGCAAGCATCTGGACGATGCGCTGCGCAGCCTGTCGCCCGAGCAGCGCGCGGTGGTGGAGCTCACCTATTACTTCGGCTACGCCTGCCGCGAGATCGCCGAGATCATGGGTTGCCCCGTCGACACGGTGAAGACCCGCATGTTCTACGCGCGGCGCAAGCTCAAGACGTCGCTGGCGTCGCACCGGGAGGCCATATGAATGGTCGAGTGATCAAGTTCGAAGGCTCGGTGCATGCACAGGCCGACCGACTGCTGCCCTGGTACGTGAACGGCACGCTGGACGACGACGAGCGCGTGCAAGTGGAACATCATCTGGCCGAATGCGCGCCATGCCGGCACGAAGCGGCGTGGCTGCGTACAGTGCAGGAACAATTCGCCGAGCAGGCGGACAAGGACGACGTGTCGCCGAAACTGCGGCGTTTGCATCGGCGCGTCGCCAGGTTGCACGGCGCGCCACGTGTTTCTTCCACCTGGCATCGCCGCGAAAAGACGCTCGCCTGGCTTGCGGCATTACAGGCGGCGGTGATCCTCGCTTTGAGCGTGATCCTGCTTCATCCGCAGCACGACAGCTATCGCACATTGAGCGCGCCGGGCAGCCAGGACGCCTTGCTGGTGGTGATGTTCGATCCGCACACGCGCGAAGCGCAAATGCGCGAGCTGGTGCGCAGCAGTCATGCGCGCATCGTGGGCGGGCCGACCGAAGCGGGCGCCTACGTGCTGCGTGTGCCCGAGGCGCGCAGCGCAGCCACGCGAAAGATGTTGCTCGGTTCGCCGCAGGTGACGCTGGTGGAAGATCTCAGTTCGGGCGGTCATCCATGAAACGCTTGCACGCGCTTATCGTTGCGCTTGCAGCGGGCCTCTGCGCCACGGTCCACGCGCAAGCACCGCCGCAGGTGCTGGTGATGCTGCGCGCTGCGCCGCCTCATCTGCATGCCGCGGACGATTACGCGGTGGCCTATACCGCCTCGCCCGATGAAACGGCGCGCATGCACGTCGCGCGCGAGCTTGCCCGGCAATACGGCTTGCAGCTGGTCGACAACTGGCCGATGCCGGCGTTGGGCGTGGATTGCTTCGTGATGCGCGTCGGCGCCGGCAGCTCGGCAAGCGACATGGCGCAGACGTTGTCGCGCGA
>CBJMMB010000330.1:0-2688 GCA_966430775.1 uncultured Dyella sp. | reverse complement strand
TACGCCGATCCGGAAGTGGCGCTGTTCATCGATGGCGTCTATTCGCCGCGCGCCGAATCGGCCACCAGCCTGCTGATGGACATCGACAGCGTGCAGGTGCTGCGCGGTCCGCAAGGCACGTTGTGGGGCCGCAACTCCACTGCCGGTGCGATCGATTTCGAAACGGTCAAGCCCGACCCCAACGGCGGCTTCAACGGCAATGCGCAGATGTCGCTGGGCAGCTACAGCCAGTCCGGCCAGAAGGCCGCGGTGAACCTGCCGATCAGCAGCACCTTCGCCTTGCGCGTGGCCGTGGCGCACGAACAGCACGACGGCTACGTGAACTTTCAGAACCCGGGCAGCGAATTGCCCTCGGTGGCGCAGCAGCAGGCGGCGTACGCCGCCAGCGGCGGCAATCCGGCAAATTTCCAGCCGATCAACCAGGCCCTGTACGTGACCGGCGGCGACAAGTACAGCGCGCAGAACCAGACGGCCGCGCGCATCAGCGCGCTGTGGCAGCCTACCGATGCGTTCAAGTGGAACTTGTCGTACGAGTATTTCCTCGACCGCGGCACGCCCAGCATGAACCTGATGCAGAACCCGCGGCCGGGCCAGGCGTTCTGGTCGGTCCTAACCGATGTTGCGCCGTATCTGCACCGCACGTCCAAGACGGTGCGCAGCCGCATGGACTGGCAGATCAACGAGGACATCGCGTTTACCTATATCGCCGGCTACAACCGCTTTTCCGGCTCGGCAAATTTCGACCAGGATGACGGCGCGATCCTGCCCACCAGCTTCACCACCGGCGGCGTCTATCAGGAAGACCGCACCAATTATTCCAACTACTCCAGCTACAGCCACGAATTCGATCTGAAATCGAGCGGGCAGCACACGGTGGACTGGATTCTCGGCCTGTACTACGCCGCCGAAGACAACAACATCCGCTTCGATATTCCGATCATGAACGGTACCCAGCAAGGCACGGTGAACTGGCAGGGTTCCTTCATCCAGCCGAAGGAAACGGTGGAATCCGAAGCGATCTTCGGCCAGGCCGTGTGGCACGTTACCGATGCCTTCAACCTGACCGCCGGCGCGCGCTTCTCCGATGACACCAGAAAGAACGAGGGCGGCATCAACTGGGGCTGGGCCTATGACCCCACCGTGCCGCAGGTGCCAATTGCACCAAACGCAAATCCGCCGGACGTGGGCTTCACCGTTGGTCAGCACAACGATGGGCGGTACCACAAGACCAAGGTGACCTGGCTGGGGCGGGCGGACTATCTCTTCAGCAAGAACGCCATGGTGTACGCCAGCGTATCGACCGGCTACAAATCCGGCGGCACCCAGGACGGCGGCGCGTTGTACAAGCCGGAAAGCCTCACCAACTATGAAGTCGGCGCGAAGTTCACCTTCTTCGATGGCCACATGACCTGGAACAGCGCGGCATATTACGAAGATTTCAAGAACTTCCAGCTTTCGGCGCCGATCGTCTATCCGAACGGCAATCATGGCCTGGGCTTCTCGAACGTGGGAGGCAGCACCAAGGTGGCCGGCTTCGAGTCCGAGCTGGCATTGCAGGATCACGATGACCGCGCCAACCTGGTGCTTTCGCTGATTCCGAAGAAAACGCTGGGCACGCTGATCTATGCCGGCAGCAACGACTACGCCGGCTTGCCAGCCTGCCCGCCGGCATCCAATCTGCAAAGCTGCATGAACATCACCGGGCATACGCTGCCGCACGCGCCCGATGCATCGTTGACGGCGATCTACGAGCACGACTTCCACCTGCCCGATGGCAGCCGCCTGACGCCACGCATCAGCGCGCAATACCAGACGATGCAGTGGCTGAGCCCGTTCAACCTGGGCGCCGGCGACCAGCAGAAAGCGTATTTGCGGAGCGATTTCTCGCTGCGCTACACCGAACCGCAAGATCGCTGGTACGTCAACGCGTACGTGCAGAACCTCAGCAACGACAAGGTCCGCACGAACGCCGGTCGCTTCGTGGACCCCAACGGCAACTTCGTCTATGTCTCCCAGTACCTGCCGCCGCGTACGTACGGCGTGGAAGTGGGGGTTTGGTTCTGAGCAGGAAATACTCCCGCCTGCTCGGTGTGGCGCCTCCGCAAGGAGGCGCCCTCTTTCCCTGTATCGAGAGACCTCGCCTGTCACAACGCTTGTAAAAAAGCAGGCCCAGACGGCATAGTCACCGCGTAATACGGTGAGGCTGAGGAGCATGCATGCGGGTACGCCTGGAAGATGTCGCGCGCGCGGCGGGCGTATCGCCCAAGACGGTCTCGCGCGTCCTCAACGAGGAAGCCTACGTCAAGGACTCCACCCGCCAGCGCGTGCTGGCCGCAATGGAGTCGATGAATTATCGGCCGAGTCCGTCGGCGCGCGGCCTGGCCGGCAGCAGGTCGTTCCTCGTCGCGATGCTGTACGACAACAACGACAATCCCGCTTCGACCTACCTGGCCGAAATCCAGGATGGCGTGCTCGACGCCTGCAATGAAAACCGTTACAGCATGATGGCCTGTCCGCTGCGCATGCGCGGGCCGGATTTCATCCGCCGTGTCGATGCGCTGATTTCCGACCACCATGTCGACGGCGTGGTGATCACGCCGCCGCTCACCGATCACCCGCCGCTGCTGCGCCGCCTGAAGGAACGCGAGGTGCCGTATGCCAGCGTCTCGCCGGTGAATCGCCAGCACG
>CBJMMB010000329.1:0-2710 GCA_966430775.1 uncultured Dyella sp. | reverse complement strand
GTGTACTTGTCGGTGCGCAGCGAGCCTTCGACGTAGACCTGGCGACCCTTCTTGAGGTATTCGCCGGCGATCTCGGCGAGACGGCCGAACAGCTTTACGCGGTGCCATTCGGTGCGTTCCTGCTTCTGGCCGCTCTGCTTGTCGGTCCACTGCTCGGAGGTCGCAATGCTGAGGCTGGCGATGGCCGTGCCGCCGGCGGTGTAGCGCACTTCGGGGTCTGCGCCGAGGTTGCCGACCAGGATGACTTTATTGATACCGCGTGCCATGAATGACCTCGAGAAACTGAATCGGGAAAGGGCTTTGCGTCGTGCGCCCGATGAGCTTAGGACGCTGCCCGGATCGCCTCCAGCGCCTGCCGGAGTCGCCGGGCGTAAGCCCATGGCCCGCCATGATACATGCCCGGCCCCGGCCGATGCCCGCTGCTTAGAATTTGACCACCGTCCGCAGCCCGAACACGGTGGCGTCACGGTTGGCGTTGCTGCCGCCGGGATGGCGGATGTACTGCACGTTGGGCATCAGCGCCAGGCCGTGCCAGAGCTGGAACTGGTAGTTGAGTTCGGCGATGTATTCGTAGCCCTGCACCGGCACGGGCCCTGCGCCTGCGGCGTTGACCAGTCGCTGCATGCTGGCGACGCGTCCGCTGACCCTGTCACGACCGATGGCCAGCCCCAGGCGATCGTCCGGCCGCGATGCGAACGGTCCGTCATAGAGCAGGCCGATCGAGATCATCTGGTCGACCAGGTCGGTATGCGGATCGGCTTGCACGATATTGCCGAACACGCTCAGGCGGCGCGTGATCTGCTGCTGGCCCATGAAATAGCTGCCGGAGACACTGCTCTGCAGAACGGGCGCATCGCTGCCCAGCAGTTGCTGCACGCCGGCCACGCTGTAGAACACGTCGTCGTAGTGGGCGGTATTGCGCCAGCCGCCGACGCGCCATACGCCGGGCAATGCGCCCTGCGCATCGCCCAGGTTCGTACGCCAATCCAGTTCGGCCAGCATCAGCGTGCCGACGTTCGGTCCCGGCACCGACAACTTCAAACCCTGCGAGGTGGATGCGTTGTTCGGATTGACCTCAAAACCGCCGAACTTGATCGACCACGCCGGCGACGGATTGATCGCGATCACGCCGCCGGTCTGCGCCAGCGGCCATGCGTTCACGCCCTTGGAAATCCAGCCGGGCAGCGCGCCGCAGAAGTTGAGGTTCTGGTAGTCGCAGGCGAACGGGAAGAAATCTCCACCGATATCCATGCGACCGAACTTCAGATCGACCAGGCCGTTCCACAGCGCCTGTTCGAGATAGAAGCGCGTAAGGCGCGTGACGTTGCCGCCGCCGTAGATTTCCTGCGATTCCAGCAAGGTGCCGAGATGCGCTTTCGCATCGATCTGGCTGCCGTTGCGGTTGTTGATGTCCACATGCAGCGAGCTGCCGGTCCAGCCCCACAGTTTTTCGAAATCGAAGGCGGCGTGCAGATGGATCTGGTCGGCGTAGGCGTCTGTGTTGCGAATGCCGCCGCTGGTGTTGTGTGCGAATTCGCCGAGATAGTCCAGGCCGATGTCGATGCCATGGTCGTAGAGGCGTTGGCGCGCACCATTCCAATCGCCGGTGAGCGTGGTGTGTGCGTAATCGGGGTCGTCGGCGATGGCGCTGGTGCTGGCGATGCATCCGGCCATCGCGATCAGGGCAATGATTTTTTGGCGCATGCGGATTCTCCTTCGGAACAACGTCGTTTTGCTGGCGACGGGCATAAGGGGGCCGTGCGGGCACGGGTGTGCTCGCTGGGGTGTCGCAGCGGTGGATCGACTTCCGACGTGCTGGCTTTTTTTGTTCCCTCTCCCCTCCGGGGAGAGGGTTAGGGTGAGGGGTCAAGGCTTGGGGGGAAGCTCAGTGACGCGAGGAAGTTTTTTTGCTTTGTGACATCAACACGATTTCAGGCGAGGTTGGCCCCTCACCCCAGCCCTCTCCCCGGAGGGGAGAGGGAGTAGAGAGGAAAAGGGCGCGTCAGATTTTGAAAGCCATCGTCGCCTCCACGGCTTGTTTCCAGCCCGCGTAAAGTTCTTCACGCTGCGCTTCGGGCATCGCCGGTTCGAACTTGCGATCGACTGCCCAATGACGCGCGATGTCTTCACGACTGGACCAGAAACCTGTAGCCAAGCCGGCTAGATATGCCGCGCCCAACGCGGTGGTTTCGGCCACCTTCGGACGCAGTACCGGCACATTGAGAATGTCGCTCTGGAATTGGCCGAGGAATCCGTTGGCAATCGCACCACCATCGGCACGCAGCTCTTTCAGTTTCAGGCCGGCGTCGCTTTCCATCGCGGCGAGCACGTCGCGCGTCTGGTACGCCATCGATTCCACTGCGGCGCGCACGAAGTGTTCCTTGGTGGTGCCGCGCGAGAGCCCGAACACAGCGCCGCGCACATCGCTGCGCCAGTACGGCGCGCCCAATCCCACAAACGCCGGCACCATGTAGACGCCTTCGTTGGTCTTGGCGCGTTCGGCGTAGTCTTCCGAATCGCTGGCGCGACCGAGCATGCGCAAACCATCGCGCAACCATTGGATGACCGAACCGGCCACAAAGATCGCGCCTTCCAGCGCGTATTCCACCTTGCCATCCACGCCCCAGGCGATGGTGGTGAGCAGGCCGTTATTGGACGCGACGGCTTTGTCGCCGGTGTTCATCAGCATGAAGCAGCCGGTGCCGTAGGT
>CBJMMB010000328.1:0-2725 GCA_966430775.1 uncultured Dyella sp. | reverse complement strand
CCCTTGATGGTGTCGTAGAAATGGAAGCGCCAGTCGTCTTCGCCCATGTTGCCGAGCGCGGCGGCGATACCACCCTGTGCAGCCACGGTGTGCGAGCGGGTCGGGAACACCTTGGTGATGCACGCGGCCTTCAGGCCTTTTTCGGCCAGGCCGAACGTGGCGCGCAGGCCGGCACCACCGGCGCCGACCACCACCACGTCGTACTTGTGCTGCTGAACTTTGTAAGCTTCCATCGACCTCAGGCTCCCAGTGCGATGCGCAGCACCGCCAGCGTGCCGGCCAGCACGCACAGCACGGCGATAAACTTGATGGCCACCAGAAGCGTGACTTCCTTCCAGTGGGTGTGTACGTAATCCTCGATGACCACCTGCATGCCCAGCACCGCATGCCAGAACATGCTGACCAGGAAGGCGATCAGCAGCACCGCGTTCCACGGCTTGGCCACTGCGGCGCGCGCGGCGGCGTAATCGCCGTGCACCAGGCCCAGCACCAGGATCACGAACCAGATGCCCAGCGCAATCAGCGCCACGGCGGTCGTACGCTGGGTCCACCAGTGGCCTACGCCGAACTGGGCCGAACCCAGGCCGCGTGCGCGCTTCAGCGGATGACGCAGATCTTTGGTATTGGCGCTCATGCGGCACCTCCGGCGGAAAGCACGTAGCCCCAGACGATCAAGGTGAGCACCAGGCTGCCGATCACGGTCAGCCAGCTGGAACGCACGAACTGGGCGATGGCGTAGCCCGCGCCCGCGTCCTGGATCAGGTGACGGATGCCGTTGCACAAGTGATAGAACAGCGACCAGGTCCAGCCGATCATCAGGATCATGCCCAGCGGGCTGCCCATGCAGATCTTGAACTGGTTGAACGCATCTTCGCCGGCGGCCAGGGCGACCAGGCCCCACACGACGATCAAGGTGCCCACGGTGAGAGCGATGCCGGTGGCGCGATGCAGGATGGATGTCACCATCTGCACTTGCCACTTATATATCTGTAGATGCGGTGAAAGCGGTCGTTGCGTCTGTGCCATGGCGGCTATCCTGGGTGGAATCGCTGATACCCGTGCACCGCCAACCGCTTCCGCGCACCCACCGCTCCGCCACCTTGCCGTGGCGCGCCAACGCGACGGATCAGAAGTCGATGCAGCGCCCGTTCTTTTCCCAATCGCCGTAGCGCGTGGGGTCCGGCGCCGGCCGCTCGTTCTGTTCCTTGCCCGGCACGGGCAAAACGGGCGTTACGGCCCGCTCTTGCTTGGCGGGTTCGTTCGGCGTTGCGGGTTTGGAGGACGTGTCGGGCATGTTCGTATCGCCAAAAGCGTAATACTTGCGGCATAGCGGCACAACCAGTTGACGCCGGGCGCCGGGCGTTGCAGGCAAGCCAGGCGCTACTTGCGGCAAGCCCCTGCCGCCCCAATCCTGCGCGCATGCCGACATCGACCATCGCCCAAGCAATTTTCATGGAAGGCCCGGACGCCCTCGCGTTCGCGCAAAGCCAGTTCGCCAGCCAGGTCACCGCACTCGCGAACCGTCGCTGGCAATTCAGCAGTTGGCTCGACGCACAAGGACGCGTGCGCAACCTGTTTCATCTCGCACGCCTGGATGACGAACGCCTGTTGCTGATCCTGCGCGGTGGCGATGCGGAAACGTTCATCGAAGCATTGCGTCGCTTCGTGTTTCGCTCGCGCGTCAAGCTAAGCGTCGCAAAAGGTTCGCTTGCGACAGTCGACGCATTGCCGTTGCACGACGTCGATGTGCATGACGACATCGTTCGACTCGGTTGCGGATCGCACGCGATGGTGTTCGGCGCGAACGTCAGCGGCGACGATGCGTGGCAACGCGAACAATTGCGCGAAGGATGGCCGTGGCTTCCCAACGCTGCATTGAACGAGTTGCTTCCGCCTGCACTTTCGCTGCATCGCTTGGGTGCCGTCGCGATCGACAAGGGTTGCTATCCCGGGCAAGAGATCGTTGCGCGCTTGCATTATCGCGGCGGCAGCAAACGTCATCTTCATCATGTCGCGTTGTCGAAGCGTGTCGACGATGGCGCATTGCTGCAACGCGAGAACAGCGAATTCGTGCGATTGCTCAATGTCGTTGCATACAATGAGCGCATCGAAGCGCTTGCTGTCATAAGCGACGATGTCGCAGGTCGCATCGGACAACACGGCGAAAAAGTTGTTAGTGATGACGGCATTGACGTACAACTGCTAAACACTTGGCCTGCTTGACGTTTACATCATGCGCGACATGCGATGATGTGAGCGGATTGTGAATCGAGCATGGCGGGCACTTGCAAAGACGAGCGAGCCCCACTAGATTCCGCCAAACTTTTTCCGGCATCCACCTGACCGCAGGGTGCCGACATACGCGACGAACCGGAGGGGTCCGGATCGGCGCGACCCGGCAAGAAGACGCCGGAGTACAACTCGCCGTATGCGCGAACACGCTGCACTCAAACGAGTTAGTGCACGCCGTGTAGAGCCAAAGCTTTTCCCAGTCGACATCGGACATGTCGATTGATTCCGCCGCGTTACAGCGGCCAAACCTGCTTGCGCCACAAGTTTCGACGCAGGCAAAAGATCCAGGTGGAACGGTCTGCCCGCCCATCCACCGCAACGGCGTTATGGCACGCATGTGTGCCAGCACGTACAGCACGCTGGAGGCAGATATGAAACTTTCCATGTTGTTGTGGCTGATGTCCGTACTGCCCCAACCGCTCGCAGACCAGAC
>CBJMMB010000327.1:0-2727 GCA_966430775.1 uncultured Dyella sp. | reverse complement strand
CCTGGGCACCAGCGCCAGATAGCGGTCGTAGGCGCGGCCGGGCTGGCAGACCAGGCCCTCGTGGCGCAGGCCCAGCGAGCGCGCCACGTAGCGCGCGGAAGCAAGTTCGTCTTCTTCCTTGCTGCCCAGATAAGTCAGGCAGCTGACGTCGGGACGTACATCCGCCAAAGCGATGGCGAGCGAGGTGGAATCCTTGCCGCCGCTCTGCAGCAGCCATGGCGAGCGCAGCGATGCAGTCGTATCCGCAAGCACTTCGCACAAGCGGCGATGATAGCTGTCGATCCACGCCCCGGTCGGCAATACCGCCGGTTCCGGTTGCGGCTCTCCGCCGTAGTCGAATCGATAGTGCGGTTCGCACAGGAGACTGCGCGACGGATCGAAGCCGCAAGGCGCCACCTTGATCTGTTCGAAGATGGTATGCGGCGGATAAACGAAGGCGTTGCGCAGGATGTCGGCCAGCGAAACACGATCGATATGCACCAGCACCGAACCCATGTCGTGCAACTCATGAAAATCCACGCGGCCGCGGTAGGGGGACGTATCCACGCGCGCCCAAGGGCATGCCGCCAACAGTTCGGCGTTCATGCGGCCATCCGTCCGTTTGGCGTGGGGCTGGATACCGGTTGGTTGCGGCTCAAGAGCCATGGCAGCACTACGGCCAGTAGATAGAACTTGGAAGCGAAGTACTTGTTGTCCATATAGGCGCGATGGGCATCCAGCCACGCCACCGCACCGGGCATCAGCCCTTGCGCCTTGGCCTCGATGGCAAACTGGCGCACGCGGTCGAAGCGCGTATGCGCAAGGCCGCAGACGTCGAAGCGGAAACAGCCTTTCTTCCGCACATAAGGAAGATTCAAGAAGAACCGCGCGATGTGCTTGCGCACCAGCACCTTGTTGGTGCCGTCCGGCCCGACCAGATGATCGTCAGGCACTTCGTGCATCAGCCACTCGCCAAGCCGCGTATCGCAATAGGGATAGGCCAGCGGCAGGTTCAGCGCGCTGGCGGTGAAGAGCCCTTTGCCGAAGCTCGCCGCCTCGACGATCGCCGCGGCCACACGCCGGCGCTCGGCCACCGTGCGGGCGGCCTGGATCGCCGGCAAAAAGGCGTCCAGGCGCTCGCGGGATTGCTCCGCCATGGGCCCGCCCAGCAGCGCATCGACTTCGTCGTCGTTGAAGCGCGAGCCGGGATAGAAACGCTCGAAGGCGCTCATCTGCAAGGTGCTGAGGGCATAGCACAGGCGGAAGCTGCGCCGCACGCCCCATAGATGAAACAGGCTGGCCGGCAACCTAAATTGCTGCGCCATGATGCGAATGACCAGATGGCGCCAATGGCCCGGCAGGCCGAAATACAGATCCGACCCCAAAGCATCGAGCACGCCGTCGCCGCCGTTGTGGCCGATCTCCGTGACCAGGTCGACGTACGACAATGCCGCGAAATCCGCCGTCAGCAATGGGATACGCGGCACGCACGCCAGATAACGGTCGTAGGCGCGGCCCGGATCGCACACCAGTGTTTCGTGACGCAAACCAAGCTGATGCGCCACCCATTGCGCCGACGCCAGTTCGTTTTCCTCGTTGCCGCCGAGGTAGGTGAAACAGGTGACGTCCGGACGCGCCTCGGCGATGGCGATGGCCATGGAGGTCGAATCCTTGCCGCCACTTTGCAGAAACCACGGCCGCTGCATGCGCGCAGTCGTGCGCGCCACCGCTGCGCACAGCAATTGGTGATAGGTCTGCACCAGGTCATCACTGTTGCGCTGGGTGCGCGCCGGCCGGGCAGTCTTCGCCCAAGCGGCAAGCGGCGCCTGCAATACCGGATCTGCGGGTTGTTCCGGTACGGGCATGCCGGCGGAAAAGTTCACCGCGACATGACGATAGACCGAGTGCGGCGGATAGACGAAGGCATTGCGCAACAGGTCGGCGATCGATACGGGATCGATGCACGATCGCCCCTTGGGCAGCGCATCCAGCGCCGAGAAATCGATGTTCTGCGTATCGGCGTGTACGCACAGCGCCACCGAGGGCTGCGGCGCGTCGCAAAGCGGGCGAATGATGGGTTCCACGGCCACGTCGCTCATCACCTGTCACCCCGCTTCGCTATGTGGCGGCGAAACCAGGTCAACACGCAGCGACGCAGGTAACGCACGTAACCTGCGATATGCGCGGCATACAGCTGCCGAGGGCTCGACAAACTCTGCCCATATACCTCCGCCGGCCGCATACGCGGACGTTCGCGGATGGCCCGGATCGCGTGGATAACTGATTCCAATGGACGAGCCGACGCGTCAGCGCGGCTCATCGGTGCGCTACTCATATCGCCTCCCCGTAGCAAGAGGCCTCATGCCCGATCAGTGACGGAAACGCCGATCAGCTACGTGGAGGATGTAGAACCATGGATGACCACCCGCACGAACCATAAGGCCAACATACTTTTTGTATAGATCATTGGAACTGCTCCCGATCTGGGCGCGGCATATCCGGTAAAACATCAACCATGCATCGCCTTATGGCGCGCATGTTCAGCAATATCCCCTATAAAGCCTGGGCGGCGAGAGCCAGCGTAGGCTTTCCGCTGTAGAGGCGACGTAAGGATCGCGAGAAGATCGCTGTAATGGTTCTGAAGCCGAATCGACGCACTTGAATCGATAAAGCTCAAGCATGCGCAATGGTCTCGTAGGTTGGGCTGAGGCGCAGCCGAACCCCAACGTGGGATGTAGATGGCGACGT
>CBJMMB010000326.1:0-2730 GCA_966430775.1 uncultured Dyella sp. | reverse complement strand
CAGGGACAGCTCGCGCTGCGCTTCATCCAGGTCGCCGCCGTTGAGCGTGCTTTCGACCATATCGCAGGCCGGCTTGAAGGCGTCGCGCAGACGGCGCTGGGCGATCGCGTTGTTGGGATCGAGCTGCAGCGCGCTGAAGTAGAACTCGTAGACGTTGCTGCCGACCGGCGCGACCAGGTGCTTGTCCTGGTAGGCCTTGTCGGCCAGGTCCAGCATCACGCCGACTTCGCTGCCGTCGTTGGCGGTGTGTCCTTGCGCGGGAGTGCGGTGGATGGCTGCATGCGCGTACCACAACCCGCTACCGACCAGGATCAACGCCGCAGCAAGCACGACAAAAAGCAAACCGCGCCGGTTCGCAGTGGTGGACGGGGATGAAGACATGCTGACTCGCGCACTGATCCTGGAACATCGCCGCCCGCGCATGCGGATGGCGCCCTGTGCCGAGCAGGCTAACGCCGCAACATGTCAACGGCGTGACTCTTGCTGTCGAACATGACAGTTCGGGTACGCGCTGCGAGTCGTTCTCGGCAAGTCAGTGGAAGTCGCCGACGACGATGCGGCCGTCCTTATCCATCTGCGGGAAGAAGCGCGAGTTGTCGTAGCGCATTTCCATCGTGCTCATCATGCCCGGCAGCATCAGTTGCACGCCGGAGTACATCTTCTTGAATTCATCGGGCGTGGGATGCGTGGCGATGAAGCTTTCGAACGCGGCCATGTCGACGACGCCCCGTTTGTCTACCGAACCGTCCGGACGCGTGCCATGGTGACAGCCACCGAGGGCAACAGCTACGCCAAGCACGGACAGGGCAAGCAGACGGGTACGCATCGGTAAGAGCCCCATGGCGCGGGTCAACGTGGCGCCAAACCTAGCATGTCGGCGCCCGTTCGGACTATCCGAAAGGGCGCCGCATTCATGCCGCTCTTACCAAGGCAGCAAGCCGCTGCCCTGATAGGGCGATCCGTCCGGATGCGTAAACCAGTACACGCGGTTGCGTCCGCCCGGGCACGCCTGGCCGCTGCTGTATGCGGTCACCACGTTGTCGGCCGAGCTCACGCTGGCGCTGTAGCAGCCGCCCAACGAATCGCTGAACGCAAAGTCTTGCGTCGCCTGCTGGCCGCTGTGGCTGACGATATGGAAACCGCTGTCCAGCACCAACGTGTCGGAACCCGCCACCTGGTTGTGCACGTCGGCCGCGTAGAGCGGAAAACCGCCCAGGTTCAAACCGGTGTGCTGGTCGTAGCCCTGCTTGATCGCGGTGAGGATGGAATAGTCCCCGTTCGATTCCGCGGTCTGGTTGTAGTCCACATGCAGCGGATAGTTGAAGCTGGCCTTGAACTCATCGCTCACGAACCCGCCGATCGTGCTGCGGCTCGTACCTTGCACCGTGGTGAGCTGGTCGCTGATCTGGTGGTAATCGCTGGCGGTGATGTCGAAGGTTTGCGTATCGGCGAAGCCTACCGTCTGGTCCACCGTGGTGGTCACGCGGCCGTGCGAGGTATCGGCGTAACCCTGGATCACGAAGTGGCGGCTCAGGTTGGTGGTGACCGCACCGGTGACGTTGCCGGACGCATCCTGCGTCAGCGTGCTGCCGATGGTCGGCGTCGGCGGCTGGTTGGCCAGCGTATTGCTCAAAAGGCCGCCGGTGACCTGCTTGCGATGCGGATCCTGGTACACCAAGAGCGCAGCGGTGGCGGAGAAGTAGTTGTTCGCGCCTTGCACGCTCACCGCCACGGTATGCGGCGAACCATTGCTGAGGATGCCTGCGAACGGTGTGAGGTCCACGCGATACGGCATGAAGTTCAGCGTCTGCACGCCAGGCGTCGGCTTCCAGATGAAGAGGTCGATGCCGCCGGTGTAGATCCATGGATACACCGGCGCCACGCCCGCGGCCTGGCCGTCGATGCTCACTTCGGCCTCGCGGAAATTGCCGCCGCCGCATTCCTGTGCTTCTGCCGCGTATTGATCCGGCACGCAGGTGTACCAGAACTCGTCGCCGCTCTGGCTTTGCGTGAACACGTCCAGGTAAGCGTGCTCGACATTGCGCGGCAGGCTGAGCGTGGCCGCCATCTGGCTGCTGGAATTGCTCAAGGTGACGGTGTTGCCGACCGGATCGCTACCCAGCGGATAGATCGCATCCGGTACGTGCGCCGCCGGCGCCACCAGCGAGGCGGGATAGAACAGCAGGCGTGCGCTGCCGTGGATCACACCGGTGTAGGTACTGTTGACCAGGTTGTAGATCACTGCCTGGCCTTGTCCCGCGTTGCGGAACAGCGCGCTGTAATCGGTGAGATCGCGCTCGACGTGCCAGCTGGGCGCCAAGTTGGAGCGCGGCTCCTGCGTGGTGCCGAAATAGAGGTTCACGCCGCCGAGCCAGATCGAGGCCGTGCGGTCGTACTGCACGCCCGCGGTGACCGAGAAATCCGCTTCCAGCACCACCTTCGACCAGCGCGTGCCGCATCCGGCCGGCGGCGCGTAGCTGTAGGGACGCGTGCCGAAATCGTTGAAAACGTCATCGGCAAAAAGCTGCACCACGCACGGCTGGCCCGGTGGACGCGGCACGGTGGGATCGGCCACGGTGACATTGGCCGATCCAATGGGACTGCTATCCGGCGCCGCCTGCGCGACACCACCCAACACCAAGGACAACCCAGCTACCGCCAGGCAACGGCTGAAACACCCCATCGGCAACAACATGGTGCAACTCTCCCCACAGTGATGCCCCCTGTCCG
>CBJMMB010000325.1:0-2732 GCA_966430775.1 uncultured Dyella sp. | reverse complement strand
TCTGCCGCCGGCGCTTCGAAGCGTTGGCAGAAACGCTGATCGTAGTCGCGCAGATAGGCGGCGATCAGTTCGTCCTTCGACTCGAACGCACGATAGAGACTGGGCTTGGTGACGCCGGCCTGGGAGACGATTTCCTCCACGCCCACGGCGCGGATGCCTTCGCGGTAGAACAGGTCGAACGCGGTCTCGCGGATGCGGTCCGCGGCGCGGCGCGGGGCTTCGTCGGTAGACACGGGGGCAGGTTTGGAACGCATGGGCATAAAAGAACCGGTTGACAATGTTACCGATCGGTACGTACTCTGCGCTTCCGTCCCGTACCGATCGGTAACATGACTATACAGCGCTCCCGGCCGTTCGGCCAAAAATACGCTTTCGTGGTGGTCGCCGTGGTGTTCCTGGCGCTGCTCGCCTCGGCCGGCATGCGCGCCACGCCCGGTGTGCTGATGCTGCCGCTGGGCCGCGCCTTCGGCTGGAGCCGGGACGATATTTCCTCCGCGGCGGCTGTCGGTATCTTGCTCTACGGCCTGATGGGTCCGTTCGCCGCCGCGCTGATGCAGCGCTTCGGCATCAAGCGCGTATTGCTGATGGCGCTGGCGGTGATGGCGCTGGCGGCGGCGTCCAGCGCGCTGATGAGCCGTCCGTGGCATCTGCTGCTGACCTGGGGCGTGCTGTCCGGCGCCGGCACCGGCTGCGTGGCGGTGGTGCTGGGCGCGACCGTGGTCGGCCGCTGGTTCAGCACGCACCGCGGCTTGATGATGGGCCTGCTTACCGCCAGCACTGCCACCGGCACGCTGATCTTCCTGCCGGGCCTGGCCGCGATCGCCCAGTACTTCGGCTGGCGTCCGGTGGTGCTGACCATCGCCGCGGTGTGCGTGCTATTGCTGCCGCTGGTGCTGTGGTTGATGCCGGAGCGGCCGTCCGATATCGGCCTGACGCGCTACGGTGCGTCTTCCCAAGAACCGGTCGAAGCAGGTGCGCCGGCGGGCAATCTGTTCATGCTGACGCTGGGCACGCTGCAGCGCGCCAGCAAGCGCGGCGTATTCTGGCTGTTGTTCGCCACCTTCTTCGTGTGCGGCTTCACCACCAATGGCTTGATCGGCACGCACTTCATCGCGCTGTGCGGCGATCACGGCATTCCCGAAGTGCGCGCGGCCGGCGTGCTGGCGATGATGGGCGTGTGCGACCTGATCGGCACCACCGCATCGGGCTGGCTGACCGATCGCTTCGATCCGCGCAAGTTGCTGTTCGTCTATTACGGGCTGCGCGGCTTGTCGTTGATGTATCTGCCCTACTCCGATTTTTCGCTCTACAGCCTGTCGCTGTTCGGCGTGTTCTATGGTCTGGACTGGATCGCGACGGTGCCGCCCACCTTGCGCCTGACCACCGAAGCCTTCGGCGAGCGTGATGCGCCGGTGGTGTTCGGCTGGGTCGTCGCCGGGCATCAGGTGGGCGCGGCGACGGCGGCCTTCATGGCCGGCGTATTGCGCGTGCAGTTGGGCAGCTATCTCACGCCGTTCGTAATCGCTGGCGCGACGGGCGTGGTGGCGGCGTTCCTGGCGCTGCGCATCCGGCGTCGCGCCGAACAGATGCCGTTGGCGGTGGCCGGCGAGAACGCCTAACGTTCGAGCTGGCTGAGCGGCAAGGCGGGCGAGCGTTTCACCGTGCGCAGCACGAAGCTGGAATTCACGTCCGCCACGCCGGATGCGTTGAGCAGGCGATCGAGCAGGAAGCGCGAGAAGTGCTGCAGATCGGCCACGTAGATGTGCATGAGGTAGTCCATGTCGCCGGTGAGCGCGTAGCAGGCGACCACTTCGTCCCAGCCGTTCACCCGCTCCACGAAGCGCTCGATCACGTCGCCTTCGTGCCGGGTGAGCTGCACGCGCACGAACGCCTGCAGGCCCAGCCCGACCGCCTCGGGATCCACCTGGGCGCTGTAACCGGTCAACACGCCCTCGCCTTCCAGCCGCTGCAGCCGGCGCAGGCAGGCGGAAGGGGACAGGTTCACCCGCTCCGCCAGCTCGGCATTGGTGATGCGCCCTTCGGCCTGCAGGACGGCCAGCATGCGCAGATCGGTGCGGTCGAGCTCGGTCATTGCAATCTTCGTCTATGAAATGGCCTCGTGGCGACGGAATATTGCACCCAACCTGGCGCTACGGACAATAAAACAATCATCTTGCGCCCTCCCAAATCTATGATGTTGCTCAGGGTCAGTCCTATAGCGCCGGAGCTTCCATGGAAAACAGCACCCCTCGTCGCGTCGAACACCAGCAGACCGACCGCGGCTACGTGCCGGTCTACGCCACCGGCGTAGTGGAGCAGCCCTGGGCCGGCTACAGCCGCACCGATCACGACGTGTGGGACACGCTGTACAAGCGTCAGCGCGAACTGCTGCCCGGGCGCGCCTGCCGGGAATTTCTCGCAGGCGTGGAACGTTTCGGCCTGGGCGATGGCGGCATTCCCAAGTTCGCCGATCTCAACCAGGTGCTGGGCAAGGCCACCGGCTGGGAACTGGTCGCGGTCGAAGGGCTGCTGCCCGATGAGGTGTTCTTCGATCACCTCGCCAACCGCCGCTTCCCGGTCAGCTGGTGGATCCGCAAGCCGGAACAGCTCGACTACCTGAGCGAGCCCGACCTGTTCCACGACCTGTTCGGCCACGTGCCGCTGCTGCTCAACCCGGTCTTCGCCGACTACATGCAGGCCTACGGCCGCGGCGGCATGAAGGCGTTCGGCAT
>CBJMMB010000324.1:0-2735 GCA_966430775.1 uncultured Dyella sp. | reverse complement strand
CCAGGCTGGTGCTCGATCTGCGCGAGCGCCTGAAAAAGCTCTACGCCAGCGGCGCGGACGAAGAGGCGATGGCCCAAGCCAAGCAACGCGAGATCGACGCCTTCCGCGCGCGCTACGCTACCTGGCGCGACCAGCATTGGCCGAACGACCATCGCTACGATCGGTGGGTGGCGCAGCCGATCAACAACGCCACTTTGTTGCCGTTCGGTCTGTACGACCAATGGACGCCTGCGTTTGCCGCCTTGTTCAAGCAGGCAGGCGAGCAGTGGCCAGCGTTCTATGCGCGCGTGCGTGCGTTGGCGAAGGAGCCGAAGGCGCTGCGCGAAAGTACGCTGCGTGCGTTGCTGTAAATCGTGTGTGTTCCGTGATCTCCTCGTAGGTTGGGCTGAGGCGCAGCCGAACCCCAACATAAGATGCAGATGGCGATGTAGGGGTTCGGCTTCGCCTCAGCCCAACCTACGGGGATGATCGCGTTGGCCTATGCTCCGCCATGTACGTGAGGTACGCCATCACCGCATCCAGGTCCGCATCCGACAACGACGCCTGCGTGGGAAAGCCGGTCATCTTTCCTTCCGGCCAGCGCCGTAGAGACTGCGGATTGCGGATGAAGGCGCGCAGCATGGCCGGGCTCAGGTATTCGGTAGGGCTGTGCGGGATATTGAGATCCGGCCCCATGCGCGCATCACCCTCGCCGTTAAGCGTATGGCAGGCGAAGCAGGTGCGCTGGAACACCACATAACCGCGACGCACAGGGCTGTCTGCGGGCACGGATGCAGCCGGCGCGGTGGCGGGAAAGCGCGCGGCGATATCCTGCGTCCCTTCGATCCGCGCCAACTGGTAAGGCCATTGCTCGCTGCTGATCTGCGCAGCGGCCGGGTTCGTCCACACCACGTAGAACGGGCCGGCATCGCCCTTGTTGCCGGGAAGCGCCGGCCAAGGATGCTGCGGGTCTTCGATCGCCAGCCACGCCTGCGCGCCGGCCTGGTTGAGGATGGCGTCCCCGGCGATGTCGACCGAGAAGCCATCGTTCGCAACGAATTTCAAACGTTCGCCATGCGCTAGCCCAGGCAACAGCGCACGTAGCGGCACGGCCTGGTACTGCATGGCGCGGTGGAATGCGACGTCATCGGGGATGCTCACTTTCTGCACATCCTGGCGAGCCAGCAATTGCTCGGTGGTCCATGTGCGTGCGCCATGGCCGGTATCGATGCGCAGATCGGCGGCGTGCAGCGGCAGGGCACAGCACAGCGCGAGCAGGGCAATACAGCGAAGTAACATGCGTATGACCTTGTACTGACAAGTCGAGGAGAAAGATGCAGATGAAACTTTGGCGATCTGTCGAGCTAGCTATCGGAAAGCTGAACCAATTCGATCGCTGCCTTGAACTTCGTTCGCCACGGCCACACTAAGAGTCCGTATCGCCGTGAGGCGACGAGCGGGTAACACAGCTTATCGTGGTACCCAGGGGTCGGTTCCCAGTTTACCCTCCCCCCGGAACGCGACCTAACAAACCCCGGCAGTTATTCCCCTGGCTGCCGGGGTTTTATCTTTTCTGACTTCGCGAAATCGCCAGCGGTTCTATCACCGGCTGTTCACGGCTGCGGCTTCGGCAGGATAATCGGCGCATACCGCGCCACGCGCGCGACGTTTCTCCCCCGACATGGACGCTCCATGATCGTCAGTTCCCTGCTCGACACCGATCTTTACAAATTTTCAATGATGCAGGTGGTGCTGCATCAATACCCTGCTGCGCAGGTGGAGTACCGCTTCAAGTGCCGCAACCCCGGCGTCGACCTGGTGCCGTACATCGACGAAATCCAGGCGGAGCTGAAAGCGCTGTGCAGTTTGCGCTTCACCGAGCCGGAGCTGGAGCATCTGCGCAGCTGGCGCTTCATCAAGAGCGACTTCGTCGACTTCCTCGCGCTGTTCCAGCTCAACACCAAGTACGTGGAGATATTTCCCTCGCCACTCGGCAACGGCGAAATCGAAATCCGCATCATCGGGCCCTGGCTGCATACCATCCTGTTCGAAGTGCCGCTGCTGGCGATCGTCAACGAGGTGTACTTCCGCAACACCTGCCCGGATTACGACCTGACCGAAGGGCGCCGCCGCCTGCAGGAGAAGATCGCGCTGCTATCCAGCACGCCGGGCTACCAGGAGTGCCGCATTGCCGACTACGGCACGCGCCGGCGCTTCTCGCGCCAATGGCATCGCGAAGTGGTGGCGACGCTACATGAAGGCCTGGGCATGCAATTGGCCGGCACCAGCAATGTGTGGCTGGCCCGGGAGTTGGGCCTGCGCCCGCTGGGTACGCTGGCGCACGAATACCTGCAGGCGCACCAGGCCTTGGGGCCACGGCTGCGCGATTCACAGGTCGCAGCGCTGGAAGCCTGGGCGAAGGAATACCGTGGCGACCTTGGCATCGCCTTGTCCGACGTCTACGGCCTGAGCGCCTTCCTGCGCGATTTCGACATGTACTTCTGCAAGCTGTTCGACGGCACCCGGCACGATTCGGGCGATCCGTTCGCCTGGGGCGAGCGCGTGCTGGCGCATTACCAGGCCAATCGCGTCGACCCGCGCAGCAAGATCCTGGTGTTCAGCGACAGCCTGGACATTCCCAAGGTGATGCGGCTGTTCAAACACTTCCACGGACGCTGCCAGTTGGCGTTTGGCGTGGGCACCAACCTCACCAACGACGTCGGCCCCACGCCGCTCAACATCGTGATCAAGATGGT
>CBJMMB010000323.1:0-2754 GCA_966430775.1 uncultured Dyella sp. | reverse complement strand
ACGGCGGCGGACTGAATGGTGATGCCGCGCTTCTTTTCCTGTTCCAGGTAGTCGGTGGTGGTCGAGCCCTTGCCATCCTTCGTGTCGTGCACGTCGATGATCTGGTGCTTCTTGCCGGTGTAGTACAGGATGCGCTCGGTGGTGGTGGTCTTACCGGCGTCGATGTGCGCGATGATGCCGATGTTGCGGTAGAGGTGAAGGGGTTTTTGGCGGGCCACTGTCTTGGTTCCGTAGTAGAAGTCGTTTGTCGAACAGAAAGCTATTGTCTCTCTTCAGTACGCAAGAGAGCGATAAAAGGTGTATGGGCCGTCCATGGTCCGCAGGGTACGTTTCAAATGTGTATGCAACGTTGCCGAAACCAGCGCGTTCATGGCGCGGCTTCGGCGAGCAGGTCTTCGTAAAAGGCGCCGAACGGTTCGGTCGGGTGGGCAATCTGGATCTCGAGAATCCACAGGCCTTGCGCAGGCTTGTGCTCGAAATCACCCAGGTCGCCGCCCTTGTGCACCGAGTGCGGAAAATCGCTCACGCGATGGCCTTTGATGGCATGGTTGAACTGCCAGCCCATCGCCGCGGCGCGCTCGCAGGCGTAATCATAAAGCTTTTGGCCGCTCAAGCCTTCATGGCGCCATACATCGGCCACCTCGCGGTACAGCTCGCGTGCGGCCTGGGCGCACGCCAGGCGCTCAGGCGCATGGCCGGTCACGAAGGTATCGCCGACGTCGCCCTCGTGGCCGTCGAACACCAAGCCCAAGTCGATGAAGTAGCTGTCGTTTTCGCCCAGGCGCACGTCCGGCTGCGAGGGCTGGCGATAGGTTTTCGTGGTGTTGGGGCCGATGCGGATGATCACCGGATGCCACAGCCGTTCCACACCCAGCGCCTGGAACACCTGCATGGCCTCGGCCTGGGCTTCCTGCTCGCTGATGCCCACGCGCATGCGCGCCTGGATGCCGCGCAGCGCCGCCCAGGTCCGCTCGCGCGCACGCTGCATCAGCGCGGGATCGAACCGCCCGCCGACCGCTTCGCGATCGTGACCGTCCACGGCCTCAGCCCGCCAACACCAGCGCGATGCCGATCGCGGCGGGCAGGCCCTGGATCCACAGCACCTTGCGCGTGGCGGTGAGGCCGCCGTACACGCCCGCCACCAGCACGCAGGCCAGGAAAAACAGCTTCACGTGCGTACCTTCGGCGCCGCCCAGGATAAGGCCCCAGGCCAGGCCGGCGGCGAGAAAGCCGTTGTAGAGCCCCTGATTACCGGCCAGCACCTTGGTCTGCGCCGCGTATTCGGCGCTGGTGCCGAACGCACGCCGGCCTGCGGGCTTGTCCCACAGCAGCATCTCCAGGATCAGGAACCACACGTGCATCAGCGCGATGATCGCGACCACGATGTTGGCGAGCGTCGACATGGCGATTCGTCCGGCTCAGCCCAGCGCGTAGCCGAACTGGTCCTTGAACTCGGCCGCGAACTCGTCGTACGTGAAGCGCTGGTTCTGCGTGCCGGGGTGCTCTACCTTCAGTGCGCCCATCAGCGAGGACATGCGGCCGATGGTCGGCCAGTCCCAGCCCTTCATGATGCCGAAGATCAGGCCGGCACGGTACGCGTCGCCGCAGCCGGTGGGGTCCACCACCTGGCGTTCGCGCGCCGGCGGAATCTCGTGCGTGACGCCGTCGGTATGGATCAGCGAGCCGCGCGGCCCCAGCGTCACCACGTAGGCCTTCACGCGCGAGGCGATCTCGCTGGCGCTCCAGCCGGTGCGCTGCTGCAGCAGCTGGGATTCGTAGTCGTTGACGATCACGTAGGTGGATTTTTCGATCATCGCCCGGAATTCCTCGCCGTTGAACAACGGCATGGCCTGGCCTGGGTCGAACACGAACGGCACGCCGCGCGCGGCGAACTCATCCACGTGCTGCAACATGGCGTCACGGCCGTCGGGGGCGACGATGCCGATGCTGATGTCCTGGATGTTGCGCACGTGGTTGGCATGCGCGCTGGACATCGCGCCGGGGTGGAAAGCAGTGATCTGGTTGTTGTCCAGGTCCGTGGTGATGAAGCACTGCGGCGTGAACTGCTCGTCGAACACGCGGATGCAATCCAGGCGGATGCCGCAGCGTTCCAGGTGTTCGCGATAAGGGCCGAAATCCTGGCCCACTGCCGCCACCGGCAGCGGATCGCCGCCCAGCAGCTTGAGGTTGTAGGCGATGTTGCCGGCGCAGCCGCCGAATTCGCGACGCATGTGCGGCACCAGGAACGACACGTTCAGGATGTGCACCTGATCGGGAATGATGTGGTTCTTGAACTGGTCCTGGAACACCATGATGGTGTCGTAGGCAAGCGATCCGCAGATGACGGCAGACATGGGCTGGTGGTCCCGATAGGGTTGGCTGGGCGTGGCCGGGCCACGGCGGCAAACGGATTATCGTAGCGCCAGAGCGGGAAACGGGGAACAGGCAGCGGGAAAATGCCCCTCTACCGCCTTGTACGCTGCCGCCGGTTTGCCGAGCCCGAACGCAAGGGATGGACGCATTGGCGCAAGCATCGCCTCACCGATTCTTGTTACTCGTTCGGTGATCGCTCCATCCCATCCTTCATCATTGCCCGCAAAATGACCGCTTTTTTAACGCAAATGTCCTTGCGGACAAGATATTTGCTGACTAGACTGGCGCGCTTACTTTTTAGCCAGAGACGGTGCGCGGCGGCCCCATGTTCAAGAAGTTTCGCGGGATGTTTTCCAACGATGTTTCCATCGACCTTGGCAC
>CBJMMB010000322.1:0-2772 GCA_966430775.1 uncultured Dyella sp. | reverse complement strand
CCATGGCGCCGTTGGCACTCATGTACCTGGCATCAGATTACGATGCCATCGTAGGTAAGTGTGATGCGCGTCACCATGTGAACAGGTGGCCCATTATCTGTCCTTGTGGGACGGGGGCGGTTTGTGCGGGGCCGTGTGGCCTCTTGAAACTGATGAGTGGGTCGAAAATGACATATCCCGCCTGGCTTGGGCGGCATTAAAGCCCCTCTCCCTCCGAGAGAGGGGTTGGGGTGAGGGTACGACCAGCGCGCAAAGTCAAAGGCTCGCTTCAAGAAGTGATCATCGCGCTCCGCCCGAACCCTCACCCGCCTCTCGGCACCCTCTCCCGGAGGGAGAGGGACTCACTCAGCAAGTTATTTGCAAGTCACCACATCCGACGATCGCATGCCTTATGACGGTGAGATGGCGTGCGGCTACTTGCCCTCAATTTCCCGCGCCACGTCCTCTGCCCCTTGCCCACGCGCCAACGATGCCGCGGTATTCCCCGCATCATCCTTCAAATCCAGATGCGCGCCACGCCTGCGCAGCATATCGATAAGCTCGCCATTGCCTACCAACGCGGCATACATCGCCGCGGTCTGCCCCTCGCGATTGCGCTCATCCACCTTGCTGCAAGGTTGATCGAGCAGCAGTTTCGCAATCGACAATTCACCCTTGAAGGTTGCGCCCATCAACGCCGTGCTGCCGCGATTATCGCGCGCGCAAGGATCCGCACCCAGTTGAATCAACTTCTTCACCGTGTCCTTTTGCCCGTGGTAAGCGGCAAGAATCAGCGCGGTATAACCCTGCGGCGTGCGCACGTCGACCGGAAAGCCGGAGGTCACGTATTTTTCCAGCAAGACGTTGTCGCCCATGCGCGCCGCTTCGAAGAAATAGGTTTTCAGTTCCGCCATCGCTTCGGCCTGGGGCTGCCCGGACGGTGCCGGCGTACTCGGCGGAGTCGTCGAACTGCAGCCGGCGACGAGCAGCCCGAGCACCAGTGGCCATGCTTTCATACGGGTGATTCCAGACAGGGGTAAAGGTGCCGGGCGGCCCGGGAGGTGAGAGCGTTGCTTCCCGGGCCGCCAGGCCACTGCAAGCCAGCGGAGAGGCTTACAGTGCTCGCGCGAGACGTTCAATCGTGGCGGGATCGGCGCCGATCGCCTTGCTCAGGCGCGTACCGTAATCGGCGTCGGCTTTATAGAAATAGCTGAGCATGGTGTCGCGCACCTTGGTATTCTTCACCTGGCCCAGATCACCGGCAAGATTGCCGATCAGATGCTCCTTGTCCGTCGCCGACAGGCTGCGGTAAAGATCGCCGGCCTGCTGGAAGTTCATCGTGCGGCGGATGCGCTCCTGCTGCGTGGTGCCCACAAGCGGCAGGCGGCTGGCCTTGTAGCGTGCGTTGTCGGCATACGCGCCTTCGGTTTCGCTCGGCTGATAATTCACTTCCGAGGCGGTGCTGCCTGCGTTCATCGTGCCGTCCTGGTTGTAATTCTTCACGCTGGCCAGCGGACGGTTGATCGGCAGTTGCTGGTTGTTGATGCCGAGGCGATAGGTCTGCGTATCCACATAGGAAAACAGGCGGCCCTGCAGCAGGCGGTCTTCCGATGCTTCAATGCCCGGCACCATGCGCACTGGCGCAAACGCCGATTCCTCGGTTTCCTGGAAAAAGTTCTGCGGCACACGGTTGAGCGTCATCGTGCCCAGCTTGGTCTCCGGCACGTTCGGCCACACCTTGGTCGCATCCAGCGGATCGAACGGGAACTTGGCCAGGTCTTCCGGCTTCAGCACCTGCACATACAGATCCCACTTGGGATAGTTCTTGTCGGCGATGGCGTCGTACAAGTCATGCGTGAGGTTGTTGAAATCCTTGCCTTGCACCATCTCCGCCTGTTTGGCGTCGAGGTTCTTGATGCCCTGCTGGCTCTTCCAATGGAACTTCACGTAGTGCACGTCGCCCTTCGCGTTGACGAATTTGAAGGCATGCACGCCGAAACCATCCATGGTGCGATAGGACGCAGGGATGCCGTTATCGGTATACACCCAGGTCAACATGTGCGTGGCTTCGGGCACATGCGAGAGAAAATCGAAGACGCGGTTCTGATCCTGCCGATTGGTGACCGGCGAAGGCTTGAACGCGTGCACCATGTCCGGAAACTTGATCGCATCGCGAATGAAGAACACCGGCAGATCGTTGCCGACCAGATCCCAGTTGCCCTGCTCCGTATAGAACTTGGTGGCGAAACCGCGCGGGTCGCGCAGCGTTTCCGGCGAGCCCGATGGGTGCACTACGGTGGAGAAGCGCACGAACACGGGCGTTCTTTTGCCCGGGGCCGAGAACAGCGCCGCGGCAGTGAGATCGCTGAAATTACCGGCGGAAACGAACTCGCCATGCACGCCAGTGCCGCGCGCATGCACCACGCGTTCCGGAATGCGCTCGCGGCCAAAGTGCTGCAGCTTTTCGACCAGCTGCGCATCCTGCAACAAGGTGGGACCTTCGGGGCCGGCAGTCTGCGAATTCTGGTTGTCACCCACCGGCGCGCCATTGTCGCGAGTCAGCGTGGATTGGGCCTGTACGCCGGCAGTGAGCGCCGTGAATCCAAGCAGGACAAAGGCGCCCCAAAGGGGCAAACGGCGATGGTTGTGCATGGTGAATCCCTGATGTGCATGGCAGCGCTCTCAGGGCTGCCGGCTCTCGTGACGCACCGTATCGGACATTCTTGCGGCCGTGAAATTGATATTTCAAAAGGAAGCGATAGTCGGTTTATATCGCTTCGCCACGATGGGTTC
>CBJMMB010000321.1:0-2780 GCA_966430775.1 uncultured Dyella sp. | reverse complement strand
GTGGACAACGGTTCGGCCGGCATCGACCAGAACTGGCACGGTCCGCATACGCCCGGCATGCCGAACAACGTCATCTCGCAGGAAGGCATGCAGCTGCGCGCGCAATCGGAGAATCAATTGCGCAACGGCCTGATGACGGTGCTGGAATGGGCGCCGGGCGATCACTATCACTCCACGCTCGACCTTTACTACTCCGTGTTCAACGAGCGCAAATACAAGAACGGCGCGCAGTGGTCGAGCAGCCCGTACAACAATGTTTCCTATGCGGACGTGGGCGTGACGCCGGCTTATCCGTATCCCATCGTGACCTCCGGCACGATCAACGGTATCCAGCCGATTCTGCAGAACGAATACACCAAGGAACACGACAAACTGTTTTCCGCTGGCTGGAACAACCAATACGATTTCGGCAACGGTTGGACGGCCATGGCCGATCTTTCGTATTCCACTGCCCGAAAATCGCTGCACGATGCCTATCTGTTCAGCGGCCTGCCGAATGCGGGCACCACCAGCGTGCAGTTCAACACGCCGGTGGGCGATGGCTATCCGGACTTCAGACCGGGCGTCAATTTGGCCGACCCTTCCGTCATTCTTTTCACCGATCCGGACAACTACGGCTACAACGGCCGCGAGGAGTTCGATCACCAGAACGACAGCATTCGCGCGGTGCGGCTGGAGGTGAGCCATCCGGTCGGCTGGATCTTCAGTAACGTCACCGTGGGCGTGAATTATTCGGATCGCAAGAAGACCAAGCAGGCCGATGTGTTCTTCGCCTGGCTCAATGGCAATGGCTCATCAAGTGCAGGCGGCTATAACCCGCGCCTGGGCGTGCCGATCAATCCGGGCCTTTTGTATTCCCCCACGTCGCTCGGTTATGGCGGCATCGGCGGCATTCTCGACTACAACGTGCTGGATGCACTGGATCAGCAGTTCTACCTGACCCAGCGCAACGGCCAGTCGGACTGGAGCCGCAACTACACGGTGGAAGAGAAGGTCCCGGTCGGCTACGTCAAGTTCAATATCGACACGCAACTGGGTGACGTGCCGTTGCGTGGCAACGTCGGTGTGCAGTTCGTGCATACCGATCAAAAGTCGCAGGCGTTCCAGACCAATGGCGACGCGCTGGTCGGTGGGCTTACCGGCGGCATCAAATACAACAACGTGCTACCCAGCTTGAACCTGGTGGCGCAATTGAGCGAAAGGCAGTTCCTGCGCTTCGGCTTCGCCAAGACCATGGCGCGCGGCCGCATCGACGATGAAAAGGTGGCGAGCTCCGCCAACGTGGCAGTAGTCAATAGCGGACCCGCCGCCGGCCAGGCGTTGTGGTCGGGCTCGGGCGGCAATCCGCAATTGAAGCCCTATGTGGCGGTCGGCACGGACTTGTCTTGGGAGAAGTATTTCGGCACGTCCAGCTACGTTGCGGTGGCGGTGTTCAACAAGAACCTGTTGAACTACATCTACAACAAAACCGTGCTGGATTTCGATTTCGCCAAAGCGGGCTTCATCAACGACAACCCGTCGCTTACGCCAGCGAGCAACATCGGTTCGTTCACGCGGCCGGAGAATGGTACCGGCGGCAAGATGCGCGGCCTGGAACTCTCCGGTGCACTCGAAGGCGCCCTGATCTCGCCGGCGATCGATGGTTTTGGCATACAGGCCAACTTCTCGCTCACCAACAGCACGCTGCCGGTTAGTGCGGTTTCCACCATTCCCGGCAGCCCGTCGACGCTGCCCGGCCTGTCGCGCAAAGTGGCGAACCTGGAGCTTTACTACGAGAAATACGGATGGTCCGCGCGCATCGCCGAACGCTATCGTTCGTCGTTCACCGGCGAGGCGGTGTCGTTGTTCGATCAGCTGGGCTACACCAGGATCCTGGCCGACAAGCAGACGGATTTCCAGGCTGGCTATGATTTTCCCGAAGGCCGCTGGCATGGCCTGTCGGTCTTGCTGCAGATCTACAACCTGACCAATTCGGCGAACAAGACGCAGCAGATTTCCAACTTGCCCAACAACGTGCAGGTGGCGCGTCCGCTGGATTACGTCACCTGGGGACGTACCGTGATGTTCGGCTTGAACTATCGGTTGTAGCGATCAGCCAGGCACCGGCTTGATGAAACAAGCCGGTGTCGAAGGATCAGGCCAGCATCGCGCCCAGCGTGGCCACGCAGATCACCAGGCAGGCGGCGAACAGGCTGTTCAGCATCAGGGTTTCGAATTTCATGGCGGTTCTCCGTGAGTAGGCGGTGAGGCTTTCGACGGAGAGGTTGCATGGCTTGTGCCAAGTGGGCGTATGCGTGGGAAACCGCAGTGCTGTGCCATTTTTTTATAAGTGGTTGCCGGTACATAACTGTCCGCGGACGGTCGTCCGCGCTGTCCGGACAGTGGGTGGACTCGGACATCAGGCCTGATTAGCGGCGCATGCCAGTCAGGCCGTTCATTTCATGCCCGTCGCCCCGGCGAACGCCGGGGCCCAGCGACTTTGAAGCGGAAAGACACTGGGTCCCGGCGTTCGCCCACTGCTGTCCGGAGAAAATGAGGTTCTTCAAAATATGCGCGACGCGCAGCTTGGCATCGACAATTTTCCAGAAAATTCAACGCTACCGATTCGTCATCCCAGCGAAAGCTGGGATCCAGTGCCTTTGACGCTTTGTAAGTCGCTGGATGATTCGCTTCGCTCACCCCTTCGGGGCCATCCTGCGGATGTTCTCCGCGCTGCGCGCTACGTCCAGCTTTCGCTGGGATGACGAACGTTTTAGCCATTCTTGCAAGACGTGCAGAGA
>CBJMMB010000320.1:0-2826 GCA_966430775.1 uncultured Dyella sp. | reverse complement strand
AACGCGCGCCGGAGATGGAAACCGCCTCGGAAATCTACAACGCCACACCCGGCGAACTGCTGGCCTTGCTCGACCAGCACGCCGATGCAAACACCGTCATGCTGGTGGGCCACAATCCCGGCATCGAGCGGCTGGTCGCGCTGCTGGTGGAAGGGCGCTCCGATGAATTCCGCGGCATGCCACCGGCCGGCCTGGCCGTGCTGCATCTGGACGATGGCCCGCTGGAACCGGGCAACGCACGACTGGATGCGTTCTGGTCGCCATGATGAAGGACGCCCTGATTCAACTTGCGTAGGCGACACGATGTTCAGAAGGTCCGCGGGCCACGTTCCTCGACGCATGAAAACCACATGGCGGCTGCTCGCCCTTTTGCTGTTGTTGCCATCACCGCTGTTTGCGGCGGCCGGTCCAGCCGGCTACCGCATCAACCCTGACGCTTCCGAAGCCACGTTCCAGGTTCGCCTGTTCTGGCTGGACAACGTCAACGGTCATTTCACGCACGTCGATGGCGACCTCGCCCCCGGGCCGCATCCGGAAAGCTGGATCGTGAACGCCACGATATCGGTGAACAGCGTGTCGATGACGTCATCGCGCATGCGCAAGATGGTGCTGGCGCCTTCGTTCTTCGACGCCGAACACCATCCGGTCATCCACTTCGTATCCAATCCCGTCGCCCAATCCGAACTGACCGGCGGCGGCACGCTTACCGGCTATCTCACGCTGCGCGGCATTACCGCGCCGATCCAGTTCGCGATGGAACCGGAGCGTTGCGAGCAGTTGTCGGCCGCGCCGTGCAAGATCCTGCTGCGTGGCAACCTGCAGCGCAGCACCTTCGGCATGACCAGCAATCGCGTCGCCCTCTCCGACCGCGTCGACCTGAACCTCAGCATCACGCTTCAACGCGAAACACGCTGATCAACGGCTATGATGGCGCCGCTCGATCGGCCGCTGTCTGCGGGTTTGCGTGGATCAGGAAAGTGAAAGCCATGTGGAAACATAAGCGTACGGCGCCAGGATGCACCCACACGTTTGACGACGCGCGTGATGCGTCCGCGCGGGCGGCGCATAGGCCTTGAACGGGTCCGTCATGCATACGCGCTGCAAGCTTTTGCTGATCTTGCTGCTGGCCTCCCTGCTGCAGGGTTGCGCGCTGAGTCGCGCGCAGATCCGCCATGCCGATGACGTGGTCGCCGCCAGCATCGATCGCCAGAGCACCTGCGCCACCGCCGACCATTGCCCAACGCCCTCGCCACTGCTCGATGCCGCGCAGAAAGTGCTGGCCGAATCCACGCCCGCCAAACCAGTACACATCATCACCCTGCTCGACGACAGCGAAGCCTCGCTGGCCTCGCGCATCAGCCTGATCCGCGCCGCGAAAACATCGATCGACGTGCAGAGCTACATCTGGGACGAAGATGACCTGGGCCAGCTCGCGCTCAACGAACTCATCGCCGCGGCACGGCGCGGCGTGCACGTGCGCATCCTTGCCGACCAACTGTTTTCGTTCCAGGACCCGGCCATGCTCGCGCAACTGGCGCGGGCCAGCCCCAACCTGGAAGTGCGCCTGTACAACCCCACCTTCCACGCCGCGCACACGCCGCCGCTGGAATTCGCCGCCAGCGTGCTGTGCTGCTTCATGAAGTTCAACCAGCGCATGCACAACAAGGTGCTGGTGGTCGACGACACCATCGGCATTACCGGCGGGCGCAACTACCAGGATCGTTATTTCAACTGGGACAATGATTTCGACTACGTCGACCGCGACATCATGGTCGGCGGCCCTGCCGCGCGCGAGATGGCCAAGGCTTTCGATCGGTTCTGGAACCACAAGCGCGCGGTACCGCTCACGCATCTGCGCGACGTCAATCGCCTGATCCTGCGCAGCCCATCGCCGCCGCCATGGCCGGCGCCGCGCTACGTGTACCCCGCGCGCGTCGCTGCCGCACAAGAAGAAGCGGAAGACCAGGCATGGCTGGCCGAGCACGTCGCCAGCGACAGCCTCTATACCAGCAAGGTGGAATACTTCAGCGATCTGCCGGCCAAGACCGAGCAGCCCGCGCGACGCGAAGCGCGCGAATACACCGCGCACCTGATGCGCCTGGTCAGCAATGCGAAGAAGGAAGTGGTGTTGCAAACGCCGTATCTGGTGCTGAGCCGGCGCGCGGAAAAGATCTTCAAGAAACTGCATCGCGAAGACCCTTCGCCGCAGATCATCGTATCCACCAATTCGCTGGCCTCCACCGACGCGTTTGCGGTGTATGCGGTGTCCTACAAGCATCGCAAGACCTATCTCACTCGCTACGGTTTCAACATCTACGAGCTGAAGCCGCGTGCCGAACTGGCCAATGCCGCCTACATGCAAGCCAATGTCGAGGATGAAGACGGCGGTGCGCCGCTCGTCGCCGGCGCATCCGGCTCGCGGCGCAAGCGCTTTCCCGGCACCGAACGGCGCCTCGGCTTCTTCGGCAGCCACGGCAGCCAAAATCATCCCGCGCCGCTGATCAGCCCAGGCCGGCGCTTCGGCCTGCATGCCAAATCGCTGATCATCGACGATGACCTAGGCATGGTCGGTTCGCACAATTTCGATCCACGCTCCGACCACTACAACACCGAATCGGGCGTGATCGTGTACGACCAGCGCTTCGCCGCGCAATTGCGCGATTCGGTACTCGAAGCCACCGAGCCGCAAAACGCCTGGGTGATCGCACCGCGCAAACCGGTGATCCCCGTGCTCGGCCAGATCAGCCAGTTCATCGGCGACATCTCCGCCAAGCTGCCGCTGTTCGATATCTGGCCGTTCCGCTACGCCACCAGCTACGACATGAA
>CBJMMB010000319.1:0-2889 GCA_966430775.1 uncultured Dyella sp. | reverse complement strand
TTGCGCACCGTGCTGGATGAAGAAGCGCAATCGCTGACCCTGGTGATCGCCGAGCTGCAGGCGCAGATCCGCAGCCACGAAGGCACGCCGGCCACCCGCCGCCGCATGTTGGGCGTGGTGCGTTACGGCTTCGACACCCTGGTGCCGCACAGCGACGACGCCTGGATCCGGCTGTTGGCGCGCCACGAGCAGAACCTGCTGCGCTCGTTCGAGCGCGTCATCGCGCGCGTCGGCTCCGGCGACATGAGCGCGGAGCTGCATCGCCAGCTGCCGCGGCTGCATTCGATCGACCTGGACATGCACAGCCTGGCCAAGGCAGTCGGCGTCGGGCACTGAGCATGCGCCGCCCGCCGGAGGAAGCGCAGGCGGTACTGGCGTTCTGGTTCGATCCTGCCCAGCAGCCGAACTGGTTCGCTACATCGGCGGAATTCGACGCCACGATCCGCAGCCGTTTCGGTGACACCTTCCGCCGCGCTGCGGAAGGCGAACTCGAAAAGTGGACCGACACGTCGCAGGGATGGCTGGCGCTGCTGATCGTGCTCGATCAGTTCTCGCGCAACCTGCATCGCGATGACCCGCGCGCATGGGCGCAGGATCTTCAGGCACAGCGACTCGCGCTGTGGGGCATCAAAGAAGGTTACGACCGGCAACTGCCGCCGATGCAGCGCGTGTTCGCCTACATGCCGCTCGAACACGCCGAGGACATGCGGCTGCAGCAGCATTGCGTGGCGTTGTTCGAAGCGTTGTGCGAACAGCTGCCCGCCGAAGAGCGTCATCGCTATACGGGTTTTCTCGACTATGCTCGGCAGCACCAGGCGGTGATCGCGCGTTTCGGCCGGTTTCCTCATCGCAATGCGCGGCTCGGCCGGGCCTGTACGCCGGAAGAGCTGGACTATCTGGCCGAGCCCGGCGCCGGGTTCTGATCGCCGCCATGGAGTGGGTTCTATTACGACAGGGAGCAGGTCATGCGTCGCTATGTTCTTCTTGCCTTGCTGATCACCAGCTTCAGCGCGCACGCGCTGCAGAGTTTGCGCGTAGGCAGCCAGGTGCTGGTGGTGGGCGATAGCGCGGCACGCGTCAAAGCCCTGCTGGGCGAGCCATCCGTACGTGCGAAGCCATCGAATTCAAGCAAGCGCACAAAGAGCACGAGCAAGGCGAAATCGTCCAGCAGAGGCCGCACGGCCGGCGCGAAAGACAAAGGCGAGAAGTGGCAATACCAGCGCGATGGGCGTTTCACCACTTTCACCATCGTCGATGGAAAGATCGCGCATATCGAGGATGTCGCGCGCTAGCCGCGTAGGCTGGGATGCCAATCCCGGCATTGCCGTGCATCTGGTGCTGGGATTGCCATCCAAGCCTACGCGTTACGCAGCGTCTTCAATAGTGCATGTGGCGTCCATGGCACAGGCGACTGTTCCGCTTCGCGGATCAACGCGACAATGCGCTCATTGGCCGGCGCACGCAGGCCTCGAGATTTCGCTAGGGCGACCAGTTCGCCGTTGATGTAGTCGACCTCGGTACGGCGATGGGCTTGCAGATCGTCCCACATGGAGGAGCGCGCCAAGGGATCGATCGCCAGCATGCGAGAAGCAATGCGAAGGAACAGCGCATCGGGCAACGACAGCACGGTCGGCAGCCAGCGAGCGGGCAGGGCGGTGAGCGCCGCGGGTCGAATGCCCGCGGCATGCAGTACGCGCAATCCTTCCCGTTGCAGCAACGCAAGACATTGGCGCCAGGGGCGTTGCGCCAACTGCTCGCGCAACGGCAATCCGCTCAGTGCATTCAGTGCGTTGTTGAGATTGATCAGCAGCTTCGCCCACAGCACGGCCTGCATGTCGTCGCAAATTTGCAAGGGCAAACCGCCGGCCTCGAACGCCGAGCGCAATGCAGGTGAAAGCGCGGCGGAACGCTCCACCATCAATGCACCCGACGAGCCCTGATGGAAATGTCCCGGTTCCGGCTGCGCCACATTGAACGGCACCATGCCGGCCAGGACATGGCACATCGGCAACGCCGCGCGCAAATCCGCCACATTGCGCACGCCGTTCTGAAAGCTGATCACCAGCGTTCCCGGTGCGAGCACTTCGGCCAGGTCGTGCGCCACATCCATGGTCGCGGCGGATTTCACCGTCACCAAGACGGCATCGACACCCTGCGCGCCACTGGCTTGCGTGGTGACGTCCAGTTGCGCCACCGGAACATGCCGGCGATGACCGTGCAGATCGCTCACCGTCAGTCCACGCTCCTGCAATACGGATGCGATATGTGGCCGCGCGATGAAGCGCAGCTGCGCGTGGCCATGCAAACGGCCGCCCAGATAATTGCCGACCATGCCAGCGCCGTAGATGGCGATGCGCGGTGGGGGAGTCATGCCACTGCGGCGGCTGCAGCGCGTCCTGCCACGCGACCGGAAAACAGGCAGCCACCGAGAAAGCTGCCTTCCAATGCGCGATAACCATGCAGTCCGCCGCCGCCGAAGCCGGCGGCTTCTCCCACCGCATACAGTCCACGCACCGGCTGGCCGTCGTGTCCGAGCACGCGCGCATCGAGGTCGGTTTCCAATCCACCCAAGGTCTTGCGGGTGAGGATATGCAGCCGCACCGCAATCAGCGGACCGTTCGCCGGATCGAGCATGCGATGCGGCTTCGCCACGCGAACCAGGCGATCGCCGCGATAACGGCGCGCGTTGTGGATCGCCATCACCTGGCTGTCCTTGGCGAACGGATGATCGAATTGCCGATCGCGCGCTTCGATTTCCTCGCGCAGACGGGCGACATCGAGCAACTGGCTGCCCGCCAGGGCATTCATGCCGACAACCAGCTCATCCAGGTTGTCGCGCACGATGAAATCGCGACCGTGCCGCTTGAACGCTTCCACCGGCGCCGGCGC
>CBJMMB010000318.1:0-2900 GCA_966430775.1 uncultured Dyella sp. | reverse complement strand
AGATGCAACTGCGCGACCATCGGCAGCTTTCCCGCCAGCGAGGCAAGCGCCGGTTCGACCGCATCGGACAGCTTGCGCGCCTGCTGTGCGCGGTAGACGCGCCCGGTCAGCGCCACATAGATAAGCGTGAGCGCGGCGAAGGTGAGCAGGTTGCTGCCGGGCGCCAGGTTGCGCGTCAGCGTGCCCATGAACACCAGCGCCATCGCCAGGCCCACCAGCATCACCAGGGCGGTGTGCGCACTGAAACCGGCATTGAGCAGGATGTGATGGATATGGCCGCGATCCGGCTTGAACGGCGACTTGCCTTCGCTGAGGCGACGGATCATCACTGCAAGCGTGTCGAGCACGGGCAGGGCGACACACCACAGCACGTCCACCGTCGACAGATGCGGTTGCGGCTGTTGGCTGAGCTGGATCAGCGTCCACGCCAGGAAGTAGCCGATCATCACGCTGCCGGCGTCGCCCAGGAACACCTTGCGGCCGACCAGTTCCAGGTTCGCGGCAAGGTCGGGAATCAGCGCGGCGGCAAGCAGCAACAGCAGGATGCAGCTTTGCCATTGCGAGAAGCCCTGGAACACGTTGATTGCGCCGATGCTCACCAGGGTGAGCATGCCGGCCAGCCCATCGATGCCGTCCATCATGTTGAAGGCGTTGAGCAAGCCGACTACCGCCACCAGGGTCAGCGGTATGCCCGCTGCGCCAAGTTCCAGGTCATGGCCGAACAGACGTCCAAGCGTGTGCACATACACGCCGGTGGTGTAGATCATGGTGAGCACGGCGCCGGTCTGGATCACCAGGCGAGTGCGTACGCTCAGGTCGAAGCGATCATCCAGCGCGCCCGTAAGTGCGAGCACGGCGCCGGTGCCGAGCAATGCGTTGGTGAACAGCAGCGACTGTCCCTCGAAACACATGCTGACGATGACACCGAAGAACGCGGAGAGTCCACCGATGAGAGGAATGTTGCCGACGTGACGCTTGCGTTCGTCGGGCCGGTCGACCAGTCCGATCGATTCTGCGTGGTGGTACAGCAGAATCATGGCGGCCGCCGAAGACAACACGGCGATGACACACGAAATTAGCATCCGGTACTGCATGGATTCTCCCGACTACACGACTTTTACATGTAGCGCGATGGCCCCTGCTTCCCTCGCGAGTAATGCAAACCTGCACCAGTGTTGGTCAGCGATGCTAGGGTTTGCGGGGTGTATGTGGCGTTAAGAAACGTGCTGTAAGTCGCATAATTTTATTCAAGATTGTGATAACCGAAATTGTTTTGAAAGTGATTGCGACGTGAATTGCCTGACGCAGCGCGCTTTGTAGTTTTTGCCCGGTGATCGTGGCGGAAAAGATGTATTCGTCGTGTCGATCTTTGACGCTTCGTCCATGTGATGTTCATGAACGTCGATGCGAACGTGGTGATGCATGCATGAGATGCACGTTGCGATGATGTTGTGCGTGATGTGTTTTCGTGATGATGATGTTGCGTGTTCGCTGCGATATTGCTTGCGATTTGCTGGGGAATTTTCACGCATGGTGCGAGTTGGCGAACTCAACTATGGATGTGTGGTTCGCGCTGCGTTGCATAGGGTAACGATCGTTGTTGTCATTCCGATGAAAGTGCAATCGTCATTTGCGAGAGAGCTTGCTCAGTGAATCCCTCTCCCTTCGGGAGAGGGTGCCGACAGGCGGGTGAGGGTTCGGGCGGAGCGCGATGATCACTTCTTGAAGCAAGCCTTTGACATCGCGCGCTGCTCGTACCCTCACCCCAACCCCTCTCCCGGAGGGAGAGGGGCTCATGTGCGCGACTCATCCCGCCTTATCGACGACATGTTTTTTTTCGCGCAGCACTTCGTGCATAGGACGCAAGCACAAGACGTGTCGCATCACACGAACACAGTCTGCTCGCTCGATCAGAATGTGATCGACGAAACAGCTTTAAGCGATGTCAGCGCATCGTGGCTCTCAGGGCAAAGACACCCAAGTCGGGAACTCAAAAACAAGAAAACACAAAACGCCTGTCGCCCCGCGAGGATGTCATCCCAATCACCGAAAGCGGCATTCGCCCGACCAAAAAGCCAGGCCCTGTCGACATTTAGATCGATGCAATGTGGCAACCGCAAATGAAGAAACATTACCCCCCGCCATCAATTTCGTAATTGCCCGACAAAAGGCCAAGCCGCAGCATCCGCACTGCCAGACATCGAATCGCGATAGACAACGTCATAGGGGAGTCTGTCGCCGGTGCATCAGCCGGGCCGGTGGCCCGTAACCACAAAAAACAGCCGGCAGGCCAAGGTCCGCCGGCACGGGTAACTGCGGGGAGAAGATTGCTCATGATCGGGAAAGTGCAAGCATCCGAAATGCACGGCGGCGTACGTCCTGTGCGCTCGACAACGGTTTCCGGCGCCAAGCTGGCCGTAGCGGTGGCGATGGGATTGGCCTTCACCTACGGCGGTATCGCCGTGCATGCCCAGGATGCGGCGCCGGCTTCCGGCATCGGCAGCGCGTCGGCGCAGACCGGGGAGTCCAACACCAACAGCGGTGTCGCGGACGCGAAGAAAAAACGCGAAGAAGCCAAGCAGCTGGCGGGCATCACCGTCACCGGCATCCGCGCCTCGGTCGAGAAGGCGCAGGACATCAAGCGCGACGCCGACACCTTCGTCGATTCGCTGTCCGCCACCGACATCGGCGCGCTGCCTGACCGTAGTGTCACCGAAACCCTCTCGCGCATTCCCGGCGTCACCATCGACCACTTCCTCTCCCAGGGCGATCCGGAGCATTTCTCCGCCGAAGGCAACGGCGTGCAGGTGCGCGGCCTGACCCAGGTGCGTTCGGAGTTGAACGGCCGCGACAGCTTCTCCGCCAACGGCGGACGCGCGCTCAGCTTCCAGGACGTGCCG
>CBJMMB010000317.1:0-2911 GCA_966430775.1 uncultured Dyella sp. | reverse complement strand
CTGAAGATCGCCGGCGACATCTGCATCTATACCAATCACAACACCACGATCGAAGAGCTGGGAGTAGCGAACAGCGACTGAGCCCGCGCGAGGTTCCGCTTTCCTTTCCCTATTCCCTCCTCACTATTTTTCCTCGACCGCCATGTCCGAACTCACTCCCCGCGAAATCGTCAACGAACTTGACCGCTTCATCATCGGTCAGCACGACGCCAAGCGCGCCGTCGCTATCGCACTGCGCAACCGCTGGCGCCGCATGCAGCTGGAACCGGCGCTGCGCGAAGAAGTGACGCCGAAGAACATTTTGATGATCGGCCCCACCGGCGTCGGCAAGACCGAAATCGCGCGCCGCCTGGCGACGCTGGCCAATGCACCGTTCGTCAAGGTGGAAGCGACCAAGTTCACCGAGGTGGGCTATGTCGGCAAGGACGTGGAATCGATCGTGCGCGACCTGGCCGATGTGGCGTACAAGCTCACCCGCGAGCTGGCGATGAAGCGCGTGCGTTCGCAGGCCGAAGACCGCGCCGAAGATCGCATCCTCGATGCGCTGTTGCCGCGCCGCATGTCGCCCACCGACTGGACGCACGATCCAGCGCCAGCCGCGTCGCTCGAAAACGAGACGCGCCAGAAACTGCGCAAGCAATTGCGCGAAGGCGCGCTGGACGATCGCGAGATCGAGCTCGACTTCGCCATGAACGTCGGCGTGGAGATCATGTCGCCGCCCGGCATGGAAGAAATGGGCCAGCAGTTGCGCCAGATGTTCCAGAACATCGGCGGCGCACGCACGCAGAAGCGCAAGCTGGCGATCAAGGTGGCACGTCCGCTGCTGGTGGACGAAGAGGCCGGCAAGCTGCTCAATGAAGAGGAAGTGCGCGCACAGGCAGTGGAAGCGGCGGAGCAAAACGGCATCGTCTTCATCGACGAGATCGACAAGATCGCGCAGCGCTCCGAGTGGGGCGGCGCGGGCGTGAGCCGCGAAGGCGTGCAGCGCGACCTGCTGCCGCTGGTGGAAGGCTCGACCGTGTCGACCAAGTACGGCCCGATCAAGACCGACCATGTGCTGTTCATCGCCTCAGGCGCGTTCTCGCTGGCCAAGCCGTCCGACCTGATTCCGGAACTGCAGGGCCGCCTGCCGATCCGCGTCGAACTGGACGCGCTCTCGGTGGACGACTTCAAGCGCATCCTGCGCGAACCGCACAACGCGCTGACCAAGCAGTATGTCGCCCTGCTCAGCACCGAGGGCGTGACCCTCACCTTCAACGAGGCCGGCATCGACCGCCTGGCCGAAGTGGCCTACCAGGTGAACGAGCGCACGGAGAACATCGGCGCCCGCCGCCTGCACACGGTGATGGAACGGCTGCTGGAGAAGATCTCCTACGAAGCTGCGGACAAATCCGGCGAAAACTACCTGATCGACGCCGAATATGTGGATAAAAACCTGGGCAGCCTGGTCAAGGACGAGGATTTGAGCCGCTACATCCTCTGATCGGGCGGTTTTCTATTAACTCGTTGAATTTACTTATTATATTTCCTGAACGACGGGAGTTAGCGAGCTGTAAACAAGCGGCCAGACCCCCTCTGATAAAATGGCGGCTATGGGTACGATCATTGAACTGAAGACCACTGGCCCGCGTGCGCAGCTCCGCGAAGCGCAACAGAAACAGCAGCTGGTGCGTCTATGGCGCGGCGAATTGGAACACGGCAGCTTCTGCGGTTACGTAGGCAGCATCGGCCGTGAATTTTTCCTGTTGTGGGTGGTGGGTGACGGCATCACCTACGACGGCATGTATGTGATGCGTCACCGCGACATCACCGAACTGGAAACCCCGGACAAGCACGCCAGCTTCATGGAAAAAGCACTGGTGCTGAAGAACCTGGTGCCGCGCCTTCCGCGCAGCTTCCCGCTCGACAACATCCACGACGTGGTGCAGGCCGCCAGCGCGATGGCGCCGGTGATCGGCGTGCACGTGGACAGCGAGGACGAGTCGGAGGTGTGCTACATCGGCCGGCTGATCAGCGTCGAGGACGACGGCTTCAACCTGCAGGAAATCACGCCCGATGCCGAATGGCTGCGCGAGCCTTCGTTCTTCTCCTGGGACGAGGTGTCCACGGTGACGATGGAAGACGGCTACGCGCAATCCCTGCTGGCTGTCGCAGGCGCGCCGCCGCCGCTGTTGCAGGGCGATTCCGGCGTGGGCCGGGCGCAGTAAAAACGTTTCTCTTGCATGAAAAAGCCCGCCGCTCGGCGGGCTTTCCTTTTGCGCGCCAGGCGATGCTCAGCGCCCGAACAAATGCCGCCGTGCTTCCTCGTCCGTGCGCAGATCGGTCCTGCCCTGGATCGTCTCGGCGATCGCGTAGGCACGACGCGTCGCCTCACGCGCGCCGATCCGCTCGAACCATTGCTTCAATTGCGGGAAATCCTCCAGCCGCATGCCCTGGCTTTCGTACGGCACGATCCACGGATAGGCCGTCATATCGGCAATGCTGTATTCGCTGCCGGCAATGAAGTCCCTACCTTCCAGCCGCTTGTCCAACACGCCATACAGGCGGCGCGTTTCACGCACGTAGCGGTCGATCGCGTAAGGGATCTTTTCCGGCGCGTAGCGATTGAAATGATGGTTCTGCCCCAGCATCGGGCCGAGGCCGCCGACCTGCCAGAACAGCCACTCCATCACCGTGGCGCGACCGCGCGGGTCGGTGGGCAGGAAGCGTCCGGTTTTTTCGGCCAGGTACTGCAGGATCGCCCCCGACTCGAACACGCTGACCGGTGCGCCGCCGTCCGCAGGTTTCGTGTCGACGATCGCAGGCATGCGGTTGTTGGGCGAGATCTTCAGGAACGCCGGCTCGAATTGCTCGCCCTTGCCGATGTTCACCGGCTTGATGGTGTAAGGCAGGCCGGTTTCTTCCAGGAACA
>CBJMMB010000316.1:0-2924 GCA_966430775.1 uncultured Dyella sp. | reverse complement strand
GGCGTCGTGCTGTTCGTAGCTGTTGGCGGCGTGGCTGAAATTGGCGCGCACGCGTCGTGCGTCGAGCTGGAAGTCGCTCATGCGTGAGCCTCCAGCCAGGGCAGGAGCGCCTGCGCAACGGCTTGGGCGTGGCTGAGAAAGGGCGCGTGTCCGGCGTGCGCAATCAGATGGAATTCGCCGCCGCTCGCCTGCGCGGACCATTCCATGGCCGAAGGATGCACCAGCCGGTCGAGCCGTCCTGCGCTCCACCAACTGCGGCCCGCCTGTAAACGCGGCAAGTCCGCACGCAAATCGGTTTCATCCAGCACGCGGATGCCTTCCTGCAGCACACGCAGATTCGGTTCGCCGCGCGCGAACACTTCCGCGCGCAGCTTGCGCAATTCCGCGCGTGGGTCCGGGCTGCCCATTACTTCCAGCGCAAGGAATCGCTCGATCGTGACGTGGTAATCGGTTTCCAGATCGCTGGCGAGCTGGCGCACCAGCGCGGGATCACGGCCCTGTGGCCAATCACTGCCGCTGACGAAGCGCGGGGTGGCGCACAGCATGGCCAGGCCGCGCACCTGCGTCGGAAAATCCAATGCCGCCTGCAGCGCAATCGATCCGCCGAGCGACCAACCCAGCCAGATTGCGGGCGGCGTAGCGCCGGCGATGGCACGTGCGCACGCGGCTGGTTGCAGCGACAGGCCGCAGTCGCGTGAAAAACCATGGCCTGGAAGATCGACCAGATGCATCGTACAGCGATCGCGCAATGCGTCGACCAGCGGCGCGAAAATGCCGCCATGCATGGCCCAGCCGTGCAGCATCACCAGCGGAATCGGACCGCTGCCGTGGGTTTCGATATGCAAGGTCATGCGGCCGTATCTCTGCGCGTATCAGACGACACATTGGTGGCTGCGGGGCTCAGCGTCTTGTCCACCGCGCCACGCTCATCGAACACAAAGCAGCCGCCTTGCCAGTGCGCGCCGCCGGCTTCCTCGAAATACTTCAGCACGCCGCCTTCGAGCTGGAACACGCGCTGCATGCCGATGTCCTGCATATGCAGCGCGAACTTTTCGCAGCGAATACCGCCGGTGCAATACGACACCACCGTCTTGCCGTCATAGCGTGCTTGGTCAGCCGCCAATGCGGCGGGCAATTCGGTGAAGCTCGCGATGCGGTAATCGACGGCCTGCGGAAACATGCCGACGTCCGTTTCGTAAGCGTTGCGCGTATCCAGCAGCACCACTTCGCGGCCTTCATCGTCATGGCCTTGATCCAGCCAGCGCTTGAGCGTGGCGGCATCCACGGCCGGCGCGCGTCCGCCTTCGGGGCGGATCGTAGGATGGCGCAGCGTGATGATTTCTTTTTTCAGGCGCACGCGCATGCGTTTGAAAGGCGCGTCGTCGGAAAGCGACTCCTTCGCCTGCATGCCGGCAAAACGCACATCGCTGCGCAGCCATTCCATAAAAGTATCGATGGCTTCGCGCGGGCCGGCGAGGAACAGATTGATGCCTTCCGGCGCCAGCAGAATGGTCCCCTTCAACGCCAGCGCATGGCATTGCGCCAGCATGCGCTCGCGCAGCGCCGGCAGATCGTCCAGGCTGACGAAGCGATAGGCGGAGATATTCAGGATCGGCATAGAAGGAGGGAGGCGTTGCGAGGCGCAATTATACCGGCGCATCCGCCAGCCGCAGGGGCGCCAGCGATTCCAGCAGCCGGTCCACATGGGTTTCCTCATGCGCGGCCGACAGCGTGATGCGCAGGCGCGCCTGCCCTTGCGGCACGGTGGGCGGGCGAATCGCCACTACCAACAGCCCCTGTGCCTCCAGCGTGCGCGATGTTTCCAGCGCGCGCTGGGCGTCGCCAAGCAGCAGCGGCTGGATGGCGGTGCGCGAGGGCATCAAGGGCAGGCCGAGCTGCTGCGCGCCGCGGCGGAAGCGCTGGATCAGATGATTCAACTTTTCGCGGTGCCAGTGCTCGTCGCGCGCGATACGCACGGCGCACAGCGTCGCGGCGGCCAGCGCCGGCGGCATGGCGGTGGTGTAGATATAGGTGCGCGCAAACTGGATCAGCCCGTCGATCAACGCCGCGGAGCCGGCAACAAAGGCGCCGCTGCAACCGAGTGCCTTGCCTAGCGTCGCCATCAGCACCGGCACCTCGTGTTCGCTCAAGCCCGCTTCTGCCACGCTGCCGGCACCATCGGCGCCCAACACGCCGAGGCCATGCGCATCGTCGACCATCAAGGTGGCGCCTTCTTTCGCGCAAAGTGTGGCGAGTTCGCGCAACGGCGCGATGTCGCCGTCCATGCTGAATACGCCATCGGTGGCGAGCAGCGCGCCGCATTCGGAATCGCTATGCAACTGGCGCGTGGCGGCGTCGAGGTCGGCATGCGGATAGCGCTTCAACGTTGCGCCGGCCAGTTGCGCACCATCGAGCAGGCAGGCGTGGTTGAGTTTGTCCTGCACGCAGAGATCGCCACGTTGCAGCAACGCCTGCATCGCACCGAGATTGGCCATGTAGCCGGTGGAAAACAGCAGGGCGCGTTCGCGGCCGGTCCAGGCGGCCAGCGCTTCTTCCAGTTCGGCGTGTTCGCGCCGATGGCCGCAGATCAGATGCGCCGAACCGCTGCCGACGCCGCTCGCATCCGCGGCGTTTTTCAGGGAGGCAACCAGGCGCGGATCGTGCGCCAGCCCCAGGTAATCGTTGGTGCAGAACGCCAGCAGGCGCCGCCCATTGCTTTCGATGTAAGGGCCGTCGACACGCTCGACGCAGCGCAAACGGCGTTGTAGTTGCGCTTGCGCGCGTTCGGCCGTCTGGACGGCCAATCGCTTGAGCAGGTCAGGCCGCGCAGCCACAACCCTGCCCGCAACCGGCCATTTCCGTTTCGAGGATATCCGCGTGCACGGTATCGGCTTCTTCCACCACTTCCAGCGCATGCAGGTCGA
>CBJMMB010000315.1:0-2968 GCA_966430775.1 uncultured Dyella sp. | reverse complement strand
CCGGAATCTATCGCCAGTACGAAGCATGGATTCCGGCCTTCGCCGGAATGACGATAAGGCAGACTGAAAGATCACGCGCTGTACGAGCGCCTCTCGACTAGCCTTCCAACTCCGCCCATCGCGCATAAGCCATTTCCAGCTCCGCCTGTACCTTCGCCAACGCATCGTTCGCGCGCTGAATGGCCGCGTTGTCCTGCTGGTAGAACGAGGGATCGTTCATCGCTTCGGCATGCTTGGCCACTTCCGCTTCGAGCTGTTCGATACGCGCGGGCAATTGTTCCAACTCACGCGCATCCTTGTAGCTGAGCTTGCGCTTCGGCTTTTCATTGCTGGGCGTAGCGGGCGACGTTTCCACCTTCTTCGCCACCGGTGTAGTTGCTTCAACAGCAGCGAGCCCAGCCGGCTTCTGCCGCAACCAATCGCTATAGCCGCCCACGTATTCGCCGACCTCGCCGTCACCTTCCAGCACCAGCGTGCCGGACACCACGTTGTCGAGAAATTCGCGATCGTGCGATACCAGCAGCAAGGTGCCCTTGTATTCGGTCAGCAGTTCTTCCAGCAGTTCCAGCGTTTCAACGTCGAGATCGTTGGTCGGTTCGTCCATCACGAGCAGATTGGATGGCTGCGCAAACAGCTTGGCCAATAGCAGGCGATTGCGTTCGCCGCCGGAAAGGCGCGTGATCGGCGCGCGGGCGCGTTCGGGAGAGAACAGGAAATCCTGCAGATAGCCGATGATGTGCTTGCGCTGGCCGTTGAGCTCGATGTACTCGCGGCCTTCGGCCACGTTGTCCAGTGCGTTCAAGCTGTCGTTGAGCTGCGCGCGATGCTGGTCGAAATAGGCGATTTCCAGGCCCGTGCCGAGCGAAACCTCGCCGCGCTGCGGCTTCAAATCCCCGAGCAGGATTTTCAGCAGCGTGCTCTTGCCAGCGCCGTTCGGACCGATGATGCCGATGCGATCGCCGCGCATGATGGTGGTGCTGAGATCATCGATCAGCACGCGATCGCCGTACGCCTGATGCACGTGTTCGAGCTCGATGACCTTCTTGCCGGACGCCTGCGCATTGGCCAGCGACATCTTCGCGTTGCCACCCAATTCGCGCCGCTCGGCACGTTCGCGGCGCAGCGCCTTCAAGGCGCGTACGCGACCTTCGTTGCGCGTGCGGCGCGCCTTGATGCCCTGGCGAATCCACACTTCTTCCTGCGCCAGTTTCTTGTCGAACAAGGCATTTGCCTGTGCTTCGGCATGCAGGCGTTCTTCGCGGCGGCGCAGGTAGTTGTCGTAATCGCCGGGCCAGCTGGTGAGCTGGCCGCGATCGATTTCCACGATGCGCGTGGCGAGTGCGCGCAGAAAGCTGCGGTCATGCGTGATGAACACGATGCTGCCTTCGAACTGCTTGAGGAATCCTTCAAGCCAGCCGATCGCCTCGATATCCAGATGATTGGTCGGTTCGTCCAGCAACAGCACGCCGGGCTTGCGCACCAGCGCCTGCGCCAGCAACACGCGGCGCTTCATGCCGCCGGATAGCGCGGCGAAATCAGTGTCGGCGGGAAGCTCGAGTTTTTCCAGCACGTCGCTGACGCGACGATCCAGATCCCAGCCGTGCTGCGCTTCGATCTGGTTCTGCACGTCGCCCAGCGCATCGAAATCGCCTTCGGCGAGCAGATGGTGATAGCGTGCCAGCAGATGGCCGAGATCGCCAAGGCCATCGGCGACGACATCGAATACGCTGCCGGCGGTGGCTTGCGGCACTTCCTGCGCCATGCGTGCAACGACGACGCCGTTTTGCACGCGCACTTCACCGTCGTCGGGCTGCAATTCCCCGGCGATCAGTTTCATGAGGGTGGATTTGCCTTCGCCGTTGCGACCGACGATGCACACGCGCTCGTTGGCGTCGACGGTCAGATCGACGTGTTCGAGCAGAAGAGGGCCGCCGACGCTGAAGTCGACGCGCTGAAGTTGGATCAGAGGCATGGCGGCATTCTACTGGCTCGCTCCTTGCTTTCCTCATCCGTGGCGATGGAAAGCCATCGCTAAAGGAACTGGCGCATGATGGCGATACCGTTACTGGGATCGTCGTCACGGGGACATAACGAAATTTTACGCCGAGGACGGGTGTTAAAATTTACAAAAACATGTACTTAGCATGGCCGATTAAAGTGTTTCCTCTGGCAATCACGGTCGCCATGCATTAAGGTTGCGCAACGCGGGGGCAGTTCCGCGGTGCTGGGAGTTAGAGGCCGTGGCGATCATCCAATCCATTCAGCCAATGCCGTTGCCGAATCGGCTGTGGAGCCTGTTCGCTGCGTTGCTGTGCCTGTTCGGCCTTGCCGGTTACGCGGGCGTCGCGCACGCGGGCTATGCCGCCATCGTGATCGATCCGGCCACCGGCGAAGTGCTCAACGCGGTCAATGCGGACGAGCAGAACTATCCGGCCTCGCTCACCAAGATGATGACCCTCTACCTCACCTTCCAGGCGCTGCAGAACGGTAAGCTGAAGGTGGACCAGGATCTGCCCGTGTCCAGTTGGGCTGCGTCGCGTGCGCCGACCAAGCTCGGGCTGCGTAATGGTCAGACCATTTCGGTGAACGACTGCATCCTCGGCATGGTGACCAAGTCGGCCAACGACGCCGCCAGTGTCATCGCCGAAAGCTTGGGCGGCAGCGAAGGGCATTTCGCCGACATGATGACGGCCCAGGCCGCGCTGCTCGGCATGAGCGCCACGCATTTCGCCAACGCCAGCGGCCTGCCGGATCCGAACAACGTCTCCACGGCGCGCGACATGGCCAAGCTCGCCATCGCGCTGTACCGCGACTTTCCCCAGTACGCGCACTATTTCGCGACCCAGGAATTCGTGTTCCGCGGCCAGCTCATCCGCGGCCACAACAACCTGATGGATCGCTATCCGGGCATGGATGGCCTGAAGACCGGTTTCACCGACGCCTCCGGCTTCAACCTGGCTTCCACGGC
>CBJMMB010000314.1:0-2970 GCA_966430775.1 uncultured Dyella sp. | reverse complement strand
TTTATCGCCACGCACGCATCATCACGCTCAACGTCAACGGCTACGACGCGCTGAAGGGCGGCGGCGTACAGGTGCTGGCCGATGCGCGGCTGGGTCTGGACGCGCTCTCGAAGGAACTCGGTGTCTGGCGCGCTGACCAGGCGTGGCGCGAGCGCGCGGAGCAGCTTGCGAAACAGTGGCGCGATATCGTCGATCAGATCACCTCGCGACGCGACCTGCCGGCAGGCATGCTGCCGTATGACGGCGAGATCATCGGCGCCGTGCAGCGCTCGCATGTCCATTCCACACGCGACGATATCGTCGTGTGCGCTGCCGGCACGCTGCCGGCCGAACTGGAAAAGCTGTGGCGCACCGAAACGCCCGGCGGCTACCACATGGAATACGGCTACTCCTGCATGGGCTACGAGATTGCGGGCGGCCTGGGCGTGAAGATGGCCAAACCCGAGCGCGAAGTGATCGTGATGCTGGGCGACGGTAGCTACCTGATGCTCAACGCGGAAATCGCCACCTCGGTGATGCTGGGCCGGAAGCTTATCGTGATTGTGCTGGACAACCGCGGCTTCGGCTGCATCAACCGCCTTCAGCAAGCCTGCGGCGGCGCGCCCTTCAACAATATGCTCGACGATTGCCTGCATGGTTCCGATGGCGTTCCTAAAATTGATTTCGCCGCGCATGCTCGCGCCATGGGCGCGCAAGCCGAACACGTGCACAGCATTGCCGAACTCGAACAGGCACTGGTGCGCGCGCGTGCTTCCACACGCACCTATCTGATCGCGATCGATACCGACCATCGCCGCACCACCGAAGCCGGCGGCTGCTGGTGGGAGGTGGCGGTGCCCGAAGTGTCCGAGCGCGAGTCCGTGCAAGCCGCGCGGCGCGGGTATGAACTGGCCAAGGATAGACAGCGGCCCCATTCGGTAACAGGCACGCCCGATGAGCACTGATACGTTCAAGGTAAAGATCGGCATCAACCCGATCAGCTGGAGCAACGACGATCTCCCTGCGCTGGGTGGCGAAACGCCGCTGTCCACGGCGCTCAGCGAAGGCCGCGACATCGGCTACCAGGGTTTCGAATTGGGCAACAAGTTTCCACGCGAGCCTGCTGCATTGCGCGAACTGATGGCCGGCTACGGGCTGAAGGTCGTTTCAGGCTGGTATTCGGGCCGCCTCGCCGAGCATTCCGTGCAAGAGGAAATCGCCGCAGCCGAACCGCATCTGCGCCTGCTTGCCGGGAACGGTTGCAAGGTGATGGTTTACGGCGAAGTGGCCGGTTCGATCCAGGGTGAACGCTCCACGCCACTTTACAAGCGACCACAGTTTCGCGATGAAGACACGTTCAAGCGCTACGGCGAGCGGCTTACCGCATTCGGCCAGCATCTGTTGAAGCATGGCGTGCGATTGGCCTATCACCATCACATGGGTGCCTACGTGGAGTCGCCGGAGGATATCGACCGCGTCATGGCCTATACCGGCGACGAGGTGGGCCTGCTGTTCGACAGCGGCCACGCCTATTTCGGCGGCGGCGATCCGCTGGCCATCCTCAACCGGCATATCCATCGCGTGTGTCACGTGCACTGCAAGGATGTGCGGCCAGCCATCGTGCAGCACGCGCGCAATCGGCAATGGAGCTTTCTCGAAGCGGTGTTGAATGGCGTATTCACGGTGCCCGGCGACGGCGGCATCGATTTCGCCGCCATCGTTGCCACGTTGCGTACGCATGGTTATCAGGGCTGGCTGGTGGTGGAGGCCGAGCAGGATCCCGCCGTTGCGCCGAGCTACGCGTATGCCAGCAAGGGTTACCGTACGTTGCGCGGGTTGATCGATGCGCCGCGGAAGGAGGTCGCATGAGTTTGCTGGTCAAGGGACGTCCGCAAGGGCGCGACATCGTAAAGGTGACGCCCGAGTCCGCCGGCTGGAAGCATGTTGGCTTTGAAGCCATTCGCCTTTCGCCAAAGGAAAGCCTTCGCCTCATTTTGCCTGCAGACCGCGAAGGCTGCCTGGTCGTACTCACTGGCCGCGCGGATGTTCATGCAGGCGGCGGATCATTCGACAACCTCGGTGGCCGCAGCAGCGTGTTCGATGAACGTTCTCCGGATGCCGTGTACGCGCCACCCGGCACATCTTTCGATATCAAGGCGCACGATGCGGTGGAACTGGCCCTGGCGACCGCGCCTGCCAAGGGACAACATCCTGTACGGCTGATTCCTGGCGCCAGCATGAAACGCTCGGTGCGCGGCAAAGACACCAACACGCGCTACGTCTGCGACATCCTGCCGGAAACCGAACCGGCCGAATCGCTATTGGTGGTGGAAGTGGTGACGCCGGCCGCGCATTCGTCCAGTTATCCGCCGCACAAGCACGATACCGACAACCTGCCGGTGGAAAGTTCGCTGGAGGAAACCTATTACCACCGCATCGATCCGCCGCAGGGTTTCGCTTTCCAGCGCGTGTATACCGACGCGCGCGACCTGGACGAATCCATGGCGGTGGGCGACCACGATGTGGTGATGGTGCCGCGCGGCTATCACCCAGTCGTGATGCCGCATGGCTACCGCGGTTATTACCTCAACGTCATGGCCGGCCCGCATCGCGCATGGCATTTCAAGAACGACCCGGCGCACGACTGGCTGATGCCGCGCTGAGATTGCATCGAAGAGGAACACCCCATGTCCGCTCAACCTTCCGAACACACCGCGCTGCACACCATCGGCCATTACATCAACGGCCAGCTTCATGACGGCAGCGGCAACACCCTGCCCTCTTACAATCCTGCGACCGGCGCCGTGATCGGCGCCGTGGCGCTGGCGACGTCCGCCGAGGTGGATGCTGCCGTGAAGGCAGCCGACGCCGCATTCCATGCCTGGTCGCAAACGCCGCCGCTGAAGCGTGCGCGCGTGATGTTCCGCTTCAAGGAGCTGATCGAGCGCGACATCGACAAGCTCGCCGCCACCATCACGCGCGAGCACGGCA
>CBJMMB010000313.1:0-2979 GCA_966430775.1 uncultured Dyella sp. | reverse complement strand
TGCGACCCATGTCACACTCGTGATTTCGCGCTGAGTCGACGCACGTTATGAGGCGGTTTGCCTGGCTGCCAGCTTACGGCGGCCTGACATGGGGAGTGATGGCCTGGAGCGCCTGCGCGGCATCGCCGCAAGCAGCGGAGCAACCCCAAGGCATATCGTTCGCCATACCTACCCAATCGCTCGCCACGGCGTTGATCGCCTTCGGCAAGCAGGCCAATGTGCAGGTGCTGACGGCGGGCCAGGCGGTGGACGGACAGCGCGCGCACGCGGTGCACGGGAACTTCGCGCCGGAAGCGGCGCTGGCGCGTCTTCTCGAAGGCACCAACATGGGCTTCGCGTTCGTCGATGCGCGCACGGTGGTGGTGAAGCCGCGCGCGACGGCGGCCGTACAGACGTCCAAACCCGGTCCGGTCCCGACAGCGCCGGCGGCCACGCTGCTGCCCCCGATCCAGGCGATCGGCCTGGTAGGCCGGGATGCCGAATTCATGGCCGACGTGAGCAGCGGGCCGGAGCGCACGGTGGCCGATCCGATCGACGTGCCGCAATCGGTCAGCATCGTCACGCAGAGCCTGCTGCAATCGGAGCAGGTACAGAGCATTGCCGACGCCATCCGCAACGTGGCCGGCGCGCAGTATGTCGAGGGTTCGAGCGGCTTGCCGATTTTTGCCGTGCGCGGCTTCATCACCGGCAACGGCATGACCGATGGCATGCCCAACAACGTGCTGGGCGTGGGCGATTATCCGCCGATGATCGGGGTGGAACGGGTCGAGGTATTGAAGGGGCCGCAGGCCATATTGGGTGACGTCTCCGCGTACAACAACTTTGGCGGCCTGATCGACGTGGTGCTGAAAAAGCCGCAGAGCGATCCCGTCCATCGGCTTACGTTTTCGTTCGGCGAACATGGCGAGAAACAGCTTGGCCTGGACCTGGCCGGTCCATTGAACAACAGCAAGTCGCTGACCTATCGCCTGATCGTCAACGGCGACATGGCCGACCGCACGCCGCAGGGTATGCGCGGGCAGCGCAATCGCTATGTTGCGCCATCGATCGGATGGTCGACGCCCGACACGACCTTCATCACCGGTGTGTCGTGGATGATGAATCGCATGCCGATCCCCGATCACACCATTCTGTTGGGCGATACCGTAGGCACCGCGTCGCCCTCGGGGCTGCTGCTGGACAACCCCAACGATCATACGTCGGTGGAAACGCGGCGCTTGTTCTACATGCTGGAGCACCGCTTCAACGACACATGGTCGTTTCGCAGCCGGGCGCAATATGTGCGCGAGGCGATCGACCTGCAGGACTGGCCGCTGTCCGGTATCCAGGTTTCCGGCGACACCAATGCAGTGGCGGAGCAATATCGTTCGTCCGATGCGTATTACACCCTGCAAAACGATGTGACCGCCACGTTCGGGCATGGCTGGCTGCAACATGCGGTGGTGCTGGGCTTTGACTATTCGCGCGTCCAGGTGGGCAATGGCGTCGATGCCTTCAGCAACGGCGGCAACGGCATGGCATACAACATTTTTGCAGATGGGCCACTGCCTTCACCGACTTCCGCGTTGCTGCCGGATGACTTCGCCACCGGCCATTTTTCCGGCCAGGGCTGGACTACGGACCACGGTATTTTTCTTCAGGATCAGATGAACCTGGGCACACAGTGGCAGGTGCTGCTGGCATGGCGGCGCACCAGTTATGAGTTGGAAACGACGCACCCCGACGGCACACCGTGGGATCTGCGCAAATCGCGCTGGGTGCCTAATTTCGGGGTGGTCTACAAGCTGGCGCCGGAGATGGCGCTGTATGCCAATACGTCGAACGGATTCCAGCCCGACACATATCTGGGCAAGGACGGCCGCCCGTTGCCGCCGTCGCTGTCGCGGCAACTTGAAGCCGGCGCGAAGTTCGATCTGTTCCAGGATCGCGCGCGGCTCACCGTGGCCGCATACCGCATCATGCTCGATCACAGCAGCGACCTGGTGTCACTGCAGCCGCCGTATTACATCGTCAACGGTCCCGGCCAATCGAACCAGGGTTTCGAAATCGAGTTCAACGGACAGCTTGCGCCAGGTCTGCAACTGAGCACTGCCTACACGCGCGCATCCGTGCACAACAACGACGGCACGCCCGCGACCGGACAATCGCGGCAACAGTTCAACCTGTGGGCCAGCTACAGTTTCCAGAGCGGCTCGTTGCGTGGCTTCGGCATGGCCGGCGGCGTGCTCGCGCGCAGCCGCAGCCTGGGGCAGATGTCCGATGGCAGCGCGTACATCAATGTGCCTGGGCAGGCCGACGTGGCGATGAACGTGTTCTATCGCACGCCGCGCTGGAGCATCACGCTGGGCGTGAAGAACCTGCTGGCGCGCAAGCTGTATGCGCCGACGTTCGATGAAACGTTCGTGCCGCTGAACGATCATCGGGCGTATGTGTTGAGCGGCGCGGTGGATTTTTAGTTTGCTTGGCCAGCTATCGGAACGACGGCACGACAAGTTGCGCGTTTTATTTGGACGAGTCCGGCCGCGCCGTGAACACGTCACTACCGAAGGTGTGCAACTGGTTGTCCTGCGCGTAACCCAGATGCGATAGCCCGAACATGTCTTCCAGGCTGCGCAGCAAGCTGTAGTGGTTGTATGCCACGTCCGATTGCGTGCCGGGCACAATGAAAGGCGAGAGCAGCACCGCACCGATCTGCCCGCCGCCCGGGCCGATCTGTCCACCCGGTTGCGGACCGCCAGGAAGCGGCTTTTCGTTGCAGCAAGTCTTGCCGTCATTGCCTTCATCGAAGGTGACAATCAGCAGACCGTCTTTCTTGAACGCCGGTGCATCGAGAATGCGCGGCACCCAGGTGCGCAGGAATGCGTCGGCGGAAATCAGGCCGCCCGGTTCGCCGTTCTTGCACGGCGCATCGTGGCCGTCATGGCAAAGATTCGGCGTGATGTAGACGAGGTTCGCCGTGCTGTCGACCTTGGCCAGATC
>CBJMMB010000312.1:0-2980 GCA_966430775.1 uncultured Dyella sp. | reverse complement strand
AGCGCGGCGGTTTGCGCGGTGACCACGTCGAGGTAATTGACGATGCCTTCGCGGTAGCGGTTGGTGGCGATGGTCATGGTTTGTTGAGCGGAGGCCACCGCCTGGTCTTCCTGTTCCATTTCCGTGCCCAGGTCGCGCAGCAGTACCAGGTCGTCTTCCACCTGGCGGAATGCATCCAGCACGGTTTGCCGGTAGTTCGCGGAGGCGGCGTCGAATTCCGCCTTGGCCTGATCGAGCTTTGCCTGGCGCAAGCCCGCATCGAAAAGCGGCAACACCGCCAACGGGCCCAGCGACCAGAACCGGTTGCCGAGCGTAAGCAGGTTGCCGCTGCCGGTGTCCTGGAAACCGTAGGCCGCCGACAGGCTTATATCGGGAAAGAATGCCGCACGCGCCACGCCGATGCCTGCATTGGCGGCATACGCGCGGCGTTCCGCTGCGGCGATATCGGGACGGCGTTGCAGCAGGCTCGAAGGCACGCCTGGTGGTGTCAGTGGTACGGATAGCGGAACTTGTACCGGCGTGATCGAAAAGCTCGATGCGGGCTCGCCGATCAGGCTGGCGATGGCGTGCTCGGTCAACGCACGTTGCGCCTGCACGTCGGTGACTTGCGCCTGTGCATCGTGCAGTTGCGTTTGCGCGCGCGATACGTCGAGTCCGGACGCGATGCCGCCCTGGTGGCGGTTCTCGGTCAACGACAACGCACGCGTATAAGCCTTGAGCGTGTCCTGCAAAATCACCGCCTGCTGGTCGTAGCCGCGCAGCCGCACGTAGTCGTCCGCGAGCCGCGCTTCCAGGCTCAGCTTGGCGGTGGCGAGATCCGCCTGCGCGGCCTGCGACAAGGCGCGGCCCGCGAGCACTTCATTGCGAATGCGGCCCCACAGATCGAGATCGTAGTTGAGGCCCACCTCGACGGTATCGGCATCGTATTCGTTGGGCTGCTTGCTGCCGCGCAGCGGGCGATTGTCCGACTGGCGGTTGCGCATGGGATTGGCGAGCGCGCCCAGGCGCGGAAACAGGCCGGCGTTCAACTGGCTTTCGAAGGCGCGCGCGGTGTCGTAACGCGCCAGCGCGGCGGCCAGGCTGGGGCTGTCGGTATCCAGCCTGGTTTCCAGTCGGTCGAGCGTGTCGTCGCCGTAGATCGCCCACCAGTTGCCATGCGGCTGTCGATCGGCTGGGGTAGCAGTTTTCCACTCGGCGCCGGCTTCCTTGAACGCATCCGGCACGGGCGGCAGCGATGGCGTGTGATAGGCAGGCGCGAGCGAGCAGGCGCTCAGGATCAATGACGCGGCGATGCTTGCGCAAAGCGTCTCAACCTGCCGACGCATGGCCGCCCTCCATCGCCACATTCTGGTCGTTGTCGCTTTGCACGCGAACCTGGTCGCCGTCCATCAATGAATCGGGCGGATTCTCGATTACGCGATCGGCGGGGCTCAGGCCCTGATCGATCTGCAGCGTGGTGCCCAGGTCCAGCGCCACGTGCACCTTGCGCAGATGCACGCGTGCGTCCGCGCCGAGCACCGCGACCTGCGGTCCGTGCGAGCGGAAGATCAACGCCGTAGAGGGAATGGTCACGCGATGCGGATCGACCTGGATATCCAATTGCACGTCGCTGTAATCGCCGGGTTTGAGTTCACCGTTCGTGTTGTCCGCTTCGAACTGCGCGAGCAAGCTGCCGGAACTGGGATTTATCGCTTCGGAGTTGCCGATCAGCGTGGCGGTGAAGCGTTGCCCGGGCCATTCGGGCACGGTAAGCGTCGCTTTCATGCCGGGCTTGATGCTGCCCGCATCGGCCTGCGGCACCGGCACGTACAAACGCATGCGGCTGGTGTCGGCGACGGTGAACAGTTCCGGGCCGCTTTCGTTGTTGGCTGTTATGAGATCGCCCACATCGGTATGCCGCGCAGTGACCACACCATCGAACGGTGCGACGATTTTCTTGAAGCTTTCCATCGCGTCGAGCCGATCCACGTCGGCCTTGGCGGCCAGCACGGTCGCTTGCGCCGCGGCGGCATCACCGGCTTTCTCGTCCGCTTCCTGCTTGGAAACCGAATCGGAGCCGAGCAGATGCTGCCAGCGTTGCGCGGTCAATTCGGCCAGATGCGCATTGGCCTGCGCCTTGGCCAGTACGGCCTTGGCTTGCTCCCGTTGCTGGTCGAGTTCGGGTGTGTCGATCACCGCAAGCACGTCGCCGGCGTTGACCTTCGCGCCGATGTCCTTGTACCAGGCCTTGAGATAACCGCCGACGCGCGCATGGATCGGCGCGCTGTTCCAGGCTTCCAGATGGCCGGGCAGGGTGATGGCGTGCGCGCTGGCTTGATCCATCGCCGGCGCCAGCCGCACGCTGGGAATCAGCTGCGCATCGGTCCATTGCACCAGTTCCTGATGCTGGTGGCGGCGCGCCGCCAGCCCCGCCGTTACCACTAGAGCAGCGGCAAGTGCGGCGCCGATGCCGATGGTTTTCAGATGCCTGGGCTTGCGTATCAGCGGTACGTTTGCGGGGTTATGCGACATGAGGGAAACCCGATACGGAAACATCAGAGGGAGCACGCTGTTCGCGTCCATGCACCAGGCTGAACACCACCGGCACGAACAGCAGCGTGGCGCAGGTGGCGAACAGCAGGCCGCCGATCACGGCGCGGCCCAGCGGCGAGTTCTGTTCGTGCGTCAGCGCCATCGGCAGCATGCCGATGATCATCGCCAGCGCCGTCATGCACACCGGACGGAAGCGCGTGAAGCCGGCTTCCAAGGCGGCCTTGATCGCATCGCCATGCTCGGCGAGGCGCTCGCGCGCAAAGCTAACCACCAGGATCGAGTTGGCGGTCGCCACGCCCATGCACATGATCGCGCCGGTCAAGGCCGGCACCGACAACGTGGTATGCGTGACGAACAGCGTCCACACGATGCCGGCCAGCGCGGCCGGCAGGGCGGTGATGATCACGAACGGATCCACCCACGACTGGAAGTTCACCACGATCAGCAT
>CBJMMB010000311.1:0-2980 GCA_966430775.1 uncultured Dyella sp. | reverse complement strand
GCCGGCCACGAAGTTGCCGCCGATGCCGCGGCTGCGCACCACCACGCCGAACACTTGGCCCTTCACCTGGACCACCTGATGGCCCGGTACGTTCTCGGTCGTCACCACCAACATAGGCATGCTCCTGTGAGTCGGGGAAACTGCGATGTGCGCACGATACCCTGTCTTCAGCCGTCGCGCGCGTGTCTCTTCCGGCACTTAGGTTGCACCAGGCACTATGGCACCATCCAGCGGTCTACTTCCGCACTCTTCAACAAGGAATTCGAACATGACGTCGAGCCCGTTCAAGACACTGGCATGGAGCATTTTGCTGGGCATGGGCCTGGCCACCGCCGGCCTTCCCGCCCGCGCCGACGCGCCGGCAGCCGCCAAGGCCGTCGCCAACGACAGCAACGTGCTGCGCGCCACGCTCGACAACGGCATGCGCGTGGTGATCGTGCGCGAAACGCTGTCGCCGATGGTCACGACGCAGATCACTTATCTGGCCGGCGGCTACCAGACACCGGAAGGCTTTCCCGGCACCGCGCATGCGCTGGAACACATGATGTTCCGCGACAGCAAGGGCATGACTGGCGGGCAGCTCAACGAAATGACCGGAAAAATGGGCGCCGACAACAACGCCTTCACCACCAACGACGCCACGCAGTATTACTTTGTGGCGCCGTCGAATTATCTCGACTTGCTGCTGCACATCGAATCCACGCGCATGAACGGTGCGCTGCTTACCCAGCAGGATTGGGAGCGCGAGCGCGGCGCGATCGAGCAGGAAGTGTCGCGCGATATTTCCGAACCGGAGTTTCTTGCGTTCCAGAAGGCCGAGCGCATTCTCTATGCCGGCACCGGCTATGCCGAAGATCCGCTGGGCACGCGCCCCTCGTTCGGCAAGACCACCGCCGCGGATCTGCAGAAGTTCTACCAGGAGTGGTACACACCGAACAACGCTTTGCTGGTGATCGTGGGCGATGTCGATCCGCAGCAGACGCTGGCGAAAGTGAAGCAGCTGTTCGACACGATTCCCAAGCGCACGCTGCCCGAACACGTACCGGTGAAGCTGCAGCCGGTGAAGCCGGAAACCATCGCCTCCACCACGCCGCGGGGCACGGGTTCCGTGCAATTCATGTATCGCATGCCGGGCATGATGGATAAAGACAACGCCGCCGCGCAGGTGCTGCTGGACGTGCTCACCAATGCGCGCAGCTCGCTCTCCGCACTCGCCGTGCAAGGCAAGGTGCTCAGCACCAACGCGCAATTGCAGCCTTTCAGTTACGGCGGCATCGGCGTGATCGAAGTGGGCTTTCCCAAGGGCGGCGACGCCAAGAAGGCACAGGCCGATCTGGATGGCGTGATCGACGATCTCCTCAAGAACGGCGCCCCCACCGACCTGGTCGAAGCATCCAAGCGTTCCGAAATCGCGCAGGCCGAGTTCAACAAGAACAGCGCCGTGACGCTCGCCAGCGCCTGGTCGCAGGCGATCGCCTGGATGGGCCTGAATTCGCCGGAGGAAGCGGAAGAGCAGATCCGCAACGTCACCGTCGACGACGTCAATCGCGTGGCGCGCGAATATCTCAAACCGAACGAGCGCGTCACCGTCGTGCTTACGCCCGATGAAAACGGCAAGCGTCCGCCGGACAGCGGCGGTTTCGGCGGTTCCGAATCGTTCAACAGCAACGAGCGCCTGGATGCGCCGCTGCCCGAATGGGCTGAAGAAAAACTCAGCAAGCTGGACATGCCGCGCTGGACGCTGGCGCCGGTGGAAATGAAGCTCGACAACGGCATCCGCCTGATCGTGCAGCCGGCCAGCATCAGCAAGACCGTCACCGTGGTGGGCCACATCGACAACAATCCCAAGTTGCAGGAACCGGCCGGCAAGGATGGCGTGGCCCGCCTGCTCGGTTCGCTGTTCGATTACGGCAGCACCACGCTGGACCGCGATGCGTTCCACAAGGCGCTGGACGATATTTCCGCCACCGAAAACGGCGGCACCGATTTCGGCGTGGCCGCGCTCAGCAACCAGTTCGATCGCGCCGTGCAATTGCTGGCCGACAACGAACTGCACCCTGCCTTGCCGAAGGAAGGCTTCGACGTGCAGCAGGAAACGCTGGCGCGCGCGCTGGCCGGCGAGATGCAGTCGCCGCAATTCAAGATGATGAAGGCGTTGCGCGCTGGCCTGCTGCCTGCCGGCGATCCCGACTTGCGCTTGCCCACGCCCGAGTCGATCAAGTCGCTGAGCCTGCAGGACGTAAAGGATTATCACGCCAAGACCTATCGCCCCGATCTCACCACCATCGTGGTGGTCGGCGACGTCACGCCCGCACAGGCCAAGGCCACCGTGCAGCGCTACTTCGGACAATGGAAAGCCGAAGGCGCCAAACCGGACGTGGTCTCCAAACCGGTGCCGGTGAACCCCACCGGCTACGTGGTGATCGACAACCCCTACGCCTCGCAGGATCAGGTGCTGATGGGCCAGATGCTTGCGCTCAACATGCACAATCCGGATCGCTACGCACTGCAGCTGGGCAACAACGTGCTGGGCGGTAACGGCTTCGCCTCACGCCTGATGACCGACATCCGCGTCAAGCACGGTTACGCCTACGGCGCCGGTTCCGGCATCCATTTCGACCGCTCGCGCTCGATCTTCTTCGTGCAGTACGGCAGCGACCCGGACAAGGTCGCACCCGTCAATGCGCTGATTCGCCAAAACCTGGTCGACATGCAGACCACGCCGATCAAGCAGAGCGAACTGGACAACGCTCGCCAGTATGAGATCCGCTCCATTCCGGTAGGCGTGTCGAGCATCAACAGCATCGCGCGTTCGCTGCTCGACTGGGCCTGGCACGGCGAGCCGCTCGATCAGCCGATGGTGGCCGCCAAGCACTACCTCACGCTGACGCCGGCGCAGGTGCAGGTGGCGTTCAAGAAATACCTGAAGCCGGAGAACCTGATGCAGGTGGTGCAGGGGCCGCCGCCGGCGAAGCATTGA
>CBJMMB010000310.1:0-2992 GCA_966430775.1 uncultured Dyella sp. | reverse complement strand
TCGGCATGGCGATTTCCGCATCGGAATTGCCGACGCTGTCGCGCATGGCCGGTGATCATGTAGATGAAGAGGTCGCTGCAAAACTTTCCACGCGCTTGAACAACGGCCTGGAGCGCATCGCCTTTTTCATCGTGCCGTCGGCGATGGCGTTCTTCGCACTGGGCAACGTGATCGTGGCGGCGCTGTATCAATCCGGCGCGTTTACCGCCAGGGATTCGTATTACGTGTGGGCGATCCTGGCCGGTTCGGGGGTAGGGTTGCTGGCTTCCACGTTTGGACGTCTGTATTCCTCCACGTACTACGCGATGCGCGATACGCGCACGCCGTTGCGGTTCGCATTGGTGCGCCTGGCTTTCACCGCCGTGCTCGGCCTGGCCAGTGCTTTGATCATTCCCAAGGTGCTGGGCATTTCCATGCAGTGGGGCGCGGTAGGCCTGACCGCTTCCGCAGGCGTGGCGGGTTGGATCGAGTTTCATCTGCTGCGCCGGGGCATGAACAAGAAACTCGGCGCAACCGGCGTCACGCTGTCCTTGATGGCCAAGCTGTGGACGGCGGCGGCTGCCGCCGCTTGCGCTGCCGGTGTGGTCGAGCATTATCTGCCCGCTGCCGGTCCCATCGTCACCGCCGTATTCGTGCTTGCGACCTATGGCGTCATCTATTTTGCCGTGACCTTCATGTTGCGTATTCGCACGTGCAGGGACGTGATGGGCAAGCTGTTGCGCCGAGTGGGATTCCGCTGAAAAACAGCGCGGCGTCATCGCAGCAGATTGCTGCGCGCCAGCTCGATCAATTCATCGCCGCGGCCGTTCATCACCGTGCGCAACGCCCACAGGCTGAAGCCCTTCATCTGCTCTAGCTGGATGCGTGGCGGCATGGACAGTTCCTGCCGGTTGGTGACCACGTCGACCAGCGCCGGGCCATCGTGCGCGAAGGCTTCGCGCACCGCTTTCTCCAGGTCGCCCGGATCTTCCACGCGCACGCCGTAGATGCCCGCCGCGCGCGCCAGCGCGGAGAAATCCGGGTTGTCCAGCGCCACGCCGGTGGGCAAGAAACCGGCAGCCTTCATTTCCAGCTCCACGAAACCAAGCGTACCGTTGTTGAACACCACGATCTTCACCGGCAACCGGTGTTGCACCAGGGTGAGCAGGTCGCCCATCAACATGGCGAAGCCGCCGTCGCCGGACAGGCTCACCACCTGGCGATCGGGAAAGGCCGTTTGCGCGCCGATCGCCTGCGGCATGGCATTGGCCATCGATCCGTGCACGAACGAGCCGAGCAGGCGGCGCTTGCCGTTCATGTGCAGGTAGCGCGCGGCCCAGATGGTGGGCGTGCCGACGTCGCAGGCGAACACCGCATCCTCGCTGGCCACATCGCTGACCACTTTGGCGACGTATTGCGGATGGATCGGCTTGCTGCCGGGCTTGCCGATGGCGAGATCGTTCAAGCCTTCGCGCGCTTTCTTGTAGCGCTGCAGGCTCTCCTGCAAATGACTGTCGTTGGCGGCGGGTTTCAATCGCGGCAGCAACGCCTCGATGGTGGCGCCAACGTCGCCGACCAGGCCAAGATCGAGGCGGCAGCGGCGGCCAAGGTTTTCCGCGCGCAGGTCGATCTGGCAGATTTTCGCTTCCTCGGGGAAAAACTGGCGGTAGGGGAAATCGGTACCGAGCAGCAACAGCGTGTCGCAACCCATCATGGCCTCGTAGCCGGAGCTGAAGCCGATCAATCCGGTCATGCCCACGTCGTACGGGTTGTCCCACTCGACATATTCCTTGCCACCCAGCGCATGCACCACCGGCGCCTTGAGCGTTTCGGCCAGGCGCACGACCGCATCGTGCGCGCCGGCGCAACCGCGGCCGCAGAACAGCGTCACCTTGCGTCCGTTGCCGAGCAGTTCGGCGAGCTGGTCCAGCTGCGCATCGGCCGGCACAACCTTAGGGCTCGCGGGCAACAGTCCACCCGTCATCGCGCCGGAGGCTTCCGCCAGCGCTACGTCGCCCGGAATCACCAACACGGCCACGCCACGCTGGCCGATCGCCGTGCGCACGGCAGTGGCCGCGGCGTGATGAATCTGCGCCGGGCTGCTGACCAGTTCGCAATAATGGCTGCATTCGCGGAACAGGTTCTGCGGATGCGTCTCCTGGAAATAGCCGCTGCCGATTTCCGAGGAAGGAATGTGCGCGGCGATGGCGAGCACTGGCGCGCGCGAACGGTGTGCGTCAAAGAGGCCGTTGATCAAGTGCAGATTGCCCGGCCCGCACGAGCCCGCACACACCGCCAACTGCCCGGTCAACTGCGCTTCCGCCCCCGCGCCGAACGCAGCCGATTCCTCATGGCGGTAGTGAATCCATCGCATATCCTTGCGACGCCGCAGCGATTCGGTAATGCCGTTGAGGCTATCGCCGACCAGCCCATGAATCCGCTTCACCCCGGCCTGTGCCAGCGTTTCGACCAGTACGTCGGCCACATTGCGAATGCTCATGACGCAACTCCTCAAGGGACAGGACCGGTCTATGGTGACAATGTGTTGCTTTGGTTTCCGTAAAGGCGGCGCGCTGTGATCACGCTGTCGGCGCCCGAGTGCTCATTCGGAGGAATGGGCAAATGCGCTTGTTATTTCGTAGCCAGCGGCGGGTCGAATAAGGCGAACCATTGCTGTCTTTACTGAGATTGTCCGAGGCGCTGCTTCAGCGTGTTACCGAAGCTCAGATGCACGTCAGGTCTCGGGCTCGTGGCAGACCACTTCGATATTGTGTCCGTCCGGACCAATGACGAACGCCGCGTAGTACTTCCCGCTGTAATTTGGGCGCAGACCAGGTGCGCCATTGTCTTTTGCGCCAGCATCCAGCGCCGCCCGATGGAACGCATCGACTTGCTGACGATTCTCGGCGACGAACGCCAGGTGAAGACGTGCAGGCTTTTCGTTGGTCGGGCCGATGCACAATGAGGTCTTGCCGTCTGCGCTGAGTTCGATGCCTAGCGGTCCCTCCGAGAC
>CBJMMB010000309.1:0-3000 GCA_966430775.1 uncultured Dyella sp. | reverse complement strand
ACCTATGTTATGCACTTGGAGGTTCGAACGTGATTACTCGAAGGCTTCTCTCTGGCAAACCCATGCCCACATGGGCGCTGGGCATTGCCGCGGCCGTCCTGTCCTGTTGCACAGCCTACGCGCAAGGCTGGGACAACAAGCCGGTCAGCGGGCAGACCTATAGCATCGTCAACGAACAAAGCGGCTTGAATCTGGATGTGTGGGGCTGGTCCAACCAGGATGGCGGCAATATCGATCAATGGCCGTCCACGTGCCAGGCCAATCAGCAGTGGACGCTCACGCAACTGTCCGACGGCTCCTGGTCGATACTGTCGGCGTATAACCAGAAATCGTTGGATAACTTCGGCTGGTCGACCAAGAGCGGAGATCCGGTCAGGCAGTGGAAGTACGGAAACTCGCCAAACCAGCATTGGATGCTGCAAGCCACAGGCAGCGGCGCATTCAAAATCATTTCCAGCTATTCGAAGCAGCTGTTGAGCATCAACGACAACAATGCCTCCTCGACGATCACCCATAACAACGATGCGTGGTGGCCGAACCAGCATTGGTATCTGATTCCCACGGCGGAAAACTGCGCGCCGCCGTCGAAAAGCTCCCGTGCGTTCAGCAAGTCTTTCATGGGCAGCAAAAAAATCCTGATCGGCGGATCGTTCGCCGATTCGACCGCAGGTGCGGCACCGTTCGATGCGCGCTATGCGTACCTGCACAGCCAGCCCGCCGTTGCTCCCGCCTGCTATGCCAATTGCTGGACTTACTGCAATGCGACGCCCTGGTGGGGTTGTTGGGGAACGTGGAACCAGTCCGCATCGGGCATTTACGTCACCCGCACCGATAATACGGATGCTCAGGCCACCTGGCAGGGTGCCGCCCATCCGCAAATTCCCTTCTGGACCTGGTACTCGCTACGCGATCTCGGTGACGCCATCGGTCAGAAAGATGGCCCGGGCGAAGTGCAGGCCATCCAGAATGCTGCCCTGCTTGCGCGCTATTTGAGCGATTTCCGCTTCTTCCTCGAGAAGATCGGCGACGCGCGCGCGATCGTGCATCTGGAGCCGGATTTCTGGGGTTACGTGCAATCCATCAACGTCAATCCGCACAAGGTTGCGGCCAAGGTCAGGGAGGCCGATCCAGCCGACTGCGGCACTCAGGAAGACAGCGCAGCAGGATTGGCGCAATGCCTGGTTTCCATGGTGCATACCTATGCACGCAACGCCACCGTGGGGCTGCATGTGTCGTGCTGGAACTACCAACAACCCGGCGCTGCGAGGATTTGCGCTCAGTTCTACAGCGCGCTTGGTGCAGGCAAGGAGGACTTCCTGGTGACGGACGCCTCCGATCGCGACGCTGCCTGGTACGAGAAACACAACAACCCAGGTCAATACTGGAACGACCAGAGCTTTGCCACGTATCTGGATTCGATCAAGACCATTACCGAAGGCGTGGGCAAGCCGATGGTGATCTGGCAGATTCCGCTCGGCAACATGGAGCAGAACAACACCCAGAACCATTATCAGGACAACAAGGTCGACTACCTCTTCACGCACATCAATGAGGTCGCCGACGCCCATGTCGTCGCCCTGATGTTCGGTGCAGGTCAGCAAGAGCAGACCTCGCCAGAAACGGATGGCGGCAACCTGATCAACAAGACCATCAACTATTGGAAGTCGGGCGGCACGCCGCTGCGCTAAGCCCAAGTCGATAGCGTTCCGTGCGGCAAGACGCTGTTGTCTTGCCGCACGGCACTACCCGTCACGTCTGTCCGTGAAATTGCTGCTGCGCAGCTTCAATTTTCGCAAGCGTCTTTTGTGTTCTTCGCAATGCGGCATCCGGCGGCGAACGATAGAGTGCCGCAGGAGCAACGCAGTGCGCGCATTGCGTGTGCTGTGCAGGTTGGGGCTTGCAGAAAAAAAGAAGGTTTCCCGCTGATAGATCGCTAAATTGAACTGAGTCGTCATTCCGGCGAAGGCCGGAATCCATCGCCAGTACGAAGCATGGATTGACCAGCTTCGCTGTTGTAAAGCGCTTCGGCCTTCGCCGGAATGACGATGAGGCGGCATGAGCGGTTAGGCGCGAGGTGCCAGCGCGCGACTCGCTCAACATATCGGCGAAAACATGGGGACATTTTTCAGGGTTTGCACTCAACCTGCACTCGCCTCGCCAAGGAACTTGAAGAGTCCACCGCGGATCACCCATCACATTTCGGCTTACTATGAATAGCATTCGAGTTCTCGTCTATGCGCTGCTTCTATGGGCTCCGATCTGTGCCTCGGCGACCGCGCCAGCGTCAGCAGTTACCCATACAAAAGACACCGCGCGGCCCTCGGCCAGCGCATCGGCAAACGCCCAAAGCACCGCTCTCCCGCCGCCTCCTTTCGGATTGTCAGAGGTGCGTAGAGGCCCTGACGCAGACCAGCGCGTTCATTGGTGGCGCGAAGCAAGATTCGGCATGTTTATCCATTTTGGGATCTATTCCGTGCTAGGCCACGGCGAATGGGCCATGTTCAACGAACGCATTCCCCATCGCGACTATGCAAAGCTCGCGGACGCATTCAAGCCGGATCCCCATGCGCCCGAAACGTGGGTGAAAGCGGCCCAGCGGGCCGGCATGAAATACATGGTGCTGACTGCGCGCCACCATGACGGTTTCTCATTGTTCGATTCGCATGCGAACGACTTCAGTTCGATGCGTACGGCCGCACATCAGGATATCGTCGGCGAGTACATGCGCGCGGCGCACGCGCAGGGGATGCGTGCAGGTCTGTATTACTCCCCGCTCGATTGGCGTTTTCCCGGGTACTTTTTCCCTGATCTTTACCTTGAATCCGCCGAGGCGATGCGTGAGCAGTACCACAAGGAAATCGAGCAACTGGCATCGGACTACGGCCAACTTGATTTGATCTGGTTTGACGGCGGCGGTGAACAATGGCTCGGATTCGGCGGCATTGAATTCGATGGCTCAAGCTGGAAATCGCGTGCGCATGACAAACCTTATTCGGGACG